>JACPAM010000183.1 GCA_016180805.1 Deltaproteobacteria bacterium | reverse complement strand
GCGCGCCTCCTTTAGCCCCTTGACCACCGCATCGGGCGGTATCGATCCCGCGGCGCTGAGCGCCATGCTACACCTCCTTGGGTTGCCACGGCATGAGCAACCTCTGCAATAGCTCGAGGGTGAAGAACAGCCCGAGGCCGATCAGCGCGAGCAGGAATATGGCGGCGAAGGCAAGATCTGTTCTGAGCTGCCCCTGTGCCGTAACGATAATGAACCCCAACCCGCGGTCTGACGATACGAACTCGGCCACCACTGAACCGAGCACGGCGAGCGTAATCCCCACCTTGAACCCCGCGAAAATATACGGCAGAGCATTGGCCAAGCGGACCTTCCGGTATACCTGTGACGGCCTGGCCCCGAGGACCCGTGTGAGATAGAGCAGCTCTTCGTCGATGGCGGTAAAGCCCGCCATGGAATTAATCAGAATTGGGAAGAAAGCCGAAAGAAACGTCATGGCCAGCTTCGGAAGCAGGCCATATCCGAACCAAACGAGCAACACCGGCGCCAGCGCCACCTTCGGCGTGGTTTGCACAAACAGCAAGATAGGGTAGCTGGACTCCCGCAGCCAGCGGAAGTGCCCCAGAATCATCGCCAGGCCGACGCCAACGACGCCGGCCAGGAGGAACCCGAGAAGGGTTTCCTCAAGCGTCACGAGCATGTGGCCCGCCAGAAAATCCAGGGAGTTCACCAGGGTATTGAGGATGACGATGGGCGAGGGAAGGATATAGGGGTTGATCTGAAACAGTGTCGTGGTGAGCTGCCAAAGCAACAGAAGCGCCACCGCCAGCGCGGAGTGCGAGAGGAGTCTAGCCAGCGCGTGGGCCGAGCGTTGGCCGAGCGTGTCGCGGCCGAGGCCTTTGAGCTTTGAGCGGCCAACTTCGGGAGTTGCCCCTTCTAAGGCGCGCAGGTCCGCCATCGATCGCTCCTACGGCTTAACCGGCGATAGCCATCGGTCAGAGTAGACTTCTTTCGGCGTGATCGTCCTGGGCAGGTCCAGGTAACGGTAAAGAATGTCGAAGCTGAAGCGCACCTTGGCCGGGTCGAAAGCCCCGAGGCCATGCTCGGCCACCTCGGGGGCCATCACCAGCTCCTTGATGAAGGGCTGTTCCGCCTTGGCCCCGTCGCGCGCGATCTCCGGTCGGTGTTTCAACAGGGCGTCGACGGCTTCGTCGGGGTGTTCCATGGCGTATTTGTACCCCAGGAGCGCTCCCTCGACGAAGCTCCGCACGACGTCGGACTTTTGGGCAAGGGTATCTTCATGGACCACAATACCGTTGCTGTACATTTTCCAGCCGTAGTCGCTCCAGGGAAAGATGCTCAGGTTGGGAATCTTGGAGCGGAAAAAAGGGATGAAGAAGCGAAAGGTAGAGATCGCATCCACCTTGCCGCTGATCAGGGCCGCATTTTGCGTGGCGATGTCCAAATTGACGACCTTAACCTTGCTCCAGTCGATGCCGGCGACTTCGGCAAACGCGGACACAAGCTGCATCCCCGTGCTTCCCGGGGGAGTCCCGAAGGTGCGCCCCTCCAGCTCTTTCAGCGTCTTGATCTCCGGTTTGGCAAAGACGGTGTGCGGCCAGTTGTGGTACATCACAGCAACCTGGACCACCCGCATCCCTTGGCTGCGCAGGAGCGCTGCCGCCGCGATGTCCGTGAAGCCGAAATCGGTTTGTTTCTGCCCTACCCGACGCGCGGTGTCGAAGCCGCCAAAGCCGCGGTTAATCGAGACCTCGAGTCCGCGCTCGGCCCAAAAGCCTTTCTCCAGGGCGACGAAGAAAGGCGCGTGACGACCCAGAATGACAAAATCGAGGGCCAACGAGACTTTAGTTGCGGCGAGTCCACGGCTCGTCACTCCTGCCAGAGTTAAAACCATCAGGATAGTCCCCAGCAAAATCAGCGTACGCTTTGAGTTGCCTGGTTGGAAGAATAATCGCATGTGGGCCTATTCCTCCTCGTCTAATTCATAGTGATCGTCGCTCATCGTCCAGCGGGCGACCGTCTTGGGATAGGGCGCTCCCAAGGGAGCATAAAAGAATCGTTTAGAGCAGAATCATTAAGCGGATTACCGTTCGATGTCAAGCTTATAACAGGGTACGGTCTGTATAACGGCTCCCCGGAACCAGAAAAGTGCACGCCGAAACGGCCGGCGCCACATTTGGGGCTTTACTCGCTGAGTTCGATTCGTCCCGGCCGGGGGCCTTGCTTCTGCCATCGCTGCGTGGTGCGTGCGAAGTCATCGACCGCCTGCTGCCCGGCGCGCCTGAGGCCTTCCTGAAACTTGGCGGGATCATTCCACCGGTAGCCCACGAATTCGGCATAAAATGGGGCGAGCCTAAGTCCGTCCCGGCGCCGTGATCTCGATTGGAAGACGTAGTTGATCGCGTATTCGATCGTCGGGGGATCAGTCCACTCGGCGCGAAAGAGCACTTTACCTGAGCGCCCGATCAGGTAGGTCATGTTCGGCAGCATGCCGTAGAGGTTGTGACCGCTCCCAGCCAGATCATCTACCAGTATCGGCCGCTCGACCTTGAAATGCTCTCGGAAGGCTCGCGCGTGGGCAAGCTTTTGCTCGAAGCTGCGGTGGGCGGGATAGTTCTCGCCCGGATGCGCCTCGCGGGTGTAGAGAAAGATAAAGTCGATGTTTTTGCGCGCGAACTCCTTGGCCATCGGTTCCAGCGCCGGCGCCGCCAGCGCGCAGTACGGTCAGGTCAAGGAGCCGAACTCAATCAGGACATCCCGCTTTTTCCAGTATTCGCTGAGCTTCATCGGTTGGCCGGTCTCCAGCAGCGTCGCCTGAAAGTCCGGCGCCGAAGAACCGACCGGCAAGAGTGTTCGGAAAGACACGAATTCCTCGGACCCGACGAAGACGCTGTAATTGTATTCCTCGACTTCCGTTTGATTAGTCATCGCTTGCCCCTTTCGGTTGTCAGTTTTGCCAGCGTCGCGCCCCGGGACGGGCCCTGCGTGGGTCAAAATGGCCGCACGGCCTGCGCCGTCAAGTCCTCTTCGAGTCGGACCAGGACGCCCGCCGCGACTCGCCCCAGGTAATTTTCAAAAGCGGCACTGGCCGCGATCGTCACCAAGTCGCGGTCGGCGAAGCCCACCTGGCGCACAGCCTCCAGGTCCGAGCGTGCCATTGTCCCGGGTTCACGCGTGAGCTTTTCTGAGTAGCGGGCTACTGCGCGCTCTGGCCCGGTGAGGGAAGCGCCGGTGGGATCTTGAACGAGCTTTTCTACCTCGTTCGCTGTTCCTCCGGCATCGAGAAGGGCTTGGGCGTGGTGCACACCGGCGTACGGCATCCATGCCGTCGCGCTGACCACCAGTCCAATGATCGCTTCCAGGCGGCGCCCGAGCCCAGACCCTCCCATACCTAGCAGCCGGCCGAACTCCAGCGTGGCTTTGAGCGCGTCCGGCCTGGTGCCGAAGGCCTGGGCAAGGTGGCGCATCGGATGCGAACCGCTCAGTTGCATCGTCTCCCCGAAAAGCTCTTTGAAGCGGGGCTTATCGGATGGTGGAGTGTCGATGCCGCACACGCCTCGAGCCGTGTTCGGGAGCGTCCCTACCGCCAGCCTGGAGCGAGAGGGTGGAGATTTTTCTTCACGGGCTTTTTGGCGGTCCCCATAGATCGTGGTTTTGACCTCGGCTTCGCTCACCCCGAAGGCTCGAAGAATCTCGGAGACGTACGCCCCGTCCCGCCTCAGCTCCACGCCCAAACCGTCCGCAACTCGGGTGATAAAGTTGCGGTATGCGGCGGCAACGCGGTCGGAAAATCCCTGGTGTCTGAGTCCTGTGAGATCGCCTTCGGTAATCGCGCTCGGCGCTGCCGTCAGCTTCTCGCTGAACTCTAGTATGGCGTAGTCGGCCGGTGTCAGGCGCGCTTTCCGCCAATCCGTGGATACGGCCACGACCGTTTCGATGTCCGCCTGCCCGTCGCGACGCAGAAACTCTGCGTGCTCGATCCCTCAGAATTTGCAGCTCAGTTGGGCGGAGATGCTGGTGGCGATCAGTTCCTCACGATAGCGGCCGAGACCGGAGCCGCCGAAGGTCATGGCGTTACCGAACTCCACGCGCGCTCTGAGCAGGTCGGGTCTAAGACTGAAGACTTTGATGATCTCCGCAACCCCGCCCTTTTTCTTGATCAGCGTGTAGTGCCGCTCGTACTCTTCCTTGACGATTCCATCCGCCTCGCTCTCCTCCACCATCCTGACCCAGGCCATGCTCTCCTCCTTGCTCGGCCGCCCACAATCGAGCTAGCGTCTACCGTAAAGCTGGTTGACGAAGCCGCTTTTTTTCATCTCTTCGACGAAGCGGAGATCGACGAAATCCTCCACTTTGGCCCTGGCAGCCTTGGGATCCAACGTTGCTTGGATCTCTAACGTGTTTTTCAACCCCTCAAGTGTAGGATAGGTATCCTCCACTAAAAGCTCGCGATTGGCCGCATAGGCCCCTTCCAGGACCGGCCGGCTCAGGCCTCGGGTATATTTCTCCATGATCTTGATGGCCTGTTCTTTGTTGGTCTTGTAGAAGTGAATCGCCTCTGCCATCGCCCAGACCACTCGCCGGACCTCACCAGGATTCTCCCGAATCCTTTTCCTCGTCGCAACCACGCAGTTAAATTGAAAGGCGACGTTGAGCTTCGCCATATCAATAATGACCTTGAGGCCGAACTTTTCCCCTTGGATTTTCTCTGGCTCGGTGACGACGGTAAAGTCCAACTGCCCAGTCGTAACGGCCGCCATTCGGGCAGGACCACCTCCTACCGTGACGGCTTTGATGTCCTTGTACGCGATGCCCACTCTCGTCAGAGCCAGCCGCAGAGCAAAGTCGGCTGATGTCCCGGGAATATGGACGGCCGCAGACCTCCCTTTGAGATCTTCAGGAGATTTGATGTTCGGGTTGCCGATAATGAAATAGGGCAGGGTGTTCATTTGGCTTTGAATAATCGCGACATCTCCTCCAGCAAGCCTTGCGTTGATTGCCGCTGTTCCCACAGCACCGGTGTAACCCAGATCTCCGGCTAAGAGGCTCTGAATGCCGCGGACGCTCCCGTTTATAAAGATCAGTTCCAAATCGAGCCCGTGCTTCTTAAATATTCCGGCGTCGTTGGCCATCCAGTAAACTACCGAACCACTGGGAGAGTCAGAGATATAGGCTATATAGGTCTTGGCTTCAGCTCCCGGTATCCGGCTAAGCATGGCGCCGAAAAGCACCGATATCATCAGGGTACGCGACAACGAGACTCTCATAGCCACCCCCTTTGGGCTTTGCCCTACGGATCCTTTGCTCGCGAATCCGTAGATCGCCTTGTGCCCTTGCGGGTCCTTATTCTAGGAGAAGTTGTTTAACCCATCTGGGGAAACCATACAAGAGAGATCCGGGCTTCTCTAGTCCCACTCTTTCAGTGGGACAGTAGAGTCTGTTCGGTTAGTACGGATTGTTTCGAAGCTATTCGGGGTTTTGAGGCAGGGCGAGGAGGGGTTAGCCTCAAAACTAACCCCTCCTCACGGAGTAGGCCAGAATTGGACAATTAGTCACCCCGGTAGAGATCGTCAACATTGCTCTCTGAGGCATAGACATCGCTAACCAAAAGATTAGCAGTTGGGGCCACTGCGTTGAGAGCTAGAAGCAACGCCACGAAGAAAATAACCTTTTTCATTCTTCTCACCTCCTTTCCGGCCGATTGTCGGCCTTTGATTGTCTAAACAAAA
>JACPAM010000136.1 GCA_016180805.1 Deltaproteobacteria bacterium | reverse complement strand
GAGGCCGAAACCGCACCCCTAGTCGGCATGTCCCTGCTTCAGGGCTACGAGCTTACTGTCGAGGTCCAGTCTGGTGGAAAAGTCACCATAAGAGGGTTAGCGCAAGCAAGGAGTGTCTAACCACCGGTCGATTTAAGTGCATTCACAATGCCTCTCGCAAAATTACTGCCGCAGGCCGTCTCGCCGAAGATCTCCGACTTCTCGGGGCTAATTGTCAAAACGCTGCTCAATTGTTCCAGATAGGTTTACCCCAGGACCGATCTTGGCTCTTGGCTCGACACTATTCCTTTGAGGATGAATGGGCGCATGGTTCCCTGACGGCGGCTTTTTTGTGCAAAGCTGCGCGTCTGGCTTTAGGCATGGGGCTGGGGTCGGAATGCAGCAGGCTGTTGAAAAAGGCCCATCTGCTTCGTTGCGCTCGACCGCCTCGCTCCAACGTACTGCTCAAGTACGCCTCCGCTCGTCGGTTTCTCGCGCGCCTCGCAGCTGGGACCTTTTTGACCAGCCTGTAAACAGAGTTTTTCACCACTCTGGGAGGAAGCGCCTTCCTGTTGCTTGCAAAAGTGTCTCTTGAAGTACTATGCTGAGGCTCGGATCGTAGGAGGAGGCGATGTTTCGAAGGATCGATCATGTGGCGCTTCACGTAGGCGATCTCGATCGCTCCGTTGACTTTTACGAGAACCATTTCGGCTTCAAGAAATACTTTCAACATGCCGGGACCGGGGGGCTTCAGATCGCCTACCTCAAGTTGGGTGATACCGTTTTAGAGCTCACCCATAGATCGGACGGCTCGATGACGGGCTTTCACTTCTGCCTGGAGGCGGAGAACTTTGACGCGGCCGTTGCTGAGCTGCAAAGACGCGGGGTGGAGATGGTCAGGGCGCCCCATGACACGGCTGCCAGAGAGCCCCGCGAGAAGGGCTGGCGCAGGGTCGTTTTTCGTGGCCCTGACGGTGAGCAGATCGAACTAAGAGGTTAGGCGTGAGGCGAGAGGCGGTAGGCTTGAGCAAGAAATTCCCTTCTGTTGCCTCATGCCTCGTGCCTGTTGCCTAGGAGTTAAACATGTCCGAGAAAGAACCTTCCACTATCCAGATAACCTGCCCCTGCTGCAGCGCGGTACTGACCGTTGATCCGTCGCTAGCCGTGGTCCTTGACACCAAGCTTCCCGCTAAGCCGCCTCCGGTAGCGGAACTCAAGGATGCCGCAAGGCTCTTGAAGGAAGAGGCGACCCGCCGGGAGGAGAAATACCAGCAGCTCCGTGAGGCGGAAAAGAGCAAGGGAAAAGTCTTGGATCGAAAGTTTCAAGAGCTCTTGAAAAAGGCCAAGGAGGAGCCGATCACCAAGCCGCTCAAGGATATCGATCTGGACTGACGCACAATGCGATGATCGCAGCGCCGGCTCTCACGATCCTCGCGAGCCCCGCTGGTCCCGACGTGACCATGGCGCTTAAGATCTGGGTTACGGCTAAACCGCAGGCCCACCAGGAAAGCGTAAAGAAAATCTCGGCGGGCGAGTACCTCGTATCCGTGCTCGCCCCGGCCCGAGACGGTAAGGCCAACCGCGCCGTGGTCGAACTTCTGGCCCGCCATTTTTCAGTCCCCAAGACAGCCGTAAAGATCCTCCACGGCCACAGCGGCCGGAGAAAACTCGTCGCCATCGGCTAGAATGATCTCGTTGACATCCCTGTTCTCAATCAGATAACCTCAAAAAAATGGCGCAAGATCTAAGAAGCTATTTAGAGCTGGTCAAGTCGAAGAAACCCGATGACTTCCAGGTGGTCACGAAGGAGATCAACCCGGCCTACGAGATCACCGCCCTCGTCGTCAAGCTCGAGCAGGAGGCCAAGCGCCGCCCGGTCCTCCTGTTTACGAACGTCACAGGAAGCAAGCTTCCCGTCCTCACCAATCTCCATGCCAGCCGTTCCCGCATTGCCCTGGCCATGAACGCCGCCCCGCAGGATTTGCTGCGGGTCTACCTTGACGCCATGGCCAAGCCGATTCCCCCCAAGGTCGTTTCCCGCGCCCCTGTGAAAGAGGTGATCCGAAAAGGCGATCAGGTGAATCTTCTTGATTTCCCCCAGATCGTCCACCACGAGCGGGACGCCGGGCCGTACGTTACGGCGGCGATCTCCTTTACGAAGGATCCGGAGGCGGAGACTTGGAACTGCGCATACAACCGCCTGATGATCCAGGGTCGGGATAAAACCTCGATCCACGTCACTCCCTCGAAGCATGTTTGGGAATTTTATCGCAACGCCGAGGCCAAGGGTGAGCCGCTGCCGATTGCCTTCGCTGTCGGCGTCCACCCCGCCATCGCGCTCGGGGCCCTGGCTATCGGTTCCATCGACGAGGACGAGCGCGCCATCATGGGCGGCATTCTGGGCGAGCCGCTGGAGCTTGTCCGCTGCGAGACTTCCGAGCTCCTGGTCCCTGCCCATGCCGAGATCGTGATCGAGGGCGAGATTCTCCCGCGGGTGCGCACGCCCGAAGGCCCTTTTGGCGAATTTACCGGCTACAGCTTGGGACAGCGCCAGCGCGAGGTCGTGAAGGTCAAGGCGATCACGCACCGGGCTGACGCGCTGTTCCAGGACATCTCGGTCGCCCACCTGGATCATCTGCTCCTTTCCACCGTGCCGATCGAGGCTAATATCTACCGCGCGGTGCGGGCGATGGTGCCTACGGTCAACGCCGTCAGGGTTCCTGCCCCGTTCACCTGTGTTGTATCCATAGAACAAAGGACCTTGGGGCAGGGCAACAACGTCATCCTGGCAGTTCTCGGGGCCGATCTCTACATGAAACGGGTGATCGTCGTGGATCACGACGTGGATATCTTCAACGACCGGGAGGTGAACTGGGCGATCGCGACGCGCTGCCAGCCCGACCGCGACATCACGGTCGTCTCTCACGTGAGGGGCTCGGACCTCGACCCGTCGGCAAAGGAGGACGGCTACACGGCCAAGTGGGGGGTGGACGCCACCGCCAAACCGTCGCTCGCCGAATATACGCCGCGAAACCGGGTCCCGCGAGACGTCTACCAGCGGATCAACCTCGACGATTACTGCTTATCCTCTCGTGGCTAAGAATTTTGTTTGTCTCCTTGAGGCGACTGCCGCACGCTTCCCGCACAAGACCGCTCTGATCTGGGACGGAGGCTCGCTGAGCTACGCGGAGTTCCACGCGCGCACGGCCGGGTTTGCCTGTTGGCTGGCGAAGAAAGGTATTCAATCGGGCGACAGAATCGCCCTTCTAATGTCGAACCGATGGACTTTTATCGCTGCCCTTCTCGGGGGCTGGAAGCTCGGCGCGACCATCGCCCCGCTAAGCGCGCTGCTCAAGCAAGAGGAGCGCGCCGCGATCATGGCCGATTTGAACCCGAAACTCGTGCTTGAGGACGTCGAGGCCGAACCGGGATCCTGGGACACCGTGGTGGAAGTCAGCTCACCCACGTTGGTCTCGTACACCTCGGGGAGTTTGGGGCAACCCAAGGGCGCGCTGATTTCTCACTCTGCGCTGGCTTTTGCCAGTCGGTCGTGGGCGCACATGCTGGCGCTCACGCCCGAGGATGTCGTGTTGGCTGTTCTTCCGCTGTCCCACTCCTACGGGATGGGCGGCGCCTTGCTCGCTCCGCTCTTTACCGGCTCTGCCATCGCCCTTGTGGAGCGCTTCTCCCCGGAGGCGGTTTTTGACACCATCCGCGAGCGCCGGGTCACGGTTTTTCCCGGAGTGGCCACGATGTTTCGCCGGCTGCTTAGCGCGCCGGAGATTGCGCGCGCCGACTTTTCGAGCCTTCGGGTGGCGGCGTCCGGCGCGGCACCTTGCCCCTTCGAGATCGTCGAAGAATGGCGTCAGCGCACGGGAACACGGATTCTTCGCGGCTACGGAATGACGGAGCTTTACCGGCCGATTTCTTACGTGGCCGAAGATCCCAAGGAGTGGGCGGATGCGATCGGCCGGGCCGCCCCGGGTGTGGAGATAAAAGTCGTCGATGACGCGGGGCAGCCGCTCCCTACGGGAGAGATGGGTGAGCTCTGGATCAAAAGCCCTGCGGCCCTGGACGGCTACCTGAACGATCCGGAGTTGACGCAGGAAACTTTGGTCGACGGCTGGTTTAAGACCGGGGACCTCGCCACGATCTCGGCGAATGGTTTGGTCCGAATCGTGGGGCGAAAGCGCGAGCGCATTCTCAGGGGAGGCTACTCGGTTTTTCCCCAGGAAATCGAAGCGGTCCTGCTCTCCCATCCGGCGGTTGCCGAAGCGGCCGTCGTCGGTCTTCCGCACCCGGTTCTGGAGGAAGAAGTGGCCGCGTTCGTGAGTCTCAAGCAGGGAACGACGGCTTCAGCCGAGGAGCTCTCCGCCTATTGCCAGGGCCGCCTCGCGGCGTACAAGTATCCCCGCCAGATTCATATCCTCACGGCACTTCCCAGGGGAGTCACCGGAAAAGTACAGAAAGCCGAGCTCCTGAAATGGAAGCTCGGGGCCCTTTCCACCTAGCCGCGATACGTTCCTTCTTGATCCAATCGTTGGTGGGTGAACGACGATGCGTGAAGTAGCTTACTACGAAGCCAAGATGGAAGCGCTGCGGGAAATCCTTGCCGCAGATGAGAGGGTTCACCTTATGGGCGGATCCTTTTTAAGCTTGAGCCCGCACCGGGGGGCCTTCCAGGAGATCGCCAAGGCCTTTCCCGATCGGGTAGTGTCGCCGCCGATCTCGGAGCTCGGGTTCTGCGGGCTGGCGATCGGAGCGGCAATGGCGGGACTCAGGCCGGTGGTCGATCTCAGCACGGGCAGTTTCATCTACGAGGCCTGGCCGCAGGTCGTCAACGAGGCCGCCAACGCATTTTACATGTCGGGCGGCCAAACGCGCGCTCCCGTGGTGTTCCATTTTTTTCATGGCATTCGCGGCGGCGGCGCGGCCCAGCATTCGGGCAGCCCTCAGGCGATGCTGTGGAACTCGCCGGGGCTTGAGATCGCTCTTCCGTCGACTCCGAGAGATGTGAAGGGCCTGCTCAAGACGGCCGTGAGCACTGAGAACCCGACGATTTTCGTGGATCATGTGCAACTCCTGGAGACGCGCGGAACGCTCCCTGACAAGGAGGAAGCGATTCCCTTTGGGGTGGCGGAGGTAAAGCGGCCGGGAAGCGACGTGACCGTTATCGCCACCTCCTATATGGTTTTGCGCTGCCTCGAGGTTGCCGAGCGTCTCGCCGGCGAGAAAATTCAGGTCGAGGTCGTGGACCCACGCACGTTGGTCCCGCTCGATTTTCAGACCCTTATGGCGTCGGTGGAGAAGACCCGCCGGGTCGTCATCGTGGACGAGTGCCACCTGAGCTGCGGGGTGGCGGCGGAGCTTGCGGCGCGCATCGCCGAGGCAGGATTCGATAAGCTCAAGGCGCCGATCCGCCGGGTTGCCACGCTGGATGTTCCCGTACCATTCAGCGAGCCTCTGGAAGAGTTTATCGCGCCGTCGCAGGCGCGCATCGCCGAGGGGATTCGAAGCGTGATCGGCTAGCGGATTCTCTCGGAAGCTCCTTGGGGCCGATCCGCCTCAGGCGGACGCGGCCGATGGGCTAAGCTCCCTCGGGGGAGCGCGCTCTCGGCTGCGGCCGATAGGTTCGTGCCATGAGTCGTACCGTTTGTAATCGGACGTCCGCAGCCTCGCTCGCACTCCCCTCGTTCGCGGCTTTCATCAGCGAGGACGAAGTTAACAGGCTGCCGAAAAAGTGATTTTCATGCTTCGAGAGCCTCAGCATGAACGGAAAATCATCAATGATTTCAACAGGACCTCCGTTCGCTCCTTCGTCAAGCTCAGGACAGGCTCTGAGTCCTTCGATATGCAGACCGTTCGTCCTGAGCTTTGTCGAAGGAAACGGCCTGCTACTCAGAACAGGCTTGTCGAAGGGTGAACGGAGAGTTTTTCAGCAGCCTCTCAAACTTCATGGCTGTATGCGAAACAAACGGAGGTAAAACACAATGGCAAAGTTACGGTGGTTTTTGCTAACAGGGCTTTTTGCGGTTTTGGCTATCGTCTGGCCAGCTCTCGATCCGGCCCGTGACGGTCGCCACGCGGTTTCGCATGCTCAGGAGAAAGATTGGGAATCGAAGAAAATCGTCCCCTTCGTGCCGACGCCCCAGGAAGTGGTGGACCGAATGCTGGAGCTGGCACAGGTCAAAAAAGGCGATGTGGTCTATGACCTTGGTTCCGGCGATGGCCGTATCGTCATCACCGCAGCGAGGAAATTCGGCGTCAGGGCGGTTGGATTTGAGATCGACCCCGACCTTATCAAGGAGTCGCGAGAGAACATCAAGAAGGCCGGCCTCGAGCATCTCGCGGAGATCCGCGAGCAGGATATCCTCACTGTGGACCTTTCGCCGGCAACGGTGCTGACGATGTACCTGCTCCCGAGCGTCAACCTGCAGCTCAGGCCGAAAGTTCAAAAGGAGCTGAGAGCCGGCGCCCGCGTCGTCTCGCATGCCTTCGACATGGGGGATTGGAAGGCGGAGAGGGTGGAACAGGTCAAGGACCCGGCGGGCTTCTCGCGCACGGTCTACCTATGGCGGATTCGTGATCGCGCCGGCCGCTGACCTTGACTCTTCGAGCCTGATATTCCGTCTTTAGGGAGACCGAGCGTGGAGAGGCGAAGGCTCGGCAGGACGGGTATGGAAGTAAGCGCCCTGGGCTTTGGCGGCTCCGAAATCGGCTACGAGGGCATCTCCGCATCCGCCGTCAAGCGGATGCTTAACGGCGCCCTCGACATCGGGCTCAACGTGATCGACACCGCCGAGTGCTACATTAACAGCGAGGAGCTTATCGGGCAGGCGGTGGCCGGGCGGCGCAAGGATTGTTACCTGCTTACCAAGTGCGGACACCCGCGAGGGTGGGGACTCGGGGATTGGCGAGCGTCATCGATCCTAAAGACCATCGAGCGAAGCCTCAGCCGGTTGCAGACAGATTACATCGATCTGATTCAGCTCCATAGCTGCTCGGAGGCCGAGCTCGGAAAGGGTGACGTCATCCATGCTTTGCAGCGCGCTCGCGAGCGGGGCCTGACGCGCTACATCGGCTACAGCGGCGACGGTCAAGCCGCTCTCTATGCCGTCCAGTGCGGGGCCTTCGATACCTTGCAAACCTCCATCAACGTCGCCGATCAGGAGGCGCTGGAGACGACTTTGCCGCTTGCCCAAAAACGTAACATGGGTGTCATTGCGAAGCGTCCCATCGCCAATGTCGCGTGGCAATCCGGCAGCAGGTCCCCGGCAGATTCCTATGCCTATCCGTACTGGGAGCGCCTGCAAAAACTGAACTACGATTTCGTACGCTTGGACCTTAAGGAGTCCGTCGCGATCGCGCTTCGCTTCACGTTGAGCGTGCCGGGAGTCCACACGGCGATCGTCGGCACCACGAAGCCCGAAAGAATTCAGCAAAACGCCGCGGCTGTGGACGCCGGCCCGTTGCCGAAAGAGCTTTTTGACCGGATCCGCAGTCGCTGGCGCGAAGTCGCCGACCCCAGTTGGACGGGCGAGACCTGACGCAATGATCGTAGATCCCCTTTTGACACGAGACTTACCTGTTTTATCCCTTGTCTGGCGAACAAAAGACTAACGTGCTGTTTCTCCCTCATGGGCCAGCGCCTCCCTTCACCCTAGCCAACGAACCGGAATGTGCTCGTGAGAGGCAGACATTTGCTCAAGATCAGCTTCGCTCACGCGCTCGGACCGGTAGAGCTGCGGGAGACGCAAAATTTTTAAAGTCGGTGATGGCAAGCGCCGTGAACGCACCGCTTCAAAACCTTTTTTTTCTGCTAGCGGCTCCGGATAAAGCCGTTAGGCAAGCTACAACCCAAAAGGCGCCCCTCAACCCTATGAGATCTGCCAATGCCCCTCCTCCCAGCGCACCAGCGACATAACCTGCATCACGCCAAAATCGATACGCTCCGATAGCTCCGGTCCTTTCACCTGGGCTCACTTGGTCATTTATGGCAGCAATCAAAGTAGGGTAAACCATGGCTGTTCCGACACCGAGAAAGAGATTGGCAACAAGCCAAGGTAAGAAAGTCGAACCTGAAGCGACTATGCCTAGCCCGATTGCCTGGACCATCATACCACCCGTGATTAAAGGGCCTCTTCCATAGAGGTCCGATAGGTGGCCAGTGACGGTCTGGAGAATTCCCCATGTCGCTGGATAGCTCGCAACGACAATTGAAGTGTGACTGAGAGAGAGATTCGACTCTGCTAGCAAAAGCGGAAGCAAACCCCAGACAACCCCATCATTCAAATTATTAAAGAAGCCCGCCTGGTGGAGGCGGACCAGTCCATACCGCTGAACCGTGTTACACCAAAGCCCTGTCCAGACTCCTTCCCCACAAACGGCCAATTCTGGGTTTCCTCCTCGCTCCAACGCTAAATAGTCCTTTGTTTCCCTCACCACAAATCCGCTCAGCAGAAGGCCGACTAAGGCGATGATCCCTCCCACCACGAATGGCAGGGGACGAGGTCCGTAAATAGAGGCCAAATATCCGGAGAACCAAGCCACGAACGCGACCGAGAGGTACCCTGCAAACTCGTTTAGCCCGAGGGCAAGCCCTCGGCGTTTAGGGCCCGCCAAATCCACTTTCATAACCACCGTCATAGACCAGGCCAGACCTTGATTGAGCCCTAAAAGAAGATTGGCAACCACGATCCAGTCCCAAGAAGGAGCCCAAGCTATTACCCAAGGAACTGGAAAGCCCGCTAACCAGCCTAAGACTAAAACGGGCTTCCGGCCCCATCGCTCTGCCCAGCCTCCAGCATAAAGATTCGCGATAGCCTTGACTGAACCGAAACCAGCTATGAAGGAAAGAGCCGCAGTGCTGGAGGAGATTCCAAACTCTTTTTCCGCTAAAAGAGGGAGAAGAGTCCGTTCGAGACCTACCATTGCGCCCACAAAGGCGTTCATGAGAACTAACAACAAAAACTGTTGCCAGTTCTCACGCAGGCCCAGGCGAAGCTCCGACCTATCCACGCCCGCTATAGTCTCGCCTCCTCCGCAACCACAGCGGAAAACGGTCGCTTTTTCTGTGCAATGGCGATCTTTTCACTGCTCAATCCGCCTGTCAACCAAGTTATCCTGGTTGGGCCTAGGTGCAAGCTTACATGTCCACCGGCAGATTATGATCGTTCCAGTCCAGCATTCCTCCCTTGAGATTTGAGACTTGCTCAAAGCCGAGACCAGTAAGAATGGCCGCAGCCGTGGTACTGCGCACCCCGGCCCGGCAGATGGCAATAATCTGCCTGTCCTTGTACCCCTCCAATTCACCTGCTCGTGAGGGGAGGTCTTGAAGAGGGATAAGGATACTTCCGGGGATGTGGCCAAGCTCGCCGGTGTACTCCTCCGGTTCGCGGACGTCGAGAAGAACGGGGAGTGGGAAAGTCCCAAGAAGTGCTTGCACCCGATTGGGAGTGAGCTGACGGACTTGATTTAACTCGGCTAAGGAAGGAAAACGGAGTCGATCGTCATCCAAAGCGGATTGATTTGGCTGGAGAACTTCCTGAATTTTATCCGGAAGCGGTAAACCTAGGTTGTTCATAAGATCAACGTATTCTCCTCGCGTCCGGCCTGAGATGCGCGGATTGAAACGCTTCTCTTCCCCAATCGTGGACTGTGTGTTGCCCCTGTAATCATGGGCAGGAAAAACTAAGGTCTCGTCGGGCAGCACAAAGAGCTTCTGCGTGACCGAGTCGAACTGTTCCCCGGGGTCCCCACCAGCAAAGTCACACCGCCCGGTCCCACGGATGAGAAGAGTGTCACCGGTGTATACGCGGTCTCCGGCATAGAGGCTTATGCTATCGGGGGTATGACCAGGCGTGTAAATGACTTGAAGCTGCACATCTCCAACGGGAATCATCTCGCCATCCTCAACGTGAATGTCGACATGCGGAGCGGGTGCTCTGCGGTGCATGATTACTTTGGCGCCTGCCAAGTCCTTAAGTTCAAAACCGGCAGTGCGGTGGTCGGCGTGAGTGTGAGTGTCAATGACCGCTTCAAGTTTCAGCGTATGGTAGGAGAGAAATGCAAGGTAGCGGTCTACCTTCTCCCTAATAGGGTCGACTAAGAGCGCTACCCGGCTCTTCTCGCAGGCGATAAGGTAGGTTTTGCATTTGCCGCGGTTGAGTTCACGGACAAGCATTGGAGACCTCCCAACCTTCACCTGTGGCTTCTGCTTTATCTCTTATTTTTCGACGATAAATGCTATTCCACATCAGGATCGAATTCAACGACGCATCAATTTGATCATCCGGACGCAAATGACTTGTTCATTTTTTGTCTCGCTGCCGCTCCCCGCCTGCGAGTCTCAGAAGGGACGGAGTCGGAGGCGGAAAGGGTGCTACCGATTGCCGCGAAACGATTTGTTTGAGGCCGGTAGTCTTGATGAGGCGTTCACTTCGATGATAGTCTGTGAAGCGGCCTTGCCGGTAAATGAGCTGACGTCTCAAAGTGATGGAGAGTGTTATGCTCGCAGCATGGTACGAAAAGATCGGCCCTGCCAGGGAAGTGCTTCAAGCCGGCGAAATGGCGGAGCCGGGGGTAGGACGGGGAGAGGTCCGCGTGCGCGTTTACGCCTCCGGAGTGAATCCTTCCGATACCAAGCGGCGGAGCGGTTCCACAGAGGGCATGTCCTTTCCCCGCATTATCCCTCACAGCGATGGCGCGGGGATAATCGATCAGGTGGGTCCCGGTGTCGAGGAGTCCCGTGTTGGCGAGAGGGTGTGGACGTACAATGCGCGCTGGCAGCGACCTTTCGGGACCGCGGCTCAGTTTGTCGTGGTACCCACGCAACAGGCCGTGCATCTGCCGGACTGCGTGAGTTTTGCCGAAGGCGCCTGTCTAGCCATTCCCGCAATGACGGCTCACCGCTGCGTCTTCGTTGACGGTCCGGTACGCCGCAAAACCGTCCTGGTCACGGGTGGAGCGGGCTGCGTCGGCCACTACGCCGTACAGTTCGCAAAGTGGGGCGGCGCTACCGTGATCGCCACGGTCAGCTCTGAAAAAAAGGCTGCCCATGCCAGAGCGGCAGGCTCTGATTATACGATCAATTACAAAACGGAGGACGTGGCTCAACGGATCAAAGAGCTGACCAAAGGAGAAGGTGTGGACCGGATCGTGGAGGTGGATTTTGGCAAGAACCTCCCTGTGAGCTTGGCCATAATTAAAAATGGCGGCGTCATCGCCGCTTATTCCTCCACGGGGAATCCTGAGCCTAAGCTGCCTTTCTCAGCCTTCATGAGGCTCAATACTACTATCCGGCTCGTCCTTGTCTACTCCATGGCCGAAGAGGCTAAAGCTCAGGCCTGCAACGACATTGTCCGCTTGCTGGAGGAGGGAAGGCTTATCAATGCTATCGCTATGCGCTTCCCTTTGCAGGAGATCGCGGCGGCGCATGAGGCGGTCGAGGGCGGCGCTTACATGGGCAAGATCGTGATTGACCTCGATTGAGTAACCGGTAATCCTTCGTTCCTAAATGCTCTCCCTTTGCAGCCGCGGGCAGTCGGTGCCAGCGCGAACTTAACGAACGTAGATGTGGACGGAACCTTCGTCGATTCGGTGGCCGCGCGTAATCAGTGTCACGATGCTGCGGACGTTGCGGCTGACATTGTCGATATCACTTACGGGGAAGCCGTCCTTCAGGAACCTTCCGATAAGCTTTTCCTCCCCTAGCGTCACGATCTGGAGATATTCCACATCATTCCCTTTGAAGTAGCGCTCGGTCCCCGGGGCGCAGCTGTCCAATTCGCTTTGTAGCTTCGACGAAATCTTTATGCCCACAAACAATTGCTTATCTACTTCGTGCATTGTGGCCTCTCCTCTGTCTTCCAATACCACACCTCATCGAACACAGCCATAGGCGGGTGGCTGGATCGGGGTTGCCTACTCGCCTCCATCGCTGGGCGGCGGCCACGCGACTCGAAATCTTTCAGTCGGCTTGAGCCTCAAATCGGGCCCAGGAGAAAGCCATGCACGATATCGAGGGGAGACTCCCACAACCTCCAGCCGCAGCTTGCAAGTCCGCAGGAATTGGGTTTACCTCTTTGCTTCCGCCCCGATGCTTTGAAAGCAAGCCAGATGTGGCCTGAGGTTATCGCCATTCTTTCCGCTACGGGCTGGGCGTGCGATTCCGTTTTGGTGCGCCTGGGAGCGCGGCGGTCGAACATCCTCGCCGCAGCGTTTTTGAGCTATTCGGTTTCGGCTCTTAGCCTGTGGATGTACCTCCTTCTCTTTTCCTCGCTCGATCTGCTCTGGTCGCGGGCCACGCTTTACTTTTTATTGGGCGGTTGCCTGCAGCCGTTGATCGCGCGGATCCTCTTTTATGTCGGTCTTACGCGCCTTGGGGCCTCCCGCGCCGGGCCCCTGCGCGGGGTGGAGCCGCTGTTTTCTGCTGTCATCGCCGTACTTTTCTTGCAGGAGCGGCCGGGGTTTTTGGTTTATGGCGGGACGGTTCTGATTGTGGCTAGCGTATGGCTCATATCGTGGCGGCGAAGCGGTGAGGCCCAGTGGCGATTTCTCGATATTCAATTTCCGCTGGGCGCTGCGCTGGTCTCAGCGGTTTCGCAGAACCTGCGCAAAGGGGGATTGCTTATTCTTCCCGATCCCTTTGTCGGAACCGCCGTCAGCACCGCCACTTCTCTGACGCTCCTTTTGATCTTCTTGCTCGCGACCAGAAAGATGAACCTCGTCCGAATTGAGCGCGAAAGCCTGCCCTTTTTTGGTACCGGCGCGATTGTGTCCGCTATGGCACAGCTTCTGAATTTCATGGCACTAAGCCGTGGCGAGGTTTCCGTAATGGTCCCACTCCTTAACACCACGCCGCTTTTCACGGTGCTTTTTAGCAGCCTATTCTTGAGAGAAGTAGAAAAGGTTACCTTGCGGATCGTTCTCGGAGCGGCCCTGATGGTGGCCGGCGTCGTGATTATCACCAGCCGGTAGCGGGAGCCGCGGCACGCTTATGTCGAAACGGAGCAGGTCCCTACCCGCTTGCGGCGGTTCGCGGGAAGCTGCAAAATGGGCGAAATGGGGCTGCCTTTTCAAGCCTCATCCAGTAATGAAAGTTGCACGGCCGTCGTTCCCGCGACATGGAGGCTCAAATGAAGATTAAGCCAGTTAGTTCCGAGGGTGAGCCGGTCGAGATTCTAAAAATTGCCGGCGAAAAAGATGTATGGGAAATGGAGATTTTGTGCAGCGGGGAGTCGCACAGACTCACGTTGAATAAAACCCAAATCACCATTCATGATCACTCGCGTGAAGAAATCGACTACGAGAAGTCGTTGGTTCAATTAGAAAGCGACATGGGGATGGCGATTCCCTGCATTCGAATAAAGATGTGGATAGAGGCAGGGATTTTTATCTCGTAATAAAAAGGGCGCCGGGGAAAATTGACAATTCCTGTCAACGCCGCATTTTTCGGCACCTTTTGCTAAGGCCTCAGGACAAAAATACGTAACAATTGTCCATAAATGCCCTTCTTTGTCCGATCAGATGCCCGGAATAGGGTTGCGCATCCGCTCCAGGGAAAACTGGTCTCGCGCCGCAAAAACACTCTAATAAATCAAGCGCCTGCATTGCTCTTCTCGCCTTTGGAACCGGGCATAATCCGATCCGGTAAAACAATGGCATGGAAGTTGCTGCGGCCTTTCTCGTCACATTCGGGCAATTGGGAGGTCCCGCATGGAAGTCAAAAGCATGCGCGTAAGAAACAAACAGGTCACGCTTTACCGGTGCCACCAATGCCTCTATTTCGAAACCTGGGTCTCCGATCCGGAAGAGCACCAGCAGTGGCACAAGCTAAGAGAAGAACGGGAAAGAGAGATCGAGCGGGCGATGAACATCGCGGCTCGTGCGGCGAACAACTAAACGTCAAAGGCAACTTCTTCCCGCCAATCTCCGCCTTTTCCATATCTCTTACCGGGTGGTGTCAGTCTGGTATTACGGCGATCATAGATTGCCGAGAAACCGGCCCGGATTGAGCATGCCGCGGGGATCGAAGCGGCGCTTTAGCTCGCGCATGATCGACAGGGTGGATGGGGACGGTCCCCACACATCGAAAGCGCCCTTGAGCGCGGGTGGTCCCGCCTCCATCACCGCGTGGCCGCCGTGCTCGTTTGCCAAGGACAAAAGCTTAGGAAAGATCGCGGCTGGCGCCGCATCGGGTTTTGTCACTAGCCGGATGGTGCCCGTGCCCGCAAAGGCGAGCGCGGCGAGCGGTGCGGCGAGGAAATCCTTTCGTTCGGCCGTCATCAAGACCCGAGCGACAGCAGCAAGTGGGACGGTGAGTCGGTAAACGAAGAGGTTCTCCCCGGCACCGAAGTCGCGGATCTTTTCCCACAGGTGTTGATGCGGGCGATCGCGGAGAATCTCCGGGGCCATGCCAACCCCTTGGGCCATCCGCCCGATATCGCGCAGGTGGCGCTCGACACCTTCCGTAAAACCTTCGGTCCAGATCGCCACGGCGGCTGTGTCGGTTGCCATTCCGGTGGCTTCGAAAGCGTCAGCATTTAGAATCGCAACTTCCGCCGGTAGCAACCTGGAGCGCAGAAGTTCGCTTACGAAGCCAAGGCATTCGCCGACCGACCCTTGGGCCAGGACCGTTGCCGCGCTTTCGGGAATCGGCGCCATCTTGAAGGTAACCTCGGTGATGATCCCAAGGGTCCCGAGCGCCCCTACGAAGAGCTTACACAGGTCATAGCCAGCGACGTTCTTGACCACTTTGCCGCCGGCCTTGATCGGGGTTCCGTCCGCCAGAATCATTTTCATCCCGATCACCTGGTCGCGCACTCCGCCGTACGCCATGCGCCGCGGGCCGCTCTGGTTGGCGGCAACCAGGCCGCCGACGGTCGCGTGCGCGGGGTGAGGCGGATCGAGGGCGAGAAATTGCCGCGCCCGCCCGAGCGTCTCCTGCAAGGCGGCGATCTTCGTGCCTGCCTGGACTGTCGCCGTAAGACTAACGTCGTCGTGTTCGACGACTCGATTCAGGCGCTCGAGCGCGAGCGCCAGGTCGAACGCCCTGGGCGGGTTGCCGAGCCTCATCGAGGTCCCTCCGCCCCACGGGATTACCGCGACTTCCATCTCGCTCGCGATCCGAAGCGCGGCGCCGAGCTGCTCCGCGTCCGCCGGCACGCAGATCAGGCTTGGCGCCTGGCCGTCGACGGAGTGCTCCTTGAGGCTCAGGGGATCGCGCCTTACCGATCCCGCCCCAAGCACCTGCTCTAGTCTTGCGCAGAGGTTGTCGAGGGAGCCGTGCATGGCTGTCACGCGGGGCCGGCCGCGCCGTAGGACTGGCCGAGCAAATCCATCAGGTGCAGGACCTTTATCTTTGGACCGTAGCGACGAGCGCCATAGTCGAGCTGGAGCATGCAGCCCGGATTGGGCGCAACGACGACGTCGGCGCCGGTTGCGGCAATCGCTTGCATCTTCTCTCGCAACAGCTCCTGGGACATGTCGGGGTGGGTCAGGTTGTAGATCCCCGCGCTGCCACAGCAACGGTCAGAAGCGGCCATCTCGACGATTTCGAGGCCGGGAATCGCGCGCAGCAGCGCCCGCGGCTGGCTGCGGATGCGCTGCGCGTGCGCCAGGTGGCAAGGGTCCTGATAGGTGACGCGGAGCTCGACCCGTCGGGGAGCGAGCGCAAGGCCAAGCTCCCAGAGAAACTCGCTCGCATCCTTGACCAGGCTCGAGAATCGCTCGGCCTTGGCCGCATATTCGGGATCGTCGCGCAGAAGATGAGCATACTCCTTCATCGCGGCCCCGCAGCCGGCGGCGTTCACGATCACCGACTCGACGCCGGCTGCGAGAAACGCATCGATGTTTTTCCTGGCCATTCGCTTCGCCATCATGGTCTCTCCGTTGTGGAGGTTGAGCGCCGCGCAACAGGTCTGCCGTCGGGGAATGACCACTTCACAGCCGTTTAGGCGGAGCACGCTGAGGGTCGCCTCGTTCACCGCCCCGAAAAGAGTGCTCATGACACAGCCGCTCAGCATCGCGACGCGGGTCCGCCGCTCGCCGAGGGCCGGAAAGATCTCGGATGAAGGCGAAAAGAACCGGGCGGGTACGGCCGGCAGCAGGGATTCCATTTCCCGGATTCTTCGCGGCACGAGGCGGGAGGCCAGCCGCTGAGCGCCGCTTCGCTGGTAGAGCCGCAGCACAGAGGCCATCCACCGGAGTCTCGTAGGGTAGGGAAGGAGGTGGCGGAAACACAAGAGCGCGAGAGCCCGGCCGGGCCAGCGCGGCGGTCCGAGCAGGGCGCGAGCCGCTTCGGCGATTCGCCCGTAGTGCACCCCTGAAGGGCAGGCGGTCTCGCACGCGCGGCACATGAGACACAGGTCGAGATGCTCGGCGAAGCGCTGGTTAGGCTCGATGCGCCCCTCGGCGACGGCTTTCACCAGGTGGATGCGGCCGCGCGGAGATTCGGGCTCGAGGCGGAGCACCCGATAGGTCGGGCACTGGTCGAGGCAGAGACCGCAATGGACGCACTGGTAAAGCTCGGGTAAGTCAAGCCTGGCTGATCCTGCCCCGGGAGGCAGGGCAGAAATCTCCTCATTGGGTTGGGTCACGGCGGTCCACCGCAAGGAAGATCAAATCCACAGCCCAGCCGGCATACGCGCCGGGCCGACCCGGAGTTCGCCGCAGCCGGCAGGAGACGGGAAAATCTTGGCCGGGTTCAGCCTCCGTTCCGGATCGAAGGACTGTCGCAATCGAGCCATGGCCTCCAGGTCCTGATCGTTGAAGAGAAGCCCGATGTAAGCTTTCTTTTCTAGACCAATCCCGTGCTCTCCGGTGATGCTCCCGCCGGCATCGACGCAGGCCCTCAGGATGGCCGCCCCCGCCTCGATGACCCGCTCGAGCTCTCCCGGATGGCGAAGATCGAAGAGTATGTTGGGGTGCAGGTTGCCGTCACCGGCGTGAAAGACATTGGCGATCCTGAGACCGTAGCGTTTTCCGATGTCCGCGACCGTGCGCATGATCCGGGGGAGCTGGCTTCTGGGCACAACCCCGTCCTGGACGTAGTAATTAGGAGTGATCGTCCCGAGGGCGCCGAAAGCGCCTTTGCGGCCTTTCCACAGTAGCTCGCGCTCGTGATCGTCTTTCGCCTTCTTTACTTCCCGCGCCCCGTTGCGCGCGCACAGAGCGCTGGCGAGATTCATCGCCCTCTGTGTGTGCTCCGTCACGCCTTCGATCTCCACCAGCAGCACCGCGGCGGCATCCCGCGGGTAACCGACCGGTGCGCCTCGCTCCACCGCTTCGATGCTGAGTTGGTCCATGAGCTCCAACGCGGCGGGAATGATGCCGGCAGCGGTGATGTCGACTACGGTCCGGGTCGCGCCGTCCATGTCGTCGAACACGGCCAACAGCGTGCTCACGGCCTCGCGCTGCGCCATCAGACGCACGGCGACTTTGGTGACGATGCCGAGGGTCCCCTCGGAGCCTACGAAGGCGCCGCACAGGTCGTAGCCGGGGGCATCGGGAACCATGGCGCCGAGCCAGACAATCTCTCCGTCGCTCAGCACGACCTCGACACCGAGGACGTGATTCGTCGTCACGCCGTAGGCGAGCGTGTGGGGCCCGCCGGAATTGTTGGCGACGTTGCCGCCGATCGAGCACGCGGCCTGGCTGCTCGGGTCGGGAGCGTAAAAGAAACCTTGGGCCGCCACGGCTTTGGTGATGTCGAGGTTGATGACGCCGGGCTCGACGACGGCCACGCGATTGGCGAGATCGATTTTGAGGATGCGATCGAGCCGGGCGAGGGAAAGCACGATCCCCCCTTCTGCCGGGACCGCGCCGCCGGCCAAGCCCGTGCCCGACCCGCGCGGAACGATCGGCACACCCGAGCGGCGCGCGGCCTTGACGACGGCCGAAACCTGTTGGACGTCGGCAGGCAGGGCCACGATCTCCGGCATCGCCTGGAGGATCGAGGCATCTTGCTCGTAGACGATGACGTCTTCTTTGGCCGAAAGGACATACCGGTCCCCGACAATTTCTTTTAGTTCGTCGATAAGATCTTGGCGGCTCATTGGCTTGACGAACCTCGCCGAAAACGAGAACAGGCCCGAGGCAAAAAACTTGAAGCGACCTTGAGCGTATGCGAATCGGCGCGTTTCTGTCAACTGCACGAAGGCTGAGGATGCGCCGGCATCAGGTTGACGTACGGGCGCCATATGGGCTAGTCTCCGGTTCACAAGGAGGGATTGATGATGATCAGGCTCTTTTATTTGTGGATAGCTATGGTCACTCTTGCGTTTAGCGCATCTGCTTCCGCGCAAGAACTTTTCTACAAGGGAAAGACGATTCGCATCATCGTGGGCGCTTCCGCCGGAGGGGGTTACGATACCTATTCCCGGACCATTGCCCGGCATATGGGGAAGTACATTCCCGGCAATCCCACGATCGTTGTGGAGAACATGCCGGGGGCCGGCTTTCTGATCGCCACCAACTATATTTATAAAGTGGCAAAGCCAGACGGCCTTACGATCGGCCATTTCATCGGGGGCCTGTTTTTACAGCAGTTCCTAAGCTTAAGGCCGGGGATCGAGTTCGATTCGCGGAAGTTCGAGTATGTTGGTGTACCAACGCAGGACAACTACATGATCGGCTTATCCAAAGCCACCGGGATCACCAGCATGGACCAGTGGCTTGCCTCGAAAACCCCCGTAAAGCTCGGCGGTGTTGGCCCTGGCTCTGCGACAGACGACATTCCTAAGATACTTGCGGCGACGATCGGCTTGCCGATACAGCTTGTCACAGGCTACAAGGGCACTGCCGATATCCGGCTTGCCTTTCACAGCGGCGAAGTGCAGGGAGTCTGCAACGCCTGGGAATCCTTCAAGGCGACCTGGCGCAAGGAGGTGGACTCTGGTGAGGTGATTATGTTGGCCCAGAATATCGCGAAGCCGCATCGGGACCTCCCCAATGTTCCGCTCGTTATAAACTTCGCCAAGACCGACGAGGCCCGAAAGATAATACGGGCTATCGTCCACAGCATCGGACCGACGGCGCGACCCTATGTCCTGCCTCCGGGAACGCCAAAGGATAGGGTTGAGATCCTGCGCAAAGCCTTTATGGATACCATGAAGGATCCTGAGTTCTTGGCCGAGGCGAAAAAGGCTCGGTTGGATATTAATCCATTGGATGGGGCGGAGCTCGAGGCGAATGTAAGGGAGGTCTTTAATCTCGATCCAAACCTGATACCCAGAGTCAGGGAGATCCTCAAATGAGGGAGTAACTATCTGGCGAGGGCCTCCATGAGATGGGATAAATTCTTCATCTCCTCCAGCTCCCAGATAGATTTTAGTGCTTTATCCACCCTATCCTGGGGCAGCAGGCCCGACGTGTTCTGCCTGAACTTCTCCTCCAGCTCCCGATCGCTGAGCCTGGCGATCTCTGGGGTGGCCGCGCCGCGGGCATAGCTTCTCTCCACGGTATAAGTCCTGCCTCTGGCCTGTACATCGACCCTGGCCATCCGGGCGTTGCCGTCCTCCAGGGCAGCCCTGCCATAATCAGGATGCGTGGCAAAGCTTACTTTGTCCATGAAGCCCGCGATCCTGGGACTTTTCCGAGTATCGGGGTCCTGCCACTCTGCGCCCAGTGCCAAGCCGTGAGCGGCCACAGCCACGACATACGGCACGCTGAACTGCGCCTGAACCTCGTTGTCGATCTGGCGACTCTGCCATAGAGGTTGCTCGGAAAGGGGATCCAACCATACCTTGACCTCTCCGATCTCCTCCGGGGCCAGGCTGTTCTCGTGAACGATTGCAGTGATGCAGTCCAGAGAGCCCTGGATGATCCCACAGCAGGGATAGACCTTGTATCGCATATTAAGAATATGCCAATCCTGCCCCAGGTTGCTCGATACTTTCTCGGGGCTCCAGCTCTCAGAGCCGGAAAATCTCCAGAAGCCGTCATCGGCATCGAGCACGGACAAATCTCCCGTGTAGCCCGTATCCGCGAGAAGGGCGGCCGTGGCGCCGAGCTGCGCCATCCAGCCCGCCGAGCCGTACTTGATCAGCGCGCTGGTCCCGCAGCGTTGCCAATGGCTCCCCGTCTGCATCGGGGCGCTGTAGCCAGCTATCCCTATGGCATTTGCCATTTTATCCGCCTCCAAGTTGAGCATTTTGCCAGCGCTGGCCACGCTGCCGAACGCGTTGGCGCTATAACCGTGAACCGCTGGTCTGAGAACCTTTCCCCGATCCGGCCCCTCGGCCACGATGGTTCTACCACTGGAAAGGCCGGATGCTACCCGGGCGCTCAGCTCATGGCCGAGCACGGATGCCACGATGAGGTCGCGGCCCGAAGCCCCCTTGCTCTCGCCAAGGGCGAGGGCGGGGGGCAGCACGAAGGGTGAGACATGGATGGCGGGCTCCAGAACGGCATCGAAATCCAGGGCGTTAATCAGCTCGCCATTGGCAAAAGCGGCAGCGGCACAAGAAACTCTGTCTCTGGTGCCCAGGATCGAGGACTCCGGTGGGCCGCCCAGGCGTCTGGCCAGCGCCGCCGAGAGCCTGCCTTTCTCCGCAGTCATTCCAGCCACGCCACATCCGATGGAGTCCACAAGCACTCGCTTCGCTTCATGCACTACCCCAAGGGGCAGATCCTCGTATTGTGTTTCAACAACGAAATCCGCGAGCCGCTGGGCTAGAGTTTTCACAGAGCACCTCCCGAAGGGATTGACCGAGCATACTATAGTCGGAATAAGGGTTAAAGGAGAATCTCTCAATTCCAGCGGATGAGGAGCTCCATGGTTTTCATTCCCGGAAGTAAGAAAACGATTCTTCTTATTTCCAAGTTTTGTGAATGAAACCGGCGGGTGATCTCCTCGTTGTGCGACCGCCACTCCAGCTAAAACTACCTGGCTCCTCGTCCCGATCAAAGAATAGCAATGCTCGTTGCTTGGCATGCGAATTGCTGCCCTCAGTCGGGAACATATACTTTCCGACCCGAACGAAAACCCTGGAGCGCACCTCGTGCGATAGAGATTCTAAAGTTCAGGTGTCGAAGGGCAACGGGATCGACTGTTTTCAGCACTCGCGTGTCCGTCAAGCCTCGCTAAACTAAAGGGGGAAATATGAAACAGCTTCTATGCACCAAAAAACCAGCTATTTTCTTAGCCGTTGGCCTTGCCCTTTTCTGGGTGAAATCGGGGTATGCACAGCAGGAGGATGTGGCCAAATATCCGAGCAGGCCGATAACCCTCATCATACCGCTGCTCGCAGGCGCGCCCGGAGACATAGCAGCCCGGCTCATATCAAAGGACGCGGAAAGAATCCTTGGACAACCGATTGTGCCAGCCAATAAACCCGGTGGCGCAACAAGCATTGGAGTTGCTGCCATCGCCAAAGCCAAACCGGACGGATATACCATCGGTTATGGCGCGCACAGCGGAGTGTTCATCGGGCCACTTCTGGAAAAACTCCCCTACCATCCGTTAAAGGACCTCAAACCCATCATCCAATTTGGAAATTCATTATTCAGTGTGGCAGTTAGAACGGACTCGCCGTTTAAGAGTTTTAAGGATCTCACCTCCTATGCCCGTCAGAACCCGAAAAAGCTTACCTATGCATCCACCGGGACGACCAGCATGCAATATTTTGTTGTCAACCAGGTTTTCAAGAAGGAAAAGTTGGAGGTGACCCATATTCCGTTTAAGGGAAGCCCTGAGGGGCATGTCTCGCTTTTAGGAGGACACATCGACTTTATCGTCGATACCATCGTTTACCCGCTGGTTGAAGCAGGCAAGGAGAGAACTTTGCTCATATTGAACGACCAGCGCGCCGAGGAGTTCCCAAACATCCCCATTTTGAAGGACCTCGGGTACGATATCCCCACCCCGATGATCTTGAACATTATGGGGCCGACGGGGATACCCGATGGAATTATCAAGAAGCTTGAGGATGCCTTCACCAAGGCGATGAAGGAGCCGGGCTTCATAAAAGGGATGAAGGAGAATCTCCGCTTCCCCATCTTCTATCGGAACAGCAGAGATCTAGGCGAGTACGTCACCCGTGGTTTTGAGACCTATGAAAAAATTCTCAAGGAGATGGGCCCGGTCAAATGATTTAAGGGAGCGGATGCCTAAGCGGTATGAGGTATTCAGAAATAATAGGCGGGATTTTTTGGCTGCTCTTTGGGATCCTATTCACCATCTTGGCAACAGGCTATCAATTCGGGAGTGTCACTCAACCTGGCCCTGGCTTCTTGCCCTTGGGTGTAGGACTTCTAATCATTGCCTTTTCCCTCATCATCTTAGGGCAAGGGTTAAAATTCTTTAAAAATAGAGAGGCGGTTGTCCCCTTTTCTAAGCCAGGGGGATTGAAAAAGGTAGCTTACACTGTCTTGCTTCTGTTGGTCCTCGGCTTTTTATTTGAGGAGGTAGGCTTGCTCGTCACCGTGTTTCTTTTACTTGCTATTTCCATGTTGGTGGCTGAAGTGAAAAGCTGGAAAAGAATCATTTTTGTGGCTCTCGTTACTACGCTGGGCGTTTATATCCTCTTTGTCCTGTTGCTGTCCCAGCAATTACCCCGCGGGTTTTTAAGTATTTAGCCTTGTGGATATCATCAACCATCTGGTTCTGGGTTTCAGTGTTGCCCTCACCCCAACCAACCTCTTCTTCTGTTTTCTAGGAGTATTGATCGGCACCTTGATCGGTGTCCTCCCTGGTATCGGGCCGGTCGCCACCATCTCCATACTCTTGCCCGTCACATTCGGGATGGAACCGGTGGCTTCCATTATCATGCTTGCCGGCGTCTATTACGGGGCCATGTATGGTGGTTCCACAACATCTATTTTGGTGAACCTCCCCGGTGAGGCGGCCTCCATCATTACTTGTCTGGATGGTTATCAAATGGCACGAAAGGGCCGCGCAGGCCCGGCCCTTGGCATATCCGCAATGGGTTCTTTTATCGGCGGCACGGTGAGTATTATCGGCCTGATGGTCCTCGCGCCCCCACTGGCCATGCTTGCATTAAAGTTCGGGCCGCCAGAATATTTCTCCTTGATGGTTTTTGGCTTAACCATGGTCACCTACCTTTGCGTGGGATCCCTCATCAAGGGTCTGACAATGGCTTTGGCTGGCATTGCCGTTTCAACGATCGGTCAAGACCCGATCAGCGGCATCACCCGCTTCACATTCGGAAGTCTCACCTTAATGGATGGAGTAGGGATTGTGCCGGTGGCCATGGGAGTATTTGGGATTGGCGAGATCCTCGCGAACATCGAGGCGAATATAAAACAAGAAGTCTATTCTGCGAAGATCGGTAGCCTCTTTCCCACAGCGAAGGACTGGATTGCGTGCAAGTGGCCAGTCATCCGGGGGACCGTGATCGGTTTCTTTATGGGGATTTTGCCAGGCGCGGGCACGGTCATGCCTACCTTTATTGCCTACAGCGTGGAGAGGCGCTTATCTCGGAATCCTGAGAAGTTTGGGACGGGGGTGATCGAAGGAGTAGCATCCCCTGAGACAGCCAACAATGCAGCCACTGGAAGCTCGATGATCACGCTTCTCTCGCTGGGCATACCCGCTAACTTGACCATGGCGGTGCTCCTGGGAGCCTTCATAAGTCACGGGATACAGCCCGGCCCGCTTTTAATCACGAGGTATCCCGCCCTTTTCTGGGGGACCATCGCCAGCATGTATATCGGCAACGCGATGCTCCTAGTTCTAAACCTTCCCCTCATCGGCATTTGGGTCAAGATTCTAAAGATTCCTTACAACGTCCTCTTTCCTTTAATTCTCCTGTTCTGTTTTTTGGGTGTTTACAGCCTGAACCAGAATATCTATGAAATCGTCATCATGGTGGGGTTTGGAGTTTTTGGTTATCTGATGCGGAAATTCGGTTTCGAAGGGGCGCCATTTCTTCTGGCGTTGTTGCTTGGCCCGATGATGGAGATCGCCTTCCGCCAGTCGCTGCTCTATGGAGATCCCTTCATATTTTTTAAACGCTCCATTTCTGTAACTCTGTTGATCGTCAGTCTCTTTCTGCTTATCACCCCTCTCTTCCCGAAGATCGCCCAAAGGCGGGAGATTCTGCAAGAGCTTGAGGATTGAGTGTAAGAGGAGCACATGACTCAGTTCATCTCCACCACGCTTGAGCGTGGAACAGCCCATTCAGCAGTGCCTTCTGGTCCGCAGCCGGCCTCGGCCGGGGACGACATCCGGATTCCCAGCGTCTGCAAGATGTGCGTCAACGCCTGCGGCGTGCGGATTCACCGCGTCAACGGCGTGGTGGTCAAGATCGAGGGCAACCCGGAAAACCCCCACAGCTTCGGCAGGCTCTGCGCTAAGGGTCTGTCGGGCCTCATGGGGCTGTACGACCCCAACCGCCTGCGCACTTGCCTGCGGCGCACCAACCCGCGCAAAGGCCCTGGCGAAGATCCCGCGTGGCAGGAGGTCAGTTGGGATGAGGCCGTCCAGGAGGTCTCAACGCGCCTGCGCAAGATCGCGGCCGAGGACCCGCGCAAGCTCATGATCGCCGGCGGGGTCGCGGAAGTCGACACCTCGCGCTTCGTGCTGGCGGCCTTCGCCGAGGCGTTCGGCACTCCGAACTACCACACCGGCGTGTTCTTCGGCACCCACACCCGTGTCTCGTATCTGAACACCGGCTCGATGCACACCGAGCCGGACCTGGACCACTGCCGCCTGCTCATCCTGTTCGGATCGCAAAAGGGCACCCTCGCCGGCCACGACGCGATGAAGAGCGCCCTGGCCATGGCCGAGGCGCGGGCGCGGGGCATGAAGCTGATCGCTCTCGACCCGGTCTGTTCGATCATCGCCTCCCATGCGGACGAATGGGTGCCGCTCGTCCCCGGCACCGACGGCGCGGTGGCGCTGTCCATGCTGCACGTGTTGCTCAACGAGCTGGGGATGATCGACGAGCCCTTCCTCGCCCGCCAGACCAACGCCGCCTACCTGGTCGGAGCCTCTGGGCACTACCTGCGCGCCACCGTCTCGGGCAAGCCGCTGGTCTGGGACCGTGTCCACTCGTTGGCCAGGGCGTTCGATGATCCGGACCTGGCCGAGCCCGCTCTGCGTGGCGAGTTCCAGGTGGACGGGCAGACATGGCGGCCGGCTCTGGAACTACTGCGCGAACGCGTCGCCGAGTTTCCACCGGAGCGGGTGGAAACGCTCTCCACGATACCGGCCAGCACGCTCCGCCGGCTGGCCAGGGAGTTTGGCGAGACCGCCCTCGGCGGCGGCAGCATCATGCTCGACGGCGTGCGGATGCCGCTTCGTCCGGCGTGCGCCTTCGCCGATAGCCGGGGCTCCACCTGCCACAGCCAGGGGCTATGGACGGGCACCGCCATCCAGTTGCTGGACACAGTAGTCGGCGCCGTAGACGTGCCTGGCGGCAGCATCAGCACCAATGTCGTCGGACCGGGAGAGCGCCCCCGGGTGGCGGAGGGACCGGATGGCATGATCGTGTTCGGCGGCGGCCTGCCTGGCGGCGAGCAGCAGTATCCGGGCCGAACGCCGCGCGCTCCAGAGACCGCCCAGTTCCAGGAGCTGTTTCCCATTGGATCCAGCCCGCGACCGATGCTCAGCCTGGCCCTGCTGGACTACCCGCACCTGCTCCCCTATCGATTGGAAATGCTGCTCATCGCCGGCTCCAACCTGGTCTTGAGCGGCGCAGATCCCCGCCGCGTGGCCGAGGCCCTGGAGAAAGTCCCGTTCGTCGTCACCTTCGGCGACAGGATGGACGAGACGCTCGAGTGCGCTGACCTGGTCTTCCCTGTCGCCCACTACCTGGAGCAGTTCGACTTCCCGGTAAACCGCATGGAGGGCTGGGTGACCGGGAAGCACTGGTACTTCGCCGCGCGCCAGCCGGCCGTGGACCCGCCGCCCGGCGTTCGCCAGACCGTGGACGTCCTGATCGAGTGGGCAGAACGGGTCGGGATGCTACCGGCGCTCAACGAGCGGCTCAACGCGAAGCTTGGGCTGGCGGAGGGGCAGAAGCTGCAGGGGGATCATCACTACTCGAACGCGGAGATCGTCGAGCGCCGCATGCGATCCATGTTCGGCCCCGACCACGACCGGCGCTGGTTTGAGGAGCACGGGCTGGTAGCCTGGCAGCGCAGCCTGGGCGAGCGCTACCCCCGGGCCGTGATGAAGCTACCCAGGATGCCGGTCTATTTCCCTCACGTGCGGGACCGCGGCCAGGAGCTCAGGCAAGTGCTCGACCAGCTCGGCCTCAACTGGGACATCTCGCTCTACCAGTCGCTGCCCGTCTGGTACGGGTGTTGGAGCCACCGCACGCGCCAGCCCGAGCAGCTCTACGCCGTCAACTACAAGCTCCCCTTCGAGACTTCAACCACCACTCAGGGCAACCCCTGGCTGATGGAGATTGCTGAGCGGCACCGGCTCGCCATGTATGTGGGGCACCAACGGGTACACCGCTCGCGGCGTGGCCCGCGTCGCGGAGGGAGTGCACCCGGACGTTATCGCCATCGCCTCGTGCTTCGGCCACTGGTCCCGGGGCCAGCCTGTCTCCTTCGGCAAAGGTGTGAACTTCAATTCCTTCGTTCCCCTCGGCGTGGACAACATGGACCTGCTCGCAGGATACGGCGACCACTGCGCCCTGGTCACGGTACGAAAGGCACCGAAGACTCGGAGAAAGTAGCCGTTGACATGAGCCCGATCTCTCGTCGAAGAGGTGAACGTCCGAAATGGATGGAAAGCTTATTTCTAGGTTTGTAAATAAAGGGAGCTTTTGGAAAAAATGGATTTGAAAATTGACGTGCCGAAAGAGCACTGGGATCGACTGTTCTCGCCGCCTGCGTGTGTGGTGATGATCACGACCGTAGATGCGGAGGGGAGGATAAACGCGGCTTCATTTGCAACCTGTGTCAGAGTCAATCACGAGCCGACGTGCATTGCGTTTACCGTGGACACGTACAAAGACACGTGCAGGAATGTCCGGGCTACAAACGAGTTCGTAGTCAATATCCCTTTTTTTGATCGGCAGATTCTTGAGAAGGTTAGAGTCGTCGGGCTTCCTTTTGCGCCGGGAGTGAACGAGCTGGAGAAGGCAGGGCTTACCGCCATCCCGTCGAAGGTCGTACGGCCACCGCGCATCGCGGAGTGCAAGAGCCACTTCGAGTGCAGAGTCGACTGGACCAAAGAATGGCTCAATCGCTTGATGGTTGTCGGGAGGGTTGTGGCAGCTTCGGTAAACAAGGACTGTATTGACAGAGACGGCTATGTCCTCTTCGAGAGATTTAAGCCTGC
>JACPAM010000182.1 GCA_016180805.1 Deltaproteobacteria bacterium | reverse complement strand
CGAACATCTTCACGTTGGGCGTTGCTTACCAGTCGGGCCTGCTGCCGCTGGAGGCCGAAAGCATCGAGGCGGCGATCCGGCTCAACGGCCTGCAAGTCGAGCAGAACCTGCGGGCTTTTCGCTACGGTCGCTTGCACGTGGCTCAGCCGGAGCGGGTTCGGGAGATCACGGACTCGCCGCGTCGGGGTTTTGAAGAAGAAGTCGCCGTCGCCCGGTCACGCCTGTCGCCAAAAGAGGCTGAGGCCTATGACACGCTGCTCAACCGCTGCGCAAACCTGGACGGAGAAGCGAGGCGGATGGTGGCGATCCGCATCGCGGAGCTTATCGAGTACCAGAATCGAAAATACGCTGCTGCCTATGTCGATTACGTGTTAAAGGTCGCCGGGCACGAGCGAGCGCGAACTCAGGGAAGCCACGAGCTCACGCATGCGGTCATTCGTTACCTGTACAAGCTGATGGCTTACAAAGATGAATACGAGGTGGCGCGGCTTCACTTGAAGCCGACGTTTCACGAGCAAGCGAGGACGCTCTTCACCGAGCCCGTCCGCCTGACCTATCACTTACACCCGCCGCTGCTGCGAGCACTGGGGCTCAAACGAAAACTTGCCTTCGGACCGTGGTTCACTCCGGTCCTGCGCTCGTTTTACGCCCTGCGCTGGCTGCGGCGCACACCTCTGGACATCTTCGGCTACGCCAAAGTACGGCGAGAAGAGCGGCAGTTGATCACCTGGTACAAGAGGCTGGTCGATACCGCGTTGGGCTATCTTGCCCCGCAAACCCATTCCCGGATCGTCGAGATCGCGCAGCTTCCCGACGAAATCCGCGGTTACGAGCGGATCAAGCTCAACAATCTCCGCACCGTCAAAGAAAAAGCCGAAAAACTCCTGGCGAGCCTGTCCACACAGGTTGCCGCTTCACCGTGATCCCCTAGCAAACAGCGCCGTTTCGCACCACTGCAAAAATGAGGGGGAAATTTTTGCACGACTTGGAAATCCAGGGCGCGAGGAAATTTTTGCACGACTTGGAAATCCAGGGCGCGAAAGCATGGCCTTTAGCCCCAACGAGGCGAATTTTGCTTGGCACGATTTGTGCTCAAGAATTTCCACAGTTAAGCAGACCATTACCAGTCAAGGAGACACAGGTGGACAAGATTCACAAGATTCTTGCCCCAACAGACCTTTCCGAAATCTCCAAAGTCGGAGTCCGCTACGCCCTTGAGCTAGCGCGCTCGGTTGGCGCCGAGGTTACCGTCTACCAGGTTGTAAGCCCGGAGGAGATGGTCCAACAAGGGGATTCATTTAGAGGTGAAGAGACGGTCGAGGCCATGCATCGTTTGCCGACCCCGATCCTACAGCGCTATGAGGCGGCTCTGGCGCGCTTTCTGAACGATAACTTCTCCGATCTCACCCCGTGGCTGAAAGTGCGGGAAAAAACGGAGCTGGGAAGGCCTGATCAAGCAATCGCTCAGCGCGCCAAAATGGAGGGATCGGATTTGATCGTCATCGCCACCCACGGGCGATCAGGGCTTGCCCATCTGATTTTAGGCAGCGTGACGGAAAAGGTGGTTCGCAGCGCGCCCTGCCCGGTTCTTACCGTCCGCCCGCGCGCGGGAGCGGAGGCGCTGGAAAAAAGGGCGTCTTCAGCTTAAGTCGCCTTGTGATTTGCGGGCGTTTCTTTCCCTTCGTGCCCTCTTGACCTCGTCGAGCAGCCGGCTAACCGGCGGTCGATCAGCCGGATCGTGGCTGTGATAAGAAAACAGCACTCTGCCGTCCCGATCGAGCAAGAAGTCTCCGCCGGCCTGAAAATAATCGTCCCGACCGTAATTTTCCATCTTTCTGCCGCGGCGCAGTAAATGAAGATATAATTTAACCGTAGGCATCGAGAACACCCGGTACCACGGAAGGCGTGTGAGGCCGAAGTAGCCGTACGCTTCACGAGACGGATCCGCCAAAAGAGTAAACGGCCACTGGTGAACTCGCTGGTAGTACGATAACCGCTCCGGCGCCGCAAAAGAGACGATCACGATGGCAACCCCGCCTCGTTCCAGCTCATCCTTGGCTAGCTGCACCTCCCTGAGGTGCTCTTGGCAGGCCAGTCAGGCCAGATGGCGTAAAAAGATCACGAGCAAAAAATCACGAGTGTGCTCTTGCAGATGCGTCTGTTTGCCTTCTAGATCCAGAAGGAAGATATGCTCTAGCTCAAGGGTTGGATCCTTCACCGCTATTCTTTCACTATCTGGATAATTGCGCTCGTATCGGTGTTGATCGTGAACCGAACCCGATCACCCGGCTTGAGCCCTTGAAGAAGCTTCGGCGACTCCACCCTGTACCCCATGGTCATCGCGCCCATGAAGCCTTTGATCTCCCCGTGCTCGAGGAGGACCTGCTGGCTATCGGCAACCACGGCGACCACCTTTCCTTCCCCGGTAGCGGTCCTCGAGATCTCCTTGGGTTTTAGCGACGCCAGATAGGCCGAGAGGTCGATCAGCTCTTGAACCGTCATGTCCTCGTTAAAGCTCGGCATCTTCGATTTCCCGTCCGGCCCACGGTATCGTTTCTCTACCAACACGCTGGGGTTAACGATGGACTCGGTAAAGTACTCCACCGGATGCAACGGACCCATCTGGCTCAGCTCCGGCCCGACCGCATCTCCTTCAGGCGCAGGAAAGTTCTCTCCCCGCACCTCATGACAGGAGTAGCATTCGAACTTCTTGTACACCTCCCGGCCTTTCGCCGGATAGCCCTTGGGCAACCTGAACTGCCATGCCTCCGGGTGATGCATCTCAACGGCCGCTTGCTGTCCTTGTTTCTCGGCCGCCCTCGGAGGCACAACTAAGGCAAACGACAAGAGCGCTGAAAAGACAATGCAGGTTCCTGTTCTCGGCATGCTCGTACGCTGTTTCATAACTTCTACCACCAATTCCTTTTCTCTGCTCGCCCGGAGCTTCCAACCCTTTGCCAACTGACCCGCAAGATCAGGACAACACCCAGCACCACCAAAAAAAGGCTGATCCACTGATATTCAGTCATACCTAGAGCGACCACAGGATTGGCGCGCAAGAACTCAACGGCGAACCTCATCGATGCTGCCAGGATCAAATAAAGCCAGAAAATAGTTCCGTCCGGATAACCCTTTTTCCGGAGAGGCCATAGGACACCGAAGACGATCAATGACTGGATAAGCTCATAGAGCTGTGTGGGATGCACCCTTACTCCTGGGGGATACGGCACGCCGGTCAAAGGGTCGACCCAGCCGAAGACCGCGTTGGGAAACGCCATAGCCCAGGGGACATTCGTTACTTTTCCCCACGTCGCATCCCCCGCGAGAAAGCAACCGATGCGTCCAATACCGTAGCCCAATGCCAGCGCCGGCGCGGCAATATCAGCTAGCTTGAGCCAGGGCAAACCTTTGCGCCGTATCCACCAGGCCACGGCCAAGGCGCCGCCGAAAAGCCCCCCGTACCAGCTAAATCCCGCGCCGCTAAAAATGAAGCTCCACGGCGAGCGCAAAAAGGCATCCCATTCCTCGAGGATCAATAGAGCCCTCGCGCCCACGAGGCCGCCGACCGCCGCGATCAAAACCATAGACGAGGCGAGTTCCGGGTCGAAGCGATATCGCTTCAGCTCCAGGTGGACAATCCAAGTAGCGGCTAAAGCTCCCAGGGCCCAAAGCGCGCCCAGGCTGTAGATAGTAATCGGACCAAGCTGAAAAAGAACCGGGTACATGATAACCTTTCAGAACTTCTTCTTTTGTGAGGAAGTCCCGATCTTGAGCCTTTTCTCAATGACGGATTCGAAGACCTCAAACGGTTGAGCCCCAACGATTCTCCCGGCAATTAACTGGCCATGAAGAAAAAATGTCGGGGTCCCTCGCGCACCGAGGGACGCTCCCACGGCAGTCTCTCCCTCAACCTTCTTTAAATACTTCTGCGAGTCCAGGCACTGCTTGAAAGCCTTGCTTTGAAGCCCCAACTCCTCAGCATAAGCTCGAAGCTTCCGGCCAGAAAAGGCGAACGGGGAGCCGGCGTTGGCAAAAAGCTTATCGTGGTACAGCCAAAACTTCCCCTGCTCGTGAGCGCATTCCGACGCTTGCGCCGCCGCCACCGATGGCTTCCCCAGGATGGCAAAGTGGCGATAGACGAATCTGACCTCGCCCGTATCGATGTATTTCTTCTCGATCTCGGGCAAGGTCGTCTGCCAGAACTTGCGACAAAAGCTGCATTGAAAATCCGAAAACTCGATCAGCGTGATCACGGCTCCGTCGCCACCCTTCACCGGACCTTCCTTGGCTATTCGAGCCAAAATCTCCTGGTCCGGTAAAGGCTGCGCAAAAGCGTGACCAAAAAAGAAGGACACCAAAATAATACTTGCCGTCATTTTTCCGTTGAACATCTTCAAATTCGATTCATCCTCGAGTGAAGCATTCGATTCCTGCCCGCGCGACGCTACGGGTCGGTCAAAAAGAATCCTAATAAAAAGGTGGCAGCTAAATGAGATATGTCGAATTTAATTGGTAGGCGGGCACAGATGATGGATGACGAGCAAGCGAAAACCCCGCAAGGGCGCGATATTCAAGCTGCCCCTTTGCGGGGATTGGCAGGCGAAGGGTCCCCCTCCCTTTTTCAATCCCGGCGCAATGGATCCGTTTCTGCGCCGGGGAGAACGCCGAAACAAGACCATGCTCCCCGCTCTCCAGGCAAGAAATCGTGCTCGGAGTTGAACCGAAACTTCCCGTCGGGAACTTACGTTCCAAAAGACAAAACCCGAGGGCGTGGAGCGAGCCCACGGAGAAGAAGAAAAAAATCAGAGCGGCAACGAGAAGCCGATGTCTCATTACCATGGAAGTTTCCAGATTCTCCCCTCTTTGTCAATACGGCCCGGCGCTCCATCACTTTTTGAAAGCTACTTTCCGGCCTACCTTGTGCACGACGAACTCCTCACCCGGGCGATGCTGATAGGTTAGCGTCGCCACGATTTCAGCGGCTGTCGTTCCCTCGGGAAACAAGATGGCTAAT
>JACPAM010000135.1 GCA_016180805.1 Deltaproteobacteria bacterium | reverse complement strand
GAAGGCGTCGAAGCTGGGACTTCGCACGATAGGCTTGCCCAAGGAGTATGGCGGGCCGGAGTTCGACTTGCGCACCTGGGTTGTGCTGATCGACGAGCTATCGTACCCCGATGTTTCCTGCGCTAAGATTTTAACCCAGTGCTGGAAAGGCGCGCGCCGACTTGGAGAACAGGCAACCAAGGAGCAAAAGGACCGGTTCCTACCAGCCTTCCGAGACGACGATACCTACCTGCTGGGAGGAGCGGGAACCGAGCCGGGTTCCGGCTCCGACAACCAGTTACCTTACGATGCCCCCGATGCCGGAGTCATGCTCATGGCCAAGCGCGAGGGAAACTACTACGTGCTCAACGGACGCAAGCATTTTATCTCCAACAGCCCTGTCGCCAAGCTCTTGGTGGTGACGGCTCGCACGGACAAGACAGTAGGGGCATCCAAAGGTTCCAGCCGCTTTATTGTTCCCACGGACACGCCGGGCTTCAAGGTGGCCTCGGTCCACGACAAGGTGGGATTCCGCATCTACCTTCAGGGAGAGCTCGACTTCGATAACGTTAAAGTGCCAGTGGAAAACCTGTTAGGTGGGAAGGAAGGAGGGGCGGGTGGCGGCGAAGGGGTTGCGAGCAAAGTCGAGCTGGCTGGCCATGCGATGGCTCTCAGCCGCGCCGCGCTTGACGCGGCTATAAAGTACGCCAATGAGAGAATCCAGGGCGGCCGGCCGATCATCCAGCATCAGGCTGTGGCCATGATGCTCGCCGAGATGTATCAGACCTTGCAGGCCGGGAGAAGTCTTCTCTGGCGCCTGGCCTGGATGGCTGATATGGGGCAGGTTGATCCCGCCTTGATGCATACGACGAAGGTCTTTTGCACGGAAGCTGCGCTCAAGATTTGTCTTACAGCCATGGAGGTTTTTGGTGGTAGCGGGGTGATGCGGGAGCTGTCGGCGCAGAAGTTTGTGCGCGACGCGATGGTGTTCCAGCACATGGACGGCACCCAGCAGATCAATCGCATCAAGATCGGGAGAATCCTGGAAAACCGCCTTAAAGAGGGAAGGCTCTCCAGATAGAAGCTGAAAGAATAAAGAGAAGAGCTGGCTCATCTCTAGCAGCGGGGTTTTTATGGTTCATCTAAGAAGCCTGAGGTTTTTCCCTGTCGACATTTTGGTCCTACTCGTTCTCGGAGTGTCGGTTCTGCCAGCGTCGGGCGCGTCCGTCGATGAACTGGTCGCTGCGGCGAGGAAAGAGGGAGCCATCGACTTCTATGCACCCTCTATCGTGACTCCTGAGGGGGCACAGAAGCTAGGCGAGGCCTTTAATAGAAAGTTCGGTCTGAAGATCACGCTGAATTTTCACCCTTCGGGCTCTATCACTAGGGACGTCGGGAAGGTAGTGGGCCTTGCGACCGCTGGCATGCCTCCGGAGTGGGACCTCATGGTGGCTCACGATGGCGGTCACGCCACGCTGTGGCTTCGAAAGATCCACAAACCATTCGACTACACCAAACTGGGCGTCGATCCCCAGGCGGTTGGTTATGATAGCGGGACTGTCATCTTAGCCAATCAGTTTGTTCTTCCAGGTTATAACAGGAAAATGTTGCCGCCTGAGGACGTGCCGAAAAAGTGGGACGATCTCCTGGACCCCAAATGGAAGGGAGGAAAGCTGGGCATGAGCACGGCGACCCACCACCCGGCCCGGTTAGCGACTGCATGGGGCGAGAAGAAAGCTACGGAGTTTGTAAAGGCTTTGGCCAGGCAGCAACCGTACTTGGGAGAATTTGGAACGATTTACACTCGCCTCCAGTTGGGCGAGATTCTCATTGCAATTACGATGACCGATAGCTTCATTCACAGGGCGAAGGTGGCGGGTGCGCCGATTGCCTTTGCCGAAGGGATTGAGCCAATAATCTCACCCGCGCAAAATGCCGGCGTGCTTAAGGGCGCCCGTCATCCCAATGTGGCGCACCTGTTCACGGCTTTTCTTACGACCTCGGAGGCACAGGAGATCTGGGAGAAGTACGCGGGTCAGACTTCGGCGTTTGTGCCCGGGACGACGGCCTACAAGTACGCCCAGGGCAAGAAGGTTTTGTACATGGCTCAAGATCAAGCCGAGATGGTCGACAGGCTTACCAGGGAGTATGGCAAGATCCTCGGCTTCACGAGGTAGGGACTATTCGAGGGATATACAGCGGAGGTGATCCATGAAGCTATTGCGGCTTTTGTCCGGGAGCGCTTTGGCTCTGCTTTTCCTGACTGCATGGCCCTGCGTGGCGCGGGCCGCGCTTTTGGATGAGGTTATAGCTGCGGCGAGGAAAGAGGGAGTCATCGAATTCTACGCGCCTGCGGCTGTGGGCCCCCAGGGCGTTAAGACGCTGGCTGAGGCTTTTAACAAGAAGTACGGTCTCAATATCACGGCGAATTTTTACCCTTCCAGTTCTATGACAGCGGACATAGGGAAGGTAGCGAGCCTGGCGGCGGCCGGCGTGCCTCCCGAGTGGGACGTGATGGTCGTCCATGATGCCGCCCATGCCACGCTGTGGTTGAGAAAGCTGCACCAGCCGTTCGACTTCGGAAAGCTCGGCGTTGATCCCAAGCTGATCCACTATGACAACGGCACTGTTGCTTTCGCCAACCAGATCGTTCTTCCCGCCTACAATAAAAAGAATTTGCTGCCCCGTGCTGTTCCCAGGAGGTGGGAGGATCTTCTGGATCCGGCGTGGAAGGGAGGCAAGTTGGGTATGACTACCGCAACCCATCACCTGGCGCGGCTGGCGACTCTATGGGGTGAGGAGAAAAGCACCGGCTTTGTGAAGGCTCTGGCAGGGCAGCAGCCCACCCTTGGGAGGCAGCCAGAGATTTACACCCGCCTCATATTGGGCGAGATCTCCATTGCCGTTACGCTGACCGATGACCGCACCCACACGGCGAAAGTGACGGGTGCGCCCATCGTCCATGCGGAAGGGATCGAGCCTGTGATCTCGCCTGCGTACCACGCCGGCGTGGTTAAGGGCGCCCGCCATCCCAATGCGGGGCACCTCTTCACGGCTTTTCTTACGACGCCAGAAGCGCAAGAGATCTGGGGGAAGTACGGGGGTCAGACCTCGGCGTTTGTGCCCGGGACACCGGCCTACAGGTATGTTCAGGGCAAGAAGGTGCTGTACATGACTCAAGACCAGGCGGGGATGGTGGATAGGCTCACCAGGGAATACGGGAAGATATTGGGCTTTAAGTAGTGATCGCCGCATCGGGCTTAGACATCTCGTCCGCAGGAGGTAAGCCATGAGAGGATTGCGATTGTTTGTGGCGAGTATGTTGGGACTGCTTGGTATCTCGGGATTCGCCGACCGGGCCTCACCTGCCCTTCTAGACGAACTGGTGGCGGCGGCAAAGAAGGAAGGGATTGTCGATCTCTACGCCCCTGCCACACTAACCCCGCAAGGAGCCGAGGCGCTCGGCGAGGCCTTTAACAAGAAGTACGGGCTCACGATCAAGCTGAACTTCCACCCTTCGGGGGGAATGACTCGGGACGTCGGCAGGGTCGTAGCTCAGTCTGCCGCCGCTGTGCCTCCAGAATGGGACCTGATGGTGATTCATGATGCCGGCCAGTCGACGTTGTGGCTCAGGAAACTTCACAAGCCATTCGACTATAGAAAGCTAGGCATCGATTCCAAAGTAGTCCACTTCGACAGCGGAACGGTGGCATTTGCTAACCAGTTTGCGCTCCCGGCTTACAACAGAAAGATTTTGCCTGCTCAGGATGTGCCCCGGAGATGGGAAGATCTCCTGGATCCGAAGTGGAAGGGAGGGAAGCTGGGCATGGGTACGGCCACGCACCATCTTGCCCGGCTGGCGGCCGCGTGGGGTGAGGAAAAAGCCACAGAGTACGTGAAGGCTTTAGCTGCTCAGCAGCCTACCTTAGGGAGGTTAGCGGAGATTGACACGCGTCTCCAATTAGGCGAGATCCTGATCGCCGTTACCCTGGAGGACAGCCGTATTTACCATGCAAAAAAGACCGGCGCGCCGATCGTCTTTGCCGAGGGGGTGGAGCCTGTGATCTCGCCCGCGTACAACGCCGGCGTGCTCAAGGGAGCGCGCCATCCCAATGTCGGGCATCTCTTCGCCGCATTTCTTACCAGTGCCGAGGCTCAGGAGGTCTGGGAGAAGTACGGGGGTCAGACCTCCGCCTTTGTTCCTGGGACAACCGCCTACAAGTACGCCCAAGGGAAAAAGGTCTTGTACATGACGCAGGACCAGGCCAAGATGATTGACAGACTCACCAGAGAATATGGCAAGATCATGGGCTTTAAGTAGGCTTGTTGATGAGCAAGCTCGATATGAAAACGGCGCTGGTAGGGGGATTGAAGAGAGGAAACCTTAGGAAGGAGATGGATCATGAAATTGAAACTTAGGCTTGGCTGTTTCAAGAGGCGATCTCCAGCGTGGATTTTCTTGGCTGTTCTGGCGCTTGGGGTTACTGCACAGCAGTTGGGCGCTGCGGCGCCGACCGTCAGGGTGGGATATCCGCAACCCAGCGGGGCGCAACTTCCAGTCTGGGTAATTGCCGAGGCAGGCACAGACAAGCGCTACGGTGTGAACGTTCAGGTCATCTACATTTCCGGCGGCGCGCGTCTTACCCAGACGGTCGTCTCGGGCGATCTCGATATGGCAGTTACCGGGGGGGCCGTAGTCAACGGCATCCTTAGTGGAGCGGAACTGGTTTACATAGCTATTGGTGTGCCGACTTATGGCTTCTCCGTTTACGCTCGGCCGGAAGTCAAGGACATTTCTGAGCTTAAGGGAAAGGTTCTTGGGGTGATGACGAAGGGAGCCTCTTCAGACCACGCGGCTACGGCTCTCCTTAAGCGGCACGGTATGCGGCCGGGTCAGGATGTTAAGTTTCTCTACCTCGGCGGGGTGCGCGAGATCGTGGCAGCCTTGGAGCGCGGGATCATTCCTGCCGGAGTTATCTCATCGCCGACAACGCTTGTGGCGCGCCGCCTGGGTTTCAAAGAGCTGGTCAATATCGGCAGCCTCAAGCTGCCCTACATTCACAACGGTATCGTTACTCGCCGCGCGATTGTCCGCCAGGATCCGGACCTGATCAGAAATTTCTTGAAGGCCTATGTTGCGGCGATAAAGATCACGAAAGAGGAGCCCGAGGTAGCCAAGCGAGCCCTGGCTCGCTTTCTAGCGACCAAGGATGCCGCGATTATCGACGAGGCATACCAGGCTTTCATCCCGCTTTTCCCGACCGTGCCGTATATCACCGAGGATTATATCCGGTCGGTGCTTGCGGTTACGGATCATCCGCGTGCTGGTGCGGCGGATCCTAAGGATTTCATCGATAACCGCTTTTTAAAGGAGCTGGAAGAGTCCGGTTTTATCAAAGAGCTCTACTCGAAGAGATAGCCGCTCGCAGGGGTGGAACGATAGGGACGGGGTGGGATTGAGGGCAGGAGAGATTGATGTCGAGCCCCAGGATTAAACGGGACCTGAGGGATGCGCCACAGACGGGGCAGGCGCAACTGGCACGGCGCCTCTTTAGCGAGCTCTCCCCTGGCGATTCAGTGGAATTCTTGGCCAGCGTTCCTCTCTACGGCTTTTGTATCGGTTTTCTGGAGGCGGGGCAAAAGTTTTCGTGGCGCCAGCTTGATGAGGAAACATGGCAAGTGAACGTCAAGAAAGCACCCTATCCCTCGCAGAACGAGACCGTCGGGGTTCACCATCCTGCCGCGCTTCCGCAGGGGCGCACTATCTGCGTGGTGGATCGCGACGACAGCGTCTGGTTCGTCGATGGCGACCGAAATCAGGTTGTGGCCAATGTGGTTGTGGGTGGCGGGCCCTCTCACCTTTCGCTGCATCCTGAAGGACGGTTCATTTACGCGGCTTGCCCTTTGTCCAGCGAAGTCGCGGTGGTCGATGCGTTACGAAAAGAAAAGGTGGACTCTATTCCTGTGGGAAAAACTGGGAGGGGCGGCTCGGCGCCAAACTTCAGCCCTGACGGAAGCCAGGCTATCATTCACTCTTCCCAAAGTAGCGAGGTGTTTCTGATCGACGCGGAGCGCCACAAGGTTATCTATTCCCAACGAGTGGGATCGGTACCGCACGAGCCGCGATTTAGTCCGGATGGATGCTTGGTCTGTGTCCCATGTGCGTCCGGAGAGCTGTATCTGATTCCGCCGGAGAGTCCCAACCAGTTCACTGTTGTGCCGTGTGGGTTCGGGGCAGGGCATGTGGATTTCTCTCCTGACAGTTGCTACGCGTACATTGCTAATTCGTTAGACAACGACGTTAGCATTGTTGATCTGACCCGGCGGCAGCGTGTGGCCCGAGTTCCTGCCGGCGCAGGCGCCCACCGACCCAGCGTCAGTGAGGACGGCAGGCTCCTCTTCGTGGCCAATTTCGTCGCCGATACGGTGACCGTCATCGATACTGCGGTATGGGGGGTGGTTGCGACGGTTTCTGTGGGAACGTATCCGCACGATGTCGTGCGCGGGCCGGAAGGATGGATGGTGGTTTCGAGCTACGGCTCGGGGACGTGCACTTTCATCGATCCCGCTACACTCGAAGCAAAGATTGAGCTCAAGACCGGTGCCGGCACCTCGCACTGCACTTTCTCGCCTGACCAGGGTCAAGCCTTTTTCGCCAACTCGATCTCTCGCGATATAGCTGTGGTGGAACTAGACGAGTTGAAGCTTCGCTCCACTATTCCGGTAGGCCACACCCAACTTACCTAAGCGAGTACCCGGTTCTTGGGGCCCCGGCGGCCTCGTACGAAACAGATCTAGTTTTTTCCCCTTGCCAATGTAAGATTTCGTTGTAAGATCAATCGGCTTCCTACCCGGGCCGGGTCGCGGCTGGTACTGACTCTATGTCGTCACGGGGCTGTTTGAGTCTTTGGTGCCCGGGTTTTATTTCTCGATAACTCCAAAGGGGTCGGAGTGATGGACATGGCCGAAGCACGGAGTTTTTTGTCGAAGCACCACCGGGGCGTGCTGGTCACGCGTAAGCGTGACGGCGGCCTTCAGATGTCGCCGGTATCCCCTGCCGTCGACGGCGAAGGTCGCGTGATTATCACCACCCGCGAGACCGCCTACAAAACAAAGAATCTCCGCCGCGACCCTCACGTCTCCCTTTGCGTGTTTGCGGATGCCTTTCACGGTTCCAACTGGATCCAGATCAACGGCAGGGCGGAGATCATATCGCTGCCTGAAGCCATGGAGGCTCTTATCGACTGGCACCGCCGGGTCAAGGGAGAGCACCCCAATTGGGCCGAGTACCGCCAAACGATGGAGAAACAGCGCCGCGTGCTACTGCGCATTACCATCGAAAGCGCAGGGCCCGATCAAAAAGGCTAGGTAAGCAGCGTGACTTGGGTGTTTTGTTGATTTAAAGCCGATTGCTCGCGGACGGCATCCGTAGGAGTGAAAAAAAGCCGCGGCAGGAATGTGGGAGAAAAAGAGCGGAGCGTCAAGATATTGACGCGGAGAAAGGGCGCAGAATGGAGTACGGGTTTCATTTAGGCGTTTCTGGTCCTACGGCGACACCGCAACACCTCGTCAACTTCGCCAGACGAGGCGAAGAGCTAGGATTTTTCTGCCTGGCCGTGGCCGACCATATTGTCATTCCTAAGAAGATCGTTTCTCCCTATCCTTACACTTCAAGTGGAGAATATCCGGGCGCGGGTGATCAGCTCGAACAACTGACTGTTCTCTCGTTCCTTGCGGGCGCAACGCGGCGGATTCGCTTAGTCGCGAGCGTCATGGTCACACCGTACCGCAATCCCTTAATCGCCGCCAAAATGCTCGCAACGCTAGATGTACTTTCCCGGGGTCGGTTGATCCTTGGATTGGGAGCGGGTTGGATGAGAGAAGAATTTGAGCTCTTAGGAGCGCCTCGCTTTGCAGATCGCGGCGAAGTCACGGACGAGTACATTAGGGTTTTCAGAGAGCTTTGGACCCATGATCCTCCCTCTTTCCAAGGCAGATACTGCCGTTTTTCTGAAATCAAATTCTTGCCAAAGTCGGTGCGCAAAACCCACGTACCGATCTGGATCGGAGGGCACAGTAAGCGCGCGCTCAGGCGAGCGGCCGAGTTGGGGGATGGGTGGCATCCTATAGGAGGTGTGCCGACAGCGCGTCTGGAGCCAGAAGACCTCAGGAGGGATGTGGAGACCCTCGCGCGCTACGCCGAAAAGGCAGGGAGAAATCCAGCAGAGATCACCGTAGCCTTTAAAGCTTCGCTTTATGATCCAAAGATGGAGACGGTCCCTGGACGGCGGAGAAGATTTACTGGCAATGCGGAGGAGATTGCCTCGGACGTTCGCGCTTATAAAAACGTGGGCGTGGACTACCTGATCTTCGATGTCCGAAGCCCAGATGCGGTCCAGATTCTAGAGCGGATGGAGTGGTTAGCCAAGGAAGTGTTCCCCATAGTGTAAGCTCAGAGAAGACATCCTGAATAACGGCTGCTTTCATGCTTTTCCGAGTAGGGACCCGGCCCAGAGTGTTGCCAATCGGAGAGAAAAATTGTGCGTCTTGGCGCGCCGTGTTGGCTCTGACGATCCTCGGTATAGCGGCACTCGGCTTCTCTTTCTTAAGCACACAAGGCCAAGCGCAAACTTCCGGAGCGCCACCCCCAATCGAGTGGATGGACGTTCACGTTCACCTCATTGGCGGAAGGGGTGCGTGGCGGGATTACGAAGGGGCCGTGAGCGCCGCTCTTGCCGTTATGGACGAGGCCGGCATCAGAAAGATGGTGGTGATGCCGCCACCGCAAGTTTCTACCCAGCAGTCGCCCTACGACTATGAAAGCTTCGTTGAACCCTTGAAGCGCCACCCAAGGCGGTTTGCATTTCTCGGTGGAGGCGGGAGCCTCAATGTCATGATTCACGAGGCCGGAGACAACGCTCGCGTCAGTGGCGCTCTCAGACGCCGGTTCGAAGACCAGGCTATGGAGATTCTCCGGCAAGGGGCCAGAGGTTTCGGCGAGATCACGGCACATCATCTTTCACACCTGTCCGGCCATCCTTATGAGTCTGTGGCCGCCGATCACCCGCTATTGCTTCTGCTTGCGGATATCTCCGGACGCAACGACGCGCTCATCGATTTTCATTTTGATCTGGTGGCCGAGGACATGAAAGCGCCGGAGTGGCTGGCCACTCCTCCCAATCCTGCGGTTCTGCGCGCCAACCTCGCCGGGTTCGAGCGGCTGCTCGGACACAATCGGAGCGCCAGAATCGTTTGGGCGCATGCCGGCTCGGATATGCTGGGCCATTGGACACCAGGGCTCAGCCGCAAGCTCCTGGAAAGACACTCCAATCTCTACATGAGCTTGAGGATGGCTCCGGGCCGGGCGCCGCAGAACCACCCCCTGACCAAGACGAAAGAGATCAGGCCAGACTGGCTCCGTTTGCTGCGCGACTTTCCGGACCGCTTCGTGCTCGGCGGCGACCAGTTCATCGCCTCACCCGCGATCCAGGGCGGTGGACCGGGAATGGTCTTCGCCCAGCGCGCGCCCCTCGTTCGGGAGCGGACCGCAGCGTTTCTGGCCGCGCTCCCTGCCGATCTCGCGGGCAGGATTGCGTATGAGAACGCGATCCGTCTTTACAAACTAAGGGATTGAAGAGCTATTTGTGCGCCGCAGCTCCGGCAGCACCTCATGGGCTACGCGCTCGAGCTGGCTCAGATCATTTGTGACAAGGGAGAGGATCAGCGTTCGCACTCCCGCCCCGAGGAGCGTCTGTGCGTGCTCAGCGCAGTGAGACGGAGGACCATACAGGGTAAGCCGTGCGGCGTCGTAGGGGAAGGCGTAGTAGCGGGGAAGCCTCTCCCGGAGTACCTGCAAGGCCTTTTCGGCTGTGCTTTCGATGTGGATGTAGCAGAACTTGGCGGGCACCAGCGTGTCGGGGTCTTTCCCCGCAGCGGCTGCGTGTTCCCGGACCTTGGCCCACCCGTGAGCAAACTCCTCGGCCGAAGTGCTGCTTGATGCTAGCCAGCCGTCGCCCAAAGTGGCAACCCTCTTGAACACAGGCTCCGCCTTTCCGCCGATCCATACGGGAATGCGTGATTGAACCGGCTTGGGCTCCATCGGGAGATCTGCGGGTTGGAAGAAGCGCGATACACCCTGGAAGCTTCCCTGCCCCCAAAAAGCGCGCATGGCCCGAAGCGTCTCAGCGAAACGAGTAACCCGGGTCTTCATGGTCACACCGGCTGCAGAGTATTCCTGCGGGCTGCCTCCCAAAGAGGCTCCTACGACTACTCTGCCGCCTGACAAGTAATCCAGAGTGGAAAGCATCTTGGCCACGAGGAGAGGATTGCGTAAATTAACGAGCAGGATCGAGGTGCCCAGCCGGATCTTCTCAGTTCGGGCGGCCACAAAGGTAAGGGTGCTCAGAGCTTCCAGGACCCCGAGGCCGCTGTGGAGAAAGCGGTCCTCCACCCACACCGAGTCAAATCCCATCTGCTCGGCGGCGAGCGCAAACTCCACGAGCTCGGAAGGCGTGGGTAGGCCTTCCCATCCAACGTTCGGAAGATAAATCCCAAATCGGATCATGGGTGATTCACGTGCTTCCCGTTCTGCCATGTTGAGTTTACATTCCTCTTATTAATGCCTCCCCAGTTTTTCAAGGAGGTAGTCCCGAAGCGCAGCAGCGTTATTATGCTTCGGATGCCTGGCGCCGTAGAGCAACGTCACATCTCCTTTGCGAGCCGCCGCAAGAATCGGCTGCCAAGTCTCAGGCTTGCGATCAAGCTCCGCAAAGTAGCGGCGCCTGAACTCCTGCCACCTTGAAGCCTCGTGGCCGAACCAGCGCCGCAGGGCATCGCTGGGCCCAACATCCTTTAACCAAGTCTCAATTCGTAGCGATTCTTTTTTTAAACCTCGAGGCCAGAGGCGATCCACGAGAAACCGGGTGCCGTCGTCTTTGGCCACTGGATCGTAAATCCGCCTGACTCTAATCACCAAAAATCAATCTTCCAATCCTCTTATTTTTTCTTGCTCCGAAACACGATCGATGGTCTGGTTCGACCAGGGTCGGGAAACCCTCTCACTCGCGCCTTACCACCATAGCGGCTGCTGATCTCCTCGAAAGGGCCGGCATCCAGCGCTCGCTGGGGACAAGCAACAACGCAGATCGGCTTCTCCCCTGCTTCCCAGCGGTCGAGGCACAAGTCGCAAATACGGGCGGGACCGTCTTCAGCAAATTGAGGAACCCGGTAGGGACAAGCATCAAGGCAAAGGCGACAGCCGGCAAGGCACAGATCCCCCGACACAACGACAACGCCATTTTCAGCCCGCTTGCTGATTGCGCCCGTAGGGCAGGCGTCCACGCACGGCGGCTGGGCGCAGTGGAAACAGAACAAGGGATAGAAACTGAGGCTAGGATTGGGAAAGCTGCCCTCCTCGAGCGACGCGATGCGACAGAGCGCTACCGGTCCGGCCGGGATATCCTTCCAGTCTTTACACGCGATGACGCACGCATCGCATCCGGTGCAGCGCGTCTGGTCAAAGTAAAAACCCAACTGCATTTCGTGACCTCACGCTTTCTCTACCTGTACAAGGCAATTGTGGGTCGTGGCCCCGTCACCCAACGGGGTGTCCTCGTCGCGCGTCAACATGTTGACGCTACCACCTCGATCGCTCCCGGAAGCGTCTAGATTGAGCCAGGCTCCCTCGTCGAGAGATACCACTCCTGGCATGATGCGCTCTGTCACGAGCGCCGGCACGACGAGCGCCCCGCGGCGGTTCGACACGCTGATCCCCTCTCCTGGTCTGATGCCTCTCGCCTCGGCATCCACGGGGTTGATCCACAGTTGCGGCCTTTCCAGCTCCTGGAGCCAAGGCACGTTGGTGAAGCTAGAATGGACAAACTGACGGGGGTGAGGGGTGAGCAGTTGGAGCGGAAACTTTCCGCTTAGGGGATCGCGTCGCCCCTCCCAGGGCTCGATGTACTTCGGAATCGGCGGGATCTGATCGGGTTGATTCAGATCCGCCAATTGCTGAGAGTAAATCTCGATTTTCCCTGAGGGCGTGGGAAAAGGATACCGGTCCGGGTCGCGAATCTGTTCTTCAAAGGCCACTCGTGGACGCTCCGCGCGGAAGTGGTGAATGCCGTTGGCTTTGAAGGCTTCAAAGTCGGGGATGGCCGATGCGGGAACAAAGCTGCGCAGCCACTCCTCATCGGTCTTATCGTTGTAACCTTCGATACCGAGTCTGCGGGCCAGGTCGGTCAAGATCTCCAGGTCCGACCTGCCCTCGTAAAGAGGGTCGATTACCCGGTTCATGTAGATGGCATATCTTGGAGTGACACAAATATCCTCCCGCTCAAAGAATGTGGTGACTGGCAGCAGGATGTCAGCATAGAGCGCTGTAGGTGTCATAAACTGCTCGTGGACCATGATGAACTCAAGCTTTTTGAGAGCGGCAATGCCTTTGCTGACGGTGGGAATCTGGTTGAGGAAATTTCGCGCCGTGATGTAGCACATCTTGATGTCGCTGGGGTAACCTCCAGCCTTGCCCAAAAGGATAGCGTCGGCCCATTTGTTGATCGGGATGGCCTTGCCGACGGGATTGGGGCCGACGGGGAGCTTGCCAAATGGCTCTGGGTAGCAGGGATCGAGCTCGTAGTGCCCCCCGGCACTGCCGCCGGGGATGCCCACATTCCCCGTCATGGCGGCGAGCGTAATGCTGGCGCGAAAGGCCTGCTCGCCATAGGCGGTCCGTTGCATAGCCCACCCCGCCATCAGGGCCGCCGGTTTCGTGCTCGCGTAATTACATGCCAGTTCAGCAATGGTGTCTCGCGAAACGCCCGTGATCTCTTCGGCCCAGGCCGGTGTCTTGGGCACCCCGTCTTCCCGGCCTAGCACGTAGGAGCGAAAGACCTCGAAGCCGATTGTATACCTGTCAAGGAAAGCCTGGTCGTGAAGCCCCTCGACGATCATCACGTAGGCCATCGCTACCATCATGGCGGCGTCGGTGCCGGGGTAAATAGGTATCCATCGATCAGCCCATGTGGCTGCGGTACGACTGTAGCGAGGGTCGATCGAGATGACCGATGCTCCGTTCTCTCTTGCCCGTGTAAGACACCAGTTGGTGACAGTCCCGTGGATCGCCTCGGCCGGGTTCCAGGCCCACAGGATGATCAGGCGGGAGTTGGTGAGGTCCTCCGGGTCGCTACCGGTATGAATCGTTCCCAGGGTGTACTGGCTAGCTGCCATGGCGGCGGCATCGGACATCCGGCCTGTTCTTCCAATGCATCCTCCAAACATGTGGAGTAGCCGGGTCAGTGACGATCGTGACGTCCCGTGTAGAAGACTCTGATTCGCCGGGCCGCTCCCATCGAGGATGGCCTCGGGGCCGTACGTTTTCTTGATTCGCACCATCTCCCGGGCGATGGTATCCAGAGCTTCGTCCCAGGAAATGCGCTCGAAACGTCCTTCTCCTCGCTCTCCGATTCGTCTCTGAGGGTACTTCAAGCGATCAGGATGGTAGATCCGTTGGCGGTAGGCGCGGCCCTTGAGACAGGGCCGAAGCTGGGGCTCCTCTCCCTCATCGCCTGTGATGCGGGTGATTACGCCGTCGCGGACGTGCACCCTGAGCAGGCACTTGCCGCCGCAATCGTGCACGCAGGCTGTACTGACAACCCGCTCTTCAATCATCTCGTTCCTCCCATAGGATCTCTACTTAAAGCCGAGGATTCGCGCGTACTCGCGCGCGAGCCTGTCTATAAACTCGGCGTCCTTATCGGACATGTAAAGCACATGTTTTCCTTCAGCTCGCTTGTAGGCCGCGGTTCCGGGAGTAAATGCCGAGCTGTCACCGCGATGCTTCTCCCAGATTTCCTGAGCCTTAAGCGTAGTGAGAAAGAAGGCCATCAGATGTCCCGCGTTCGGGTGGCGGGCGCCTTTGAGCACGCCGGCATGCATAGCGGCTGAGATCAAAGGCTCTATCCCTTCAGCGTGGACGATGGGCGCACCGGTAGCTTTGGCTCGATAAATAAAACCATCGATCATTGTAACCGCTGCGAGGATCTCTCCTAACTGAAGGCGGCTGTAGAGCTGTCCGAACGTTCCCAAGGAGAGGCCTTGTTGCGATAAAGATCTTACATAGCGCGTGGTCTTCTCCTCGCCCCATGCCCCTGCTGCTAGGCGAGCCAGGTGATGCGTAGCAGGCGGCATCCCAAGTTTCCCGCCTTTCCACCTGGGGTCCAAGAGATCTTCCCAGCTCTTGGGCACATCTTTGGCGGGCAAGACTTTGTGGTTATAAGCTGGCAAAATGAACTCGTTGGCGATCGAGATCGTTCCGTTTCCGTAATGGATGATTCTTGGATCGATGCCGAGCGTCTTATAATCGATCGCCTGATGCAGTTTTCGGCCCGCGAGCGTAGCATGGTGAGCATCGGTGGCGACCATCACATCCCACTCGGGAGCCGCTCCGGCGGTTGCGGCTGCGACGATCTTACTGACGTCGCGAGCTATATCTCCGGATGGATTGTAATTGATGGCGATTCTGAAACCGTACGTCTTGTTAAATGCGTCGGCCAGCGCCAGGGCGCCCGGTGGAGTCAGGGAGGATGGAGCATAGAACTCAAGCTTGCCTTCTTTTCTAGCTCCTTCGATCAGTTGCTCCAGGGTCACCGCCCGAGCCCGGCCATCCCATACGAGAAAAACGGATAAGATCAAAACGCCTACCGGAAGAAACCTGCCCTGTTTCATTTTTGCCTCCCCTCAGCTTCGTCGCGCTGCCTGCCGGGGGCTTTTTAAAATGTCGGGATTGACAACGTTGGTTGGGTTCCCGTTTAAATACGCCAAGACCACGTCCACTGAATCGCGCGCTGCTCGCTGGTAGGACTCCAGCGTTTGCCAAGCCATGTGCGGAGTTAAGACTGTTCGAGGAGCGTCAAGGATAGGGTCATTCATATCCACGGGACAGGGATCACAGAGGTCCATGGCCGCTCCGGCAATTTGGCCGGAACGGAGCGCATCGGCTAAGTGCTGACGGTTGACGATTCCCGCACGCGAAATATCGATGAGCAAAGCAGTGGGCTTCAGAAGCGCCAGCCGACTTGCGTTAACGAAATCGTGAGATAAATTCGAGTAACGCAGGTGGACGGAGAGAATATCGGCGCTGCGGAAAAGCTCCTCCTCGCTGACCATTTTCACGGCCGACGCTGCGGCCCGCTCTGGCGTGAGGGTTGGACCCCAGGCAATTACGCGAAGTCCGAATCCCTGCGCACGCTTCGCCACAGCGCTCCCAATCCGCCCGAGCCCTAGAATCCCCAGGGTTCTTCCGTCCAATTCTAGCCCCGTGACTGGCTCCCACCGGCGTCGGCGTAGAGCCTGATCTGCCGGAATGATTTGGCGGGCAAGGGCGAGAATCAGCCCAAGCACGTGGTCCGCTACCGACTCCGTTGACGTCCCGGCCGTGGTTGCGACCGCAATCCCTAGGTCAGTAGCCGCCTTAACATCGATACGGTGAGGCCCGGTCGAGGCAAGGCAACAGAGATCCGGCAGATTCCACAAAGTCTCGCGGTCGAAAGCCGTGCGTCCGCGAAGCGCCATCACGACTTGAGCCCCTCGTAGACGCTCCAGGAGCGCTTGGCGCGTCTCCGCTACCTCACCGTAGACCGCAACTTCACCCACGGCGTCAAGTCTTGCCAGCTCGCCGGAATTCCGAAAAGCTCCATCCACGTCATCGCACACAACAATAGCCGCCATAGATGGTCTCCCCATCGGGTCTACTGTTTTTCTTCTCCTTATCGGTCCTCGGCTAGAGACCGTACCTTTGCTTTAGCCTCGCTGCTTTGGCCGCCAGGTCAGCGTGGACGCGCTTGACTGCCCGGAGAGCGTCCCGCGTCTCCCCATCCAAGGAGGCCAGATCCTTCTCATCAAGCTCGTGGACCATTTGCTCAAGCTGGTGATAGACGGTGACGATGTGCTTTGGGTCCGCCTTGGCGGGCAAGCGGGAGAAAACATCGCGGAAGGCCTGGACATGGGCCTTGTAACGCTCCTGGCGATTGAGCCGCGGCATGCTCATGTGAAGATTAGCCTCCCACACGGCAGTCTTAAAAACATCGTCATCCTGGCGTCCAAAGGGAGCGATGAAGTCGCAGATCAGCTCGGTGTCTTCGTAATCGTCTAGGTTCTGAACCGTGAGTCCCAGCTCCTTGACGATCTCCACGGCTCTGTTCAGCACAACCTCCTTGCCTTTTTCGATGTACTGATCACATCCGCAGCCCTGACACATAAGACCTCCTTTCCCCTAGCGTTGTTGGTGCGGCGACTGCAACCTCTGTGCCATAGGCGTTGCTTCTTATCTAAATGTTAGGAAACCTAATTTAGGGCGTGTTCAAGGGTTACAAGGGGTCCTCGCGACTCGAACGAACCCGAAGCTGTCTTAACGATAGGAACGATCCAACCCTCGTTTCTCATTTCTGAGAGCGACTGGTGTGATCTACTTCAGTAGCCTACCTTGACGGGCCTGCGTGGATTGTCGCGTATATGCCGGTGGTTGCGTGGCACGCCATTTGCTATCCTACTGCGCCGATTAGAAATTTGGATTGCCTTAGCCAAACCCACTGCGATATTAAGGCGAAACAGCGACAAGTTCGATAAGATCACGGAGGTAAACTTTATGCACGCCGTAAGAAACCGGAATCTGACTTCCCTGGTCCTGGCGCTTGTGGGGCTGGCGTTCTTCTCCGGGACTCTTCCTGCTCAGTCGGTGAACATCGAGGCGGCGAAGAAGGAGGGGAAAGTCGTCCTGTATGGTGCTGTGCCTTCGAAGCCTATGGATGCCATCAACAAACCGTTCGAAAAAAAGTACGGCATCAAGGTCGACTACTGGCGCGCCCCCTCCAATAGGGTAATGGACCGGGTCCTGACCGAGTGGCACGCGGGGCGCCCTGGGTTTGACGTGATCGAGGGCACCCGTCCCGTCGGGCTCCTCATGAAGAACGAGGGCCTCTTCACGAAATACGTTCCACCTTCCTCGCAAAAGTTGCCCGATCAGTTCAAGGAAAAGGATGCCATGATTACTCCGTGGCGTGTGGGTCCTCTTGGCATTCTCTTTAATACAGATCTCGTCAAAGGTCCGGACATCCCAAAGAGGTTTGAAGATCTGCTTGATCCGAAGTGGAAGAAGAAGATCAGTATTCCTGATCCTTCCCGCCACACCTCCACCGCGCAGCTCCTTCGGAATCTGGAAAAGATCATGGGGCCGCAGTGGCTGGAATTCGTTAGGGCTCTGTCCAAGCAGGTACCTCATCTGGTTGAGTCCTTCGCTCCGGTGCCCGACGTCATCGTCCGGGGCGAGGCGTACCTCGGGATCGCTCACGTTAAGCACGTAAAGCAATACAAAGGCCCTCTGGACTACGTGATGCTCGACAAGTTCCTGGGCGACGCGCATGTTTTGGGTCTGAGCGCCAAGGGACCTAACCCCAATGCCGGCAGGCTCTATATGGAATACTTGATGTCACTGGAGGGACAGAAGGCGGCAGCGGGAGAGGGAGAATTTGTCCTCTATCCAGGCGTCAATCCAGATATCAGGGCTGCCGAAAAGGTAGTTGCGAGGACAATTTTTATGGACTCACCCACCGAAGAGGAGTTGAAGAAGCTAAGGGTGGAATTCCGCGAAATCTTTTTCGGGAAATAGCCTTCGGAACTTGTTACACGCACGACGCGTGGGTGAGGCTTTGATAGATGACCTAAAGCCGTAACCGGATCGAAAAACGGGATCTGATGACTTTACCCTGAAGAGTACAGGTGGAGGGACGGCGCGGCAGATTCTTTAGGCTCGATGGTCAGGCGTTGGTGAACGTCTCCGGAAGCCGCGTCGCCGCGGAGCAAGCCGAGCTGGCCGTGGCTCGGCTCCGCCGGGCATTGGAACCTGGGCTCAGGTAAGGGGAGCTGGGGAAGAACAGTTTTGCTTTGGGAGCGGTGGGTAGCCGCGCTTGAGTGACTCGTTATCGATCGAGGGATCGTTTCCGAGGGCTGCGCATAATCTGAAACAGGGGGAATCCTATGAGAGAAGAGCTGTTTCAGTTCGTGAACGACGCTGGTAAACGTACCCTGGAATTGGTCTCCGACCTTGCCGATGAGCACTTAATCGTCCCACCAATGGAAATCGTCAATCCATTTCTTTGGGAACTTGGGCATGTGGCCTTTTTCTATGATGTCTTTCTCCTGCGCGTCCTGGGGTCAGAGAGGTTCCTCCTGGAGGGAGCCGAGAACCTCTATGATTCATTTAAGGTCGGCAACCCGCTCGCGGGTGACCACGATGTCCGATGGAACCTGCCCCTCCCACCGCGTGAGGAGACCCTTGCCTATATGAAGCGTGTCCAGGATCGCGTCATCCAAAGGCTCGATCATGATCCCGATGGCCGCGAGACTTATCTTTATCTCCTCTCTGTCCTGCACGAGGACATGCATGGGGAAGCCTTCACGTACATGCGGCAAACTCTGGAATACCCGGAGCCTCAGTTGAGCATTGCCGCCGAAAAATCAACCCCGGCTGAAACTGGCGGCGGGCCGTTGCGCGGAGATGTTGAGATACCTGGCGGCGCCTTTCTCCTTGGCGCTAGCCCGGACACCCCCTTTGTATTTGACAACGAGAAGTGGGGGCATCCGGTAGAGGTCCAGCCCTTTCGAATCGCGCGGGCGCCTGTGACCAACGCGGAATTCGCGGGATTTGTTGAAGACCGGGGGTATTTGCGAGCGGAACTGTGGAGCTATCAAGGCTGGGTATGGCGCAAGAAAACAGGGGCCGAACACCCGGCATACTGGATGCGTGGGGAGAGCGGCTGGCTCAGGCGGCACTTCAATAGGGTCATGCCGCTAGAGGCGCACCATCCTGTGATCCATGTGAACTGGTACGAGGCGGAGGCTTACTGCAATTGGGCGGGAAGAAGACTCCCTACAGAGGCCGAGTGGGAAATGGCAGCCAGCGCAGAGTCGACCGCCGGCGGAAAAGGCATCACGGGGCGCAAGAGAAAATATCCATGGGGAGATGATCCGCCGACTCCCGATCGGGCGAACCTGGATTCTTGGCATCTGGGGTGCGTGGACGTCGGAGCCTTCCCATCCGGCGAGAGCGCCTTTGGCTGCCGCCAGATGGTGGGGAATGTCTGGGAATGGACGGCTTCGGCCTTCTACCCATTTCCCGGATATATCGTGGACTACCCCTACAGGGAGTACTCGGCTCCCTG
>JACPAM010000181.1 GCA_016180805.1 Deltaproteobacteria bacterium | reverse complement strand
CAAAAACAAAAAGGCCCGGACTCTGATGAGCCGGGCACTTTTCAATTCAAATCCCCGCGCTAAGGTGCACGGGTCATTTTAGAATTTCCTTCAGCCGCGCGACCAGGGAAGGCTCGAGCCGGAGAAGCTCCTGGACATTTCGCTCCAGCTCTGCGCCCGATCCAGGATTGATCTCCAGCCTGGCCTTGCTGGCTTCGTTGAGCAGTTCCGGATCCCTGACAGCCTCCACAAACGCCCTGCGCAGGATTTCCACTCTATCCTTGGGTGTGCCAGGGGGTAAGACGTAGGGACGCACAGCGGCCCCGTGTGCTTGAGCCACTGCCTGAATGAGCTTTCGCGCCCCTTCCGTTTTAGCGAGATTCACGGCCAGAGGCACCTTGGGAAGGTCCGCGTGGGACCTCGAGCTGATCTGAACCACAATGATCACATCCCCCGTCTCAAGTTCCTTCCTCCACGTTGACCGAAACGACTGCCACGAGTTACTAAGGCCGGCGACCTCGCCACTGTTAAATGCCAGGCGGATCGGGGCGGTCCCCTTATATCCCGATACCTAAGGCCGGCGACCTCGCCACTGTTAAATGCCAGGCGGATCGGGGCGGTCCCCTTATATCCCGATACAACCTGGATGGGCAAACCAAGGGTGGCCTCGACGACTTTGGGAATATCGTAGGTCCCATCACCCGGCGCTATGGCGCCAAACTTGATCGCCGTCTTGGACGCCAACCATTGCTCTATGCTTGTGATGCCCGTCGACCTGGCCACCCCAAAGACAAAATTGTCCTGGGCGGGCACCCCGACGTATTCAAACTTGAGCGCATCGAACTCGATGCCTGACTTTCCCAGGAGCTGTTGCAGAAATTGCCCGCCGACGAAATGGCCGATGGTGAGACCATCCGGCTTGGCTACTTTGAAGAGATGGTTCGCCGAAACCAATCCTCCCGCGCCGGGCATGTTGTCGACGATGATGGTGGGGCTGCCGGGAATGTACTTGCCGAAATGGCGAGCGAGAAGGCGAGTATACGTATCGTACCCACCTCCCGGCGCGGTCCCGACAATAATCCGGATTGTTTTCCCTTCGTAGAAAGGCGCAGCGCTATGGGCGATTTGCCCACCTGCCACCAGCACAACCGACAGAACAACGAAGCCCGCCGTCAAACCCCGCAACTTCATAAGCCTCTTCCCCCCTCTAGGCTCAAAATAGTGAAACTGGCTAAAACGATTCGAAACCGCACTCAGCGGTCAAGCGGGAAGATACAATGCGGATGCTACCTCTGCAAGCCAATTTCCTTAAAAAACCCCGACTTCTCAAGATTCTCAACAAGCGTGTTATCAAAAAATTCCCTGGGGTCGGTATTCCTTGCACCGGGGAATTCTTTTTCATCGAGATAATCAAATTGAGCCCGGATCACTTCCGGCCTTACGCTCAGGCTATCATCCCAGTATGGAGCAAACGCGTCATAGGTGCCGGCGAGCATCTTCGGGTCGTCGATCTTCGCGTATTTGGCAATCGCCTTCTTTGCGACAGAGGGATCCCTTTTTGCCAGCAGCACTCCTTCCGCAATCGCTTTCAAAAAAGCATAAGTGGTATTCGGATTGCGCTTGAGGTAACTCTCGGTTGCGCTGTAGGTAACCTGAATGCCGGGGATGTTGAGCTTTCCGATATCAGCCAGAAGATTCAGACCGGCTTCTTGCGCCTTAAGGGTATTAGGGGCAGACAGAGTCCCTGCGGTGGTCTTGCCGGTGATCACTGACGTAAGCACTGCCGGAACCGTCTGAACATAGAGGATTCTTACCTCCTTATCCGGAATGAGGCCGTTTTTCTTTAATGTCTCGCGAGTGGCGGCGTCGACGGCAGCCCGAGGGGTGGTTGCGGCGACTGTCTTTCCCCGGAGCTGCTGGATAGAAGTGATCTCCTTGGCGCCCCACATCTGAAATACAAGTTGCTGCAGCGTGCCGCCGAAGTATTTGACGCGCGCTCCCTTTAGGCGCGCGCTAATAAGCTCCGACCCGGCCGTCGAGAAGTCAACTTCTCCGGCAACCACGGCCTGCGCGGCGACTTGGGGGTTGAGGAGCTGGAACTTCACGTTAAGGCCGTACTTCTTGAACAGGCCCGCCTCGTAGGCCACCCAGACCGGTGTAAAGCCTCCGCTGGGCTGGGTATAGACAACCACAACGTCGATCTTCTCGGGCTTCCCGCCGACCTCACTCGCCACCGAAAAATCGGGAGGGGCCAGGACAAAGATCAAGCCCAGTAGGAGGGATAACCACAGTTCGTATCTGATCCGGCACACTCGGCTTAGACTTGCCATACTTTTTTGTCCTCCAAGAAAGAAAAATGCCAACCAACCCGACGGCATTGCAATAACCACTACCTACCGGCGCCCAGCTTTCGATCAGAAACTGCCTTTCCCAGAAGCCAAAACACTAAGCCAAAGTGTACTTTGATGTCAAACTACCTCAATCAGGAGCCGACTGGAAAGAGCTGAAGCCGCTTGACTGCCCTTTGCCGTCGGTGGGATAAAGGGTGCCAGCGGATACTCTTTCCCGGCCTAGCTCGAAGCTAACGAAGGGAGGCGTTTTATGGCGTTTAAGATTAACCACCTTCACATTAAAACCTCTGACCCACAAAAGACAGTAAAGTGGTTTGTGGATAACCTCGGCGCCAAGATTGTCGCCGAAAATCTAAGCGCAGAGACCGTCGGCTTCCGCCTTGACCTCCACGGACTACGCTTGAATGTGACCGGCTTTGTCAAAGGGCAAAAACTGGAACAGCACTATGGAATGGAGCACCTTGCCTTGGACACTGATGACCTTAACGACACCGTCGACAAAATAAAAGCGAGCGGTGCGCGTATCCTAGAGCAGCGCCGGCTGCCCGACGGCCGGAACGTCTGCTTCTTTGAGGGTCCGGAAGGGGTTCGCCTTGAGGTGATGGAGGTGAAGGCGTAGCTAAAATCTATCAGCTCCGAAGCGGCTTGAAGTCCCTTCTGATATCGCGATCCGCGCCTATCTGAAACAAGGGAGGTAAGTATGTACGAAACGAATATGTACGAAGGCATGCTGGCTGAGAGCGTCACCATGCGTGGAGCTAAGGGAGATATCATCAATGCCTACTTTGCCCGGCCTCTGGGCGCTGGGCCCTTTCCCGGCATGGTCGTGATCCATCACGCGCCCGGCTGGGATGAATGGTACCGGGAGGCCACACGCAAGTTCGCCCACCATGGCTATGCGGCGATCTCTCCCAATCTCTATTACCGTGAGGGTCATGGGACGCCCGAGGATGTGGGGGCCAAGGTGCGCGCAGCAGGAGGTGTCCCGGACGACCAAGTCGTGGGCGATGTCGAAGGTGCGATGCGCTACTTGCGATCGCTTCCCTTCATCAATGGCAAGGTGGGTGTCTTCGGCACCTGCTCAGGAGGCCGCAATGCCTTTCTCGTTTCGTGTCGCACGAAGGGCTTTGACGCGGCCGTGGAGTGCTGGGGCGGGCGTGTGGTGCCGGCAAAGGAAGATCTCACCCCCAAGCAACCCGTTGCCCCCATCGACTACACCAAAGAGCTCTCGTGCCCACTCCTGGGCCTCTTTGGCAATGAAGATAAGAGCCCTTCACCGGAACAGGTAAATCAGCATGAGGCGGAGCTCAAGAAGCACGGCAAGAACTATGAGTTTCACAGATATGACGGGGCGGGCCATGGCTTTTTCTACTATGACCGGCCAAGCTATCGGCAGGAGCAGGCGGTGGACGGCTGGAAGAAGCTTTTCGTCTTTCTCGAAAAATATCTCGGCAAATAAGCTTTGCCCGTGAGTGGAGCACGGAAAGGAGCAGGGCGATGTGTACGATGATTGTGAAGCAAGCGGAGATCGATGGCAGCGGCAAGGGGGCGAACGGCTGGTTCAAAGTGCGCCAGGTCAATGTCTCCTATGACCATCCCTACGACGCGCCCCTGGAACACGCCCTCAACATCGACTTTGTCAATGAGGGTGAGGGCCCAGGGGCACGGATAGCTGTGGAGCTCACTCCGGAGTCGGCGCGCCGGCTGGTGCAGACGATCCAGGCGGTGTTCGCCCGGGCGGAGGCGGGCGGATATCTGGAGAGACCGGCCAGCACCGAGTCCCGCTGATGAGGGCTATCACCTTTGCTGGCATATCGACCGGGACGTCAAGCGGGAAAAACAAAAAGACCCAGGGGTCGCTAGACCCACGGGCCTTTTCAATTTTAAATCCGGCGGCGTCCTACTCTCCCATACGGCGACCGCATAGTACCATCGGCGCAGGAGGGCTTAACGACCGAGTTCGGGATGGGATCGGGTGTGACACCTCCGCTATCGCCACCGGAAGCTCATCGGCCGCCATAAATGGCCGGCTACTTCGTTATGCTAGATCCGCTCGCTTCAACGTAACTGCCTTAGTACGTCTCCGCTCGCGGATCGTCGCAAGCCTCGTATCCGACTCATTTCTGTCGGCCTCAAAATTCTCTCACAACTGAATACGGGGAGCGCAATTGCGCTGAGTCGCAATGGGAAATATGGTCAAGCCGCACGGCCAATTAGTACCGGTAAGCTTCAGCCATTACTGGCCTTCCACATCCGGCCTATCAACCTCGTAGTCTACGAGGGGCCT
>JACPAM010000308.1 GCA_016180805.1 Deltaproteobacteria bacterium | reverse complement strand
TCCTATTATTCTGTTGTCGGCGGATGGGTCCTCCACTATATCTTCCTCTCATTTCAGAATAGCTTTGCCGGCAGAACGCCCGACGAGACCACGGGCCTTTTTTCCGCCTTGCAGGCAGCTCCCCTGCAGCAATTACTCTGGCACGCTGTCTTTATGCTTCTCACCATCACTATCGTCGCGGGGGGAATCCACGAGGGCATCGAGATGGGCAATAAGATCATGATGCCGCTTCTCTTTCTCCTCCTCTGCGCCCTGCTCATTTATGCCGTCCAGACCCAAGGGGCGAAGGGTGGGATCGATTTCCTCATGCGTCCTCGCTGGCAGGATCTAAGTCCCATAGCCGTCCTCGATGCGCTCGGTCAGGCCCTGTTCTCCCTGAGTCTGGGCATGGGGGCCATGATCACCTATGGAAGCTACCTCGGGAAAGAGACGAATCTGGTCCGTTCAGCCTTTTGGGTGGCAGGAGGAGACACGCTCGTGGCCATCTTAGCTGGCTTCGTGGTTTTCCCTCTGGTCTTCACCTTCAATCTCGAGCCGACCGGAGGGCCAGGGCTACTTTTTCGCACTCTGCCTGTTGCCTTCGGACAACTTCCAGCGGGCCAGCTCGTCGCTCTTGCTTTTTTCCTTCTGCTTGGCTTTGCCGCCCTCACCTCATCCATCTCCCTCCTCGAGGTGGTTTCTGCCTATTTCATCGACGAGCACGGTTGGAGCCGAAAGCAGGCGAGTTGGATTCTGGGTGGAATCATTTTCCTGCTGGGGATTCCCTCGGCCTTCTGGGAGCGATTCTTCGGGCTCATGGACGGCCTTGCCACAAACTATCTCCTTCCCATAGGCGCCTTTCTCATTGCCCTCTTTGCGGGATGGGTGCTGAGCCACAAAGAAAGGCGGGAGGAGTTCCACAGAGGCGAAATCCGCACGCTCCCTTACCTTGGATGGTCATTGGTCGTCCGCTATATCAGTCCGGTGGCGGTGGCGTTAATCTTTCCCCATCAACTGGGCATATTCTGACCGAGCCTTTTCCCATGAGATAAGAGCCAAGGCTCGATGAGACAAGGGCAAAAAGAAAAAGCAGGGAGAGAGCTTTCCTTGCGTCAAACCGTCGTGCGGTCACGATCCGAAGGAGGTTCGCCGTGAAAAAGCATTTGTTCGTCGGCTCACGGGCTTTGATTCTGATTCTTGTCCTGGCGTCTTTCTCGCTGGTCTCCCTTCCGGCTCCGTTCGGTCCGGCCGGCGACCCGGCCTACGCGCAACCGGCGCCTTACTACGAGGGGAAGACGATCCGGATCATTGTAGGTTTCACCCCCGGAGGATTCTTCGACCTCTGGGCCCGACTGATCGCCCGCCACATGCCAAAGCACGTTCCGGGTAATCCCACGATGATCGTGCAGAATATGCCCGGGGGAGGCTCTGTCATCGCGGCTAACTACGTTTACAACGTAGCGAAACCGGATGGTCTAGCTGTCGTTATGCCCATTAACACCCTTTATCTGGATCAGCTCGTGGGACGCGCGCAGGTCAAGTTCGACGCGCGCAAATTCCAGTGGATAGGCGCGCCGGACAAATGGTACAACCTGCTTTACATGCGCGCGGATGCGCCCTACAGGTCCATAGCCGACGTCATCAGCGCCAAGGAGCCGCCTAAGTGCGGCGCCACGGGAACAGCGAGCACTGCGTACATCACGCCGAAACTCCTGGAGGAGACCCTCGGCGCGAAATTCGATATTGTGCTCGGCTATCAGGGTGGCAGGGAGATCGACCTCGGCGTCGAGAGGGGAGAGGTCATCTGCCGCGCGCAGGACATCCAGTCCCATTTCGGCCGCGAACCGTTCGATACCTGGCACAAAACAGGCTTCGAGCGGCATCTCGTCCAGGACCCGAAGACGCGAGACCCGAGGCTGCCCGATACGCCCACCATCTGGGAACTCATGGACCAGTACAAAACACCGGCCGTCAGCCGGCGCCTAGCTGAGGTCATACTGGCCAGTAGTGAAATTGGTCGCGCGATGATGGCCCCCCCAGGAACTCCGTCGGACAAGGTAAAGATCCTGCGCGAAGCTTACGCAAAGGCGCTAAAGGACCCCGAGCTTCTGGCGGAGGCCAAGAAGGGACGAATGGATGCTGACCCCTCTCCCGGAGAGGATCTTCAGGAGCTTGCGAAGAAGGTCATAGAGCAACCTCCCGAAGTTATCGAGAGGGTCAAGAAGCTGTTGGGGAACTGAACCGTCGCCTGCGCAGGCCTTTCGCGGCGACAGGACAACGGAGCGTCAAAACGCGAGGAAGGAGGAATCACCATGCTCCAGGCCGGTTCGCTTAGAACTTTCGCCATCAATGCCAAGGATCTGGCCCAAGCAGAAAAATTTTACACGCAAGTCTTCAGCGCCGAGGTCATTCGCCGGGTGGAGCCGAATGAGGAGCAGCTAAAGCGAGGCCGGGTTCGAGAGGTCGATGTCCAACTCGGGAACTTCCAGGTCCACATCTTCGACGCATCGCAGGGTTCGCGCCCGGGCGTACCGCACCATACCATCATGATTCCCTGGAAGGAGAAGGAAGAGAACATTCAGGAACTGGAGCGCTGCGGCGCCAAGGTGGAGAACATCCGAGACCATCCTGACGGAAAGGGCTACTCCCTCTACGTCAAAGACCCGGACGGAAACATCTGGGAGCTGTGGTCGGCACCTTAAGGGCCATGCTTCACTTAGAACGGTTAAAGGGGACATTTGTCCGGCACGGCTGTTGCCCATGTCCCCGTCTATACACTCATCAAGGGGCAGGGAATTTCATTCGACGAAAAAACCTCGCCCTTGGGGCACTCAACATTTTTTGAAGCTTGATTGTGGGGATGTTCTGTCCCCGGCAGCTTTGGGACATTGGTATCGGTTTTGGGCAAAGATACGGATTTGAACTAGCTCGGCTGAGCAGCCTCGACGCGCTCCAAGCGCTCTTCAATACGCTTCATCTGCTCTTTCATGACCCTCAATTCGATGCAGAGCATAATGTACTCTTAAGAAGACATCGACTCGGTCAATTAGCTTATCCAGCCGGCCTTCGAGCCGCGTAAACCCCGCGTGCATTTCTTTCCGCAGCCTCCATATTTCAAGCGTAAGCTCGCGCCCCGAAAGGCTGCGATATTTTCTTGCAGGGCTTCTCTTTGCCATTTGTCCTACCTAGCTGCCGTAAGCCCGTATAAAAGTCAAGATTAAAATCCGCCTCTGATCTCATGATAGCCCCTGACCGCGGCCTCGGCCACTCTCGGATGATTCACGAAAATGTTTCTCATATGTCCGGCACATCTGTTACCCATGTCCCCGGTCTATACACCCATCAAGGGGCAGGGAATTTCGTTCATGGCTGTTCGCCTAGTCATATTCACGGGTAGGGTCCAAGGAATCGCTCTCCGTTGAAATGGATCATGTGGTCGGGTGCGTCCGCAACCCACACCTCAGTCTCCCAGGCAATGTCGCTGAGGTACTTCAGCAGTCCGCGACGATTCAGAAAGGCAGTCACGAAGACCAGCCCTGCGCTGCTTCCGGAAAAGAGCGACTTCAACTCTGCCAACCGCTTAGGGTTTACTGGGCCGTGGCTCGTTACGGCCTCAATCACGACAAGCCAGTTCTTGTCCGTATAGTGCACCACGGCGTCTGGCATCTTGCCATGTTCCTCTACAGTAACACCGAGCCTTCGTAGATAAGCTGCATCGAAGTGCCAAACCTTTTTCTCGGTGGAGCCGATATAAATGACGACACTACTCGGTGCGAAGCGTGGGCAAAACTCGTCGACAACTTTTTTCAGAAGAACCTTATCGTGGCTTCGCGGCAGGCGAATGCGCTTGCGCTCGCCGAGATGGATAGAAACCATACTTTGCCTACCCGCATAGGTTGCCCCTGGCCTGTGGCGGAGCGGGCGAGGTAACGTCCGGAGCTGGCAGTTAGCAACGCCACGACTAGTACTAGTCCCCTCCGTGGCTGCCGACGGCAAAGAGACTTTTCTAACGAGACCTATCTCGACAAAGCCTTCGAGGATTTCCGCGACGGAAGCTTCGGAAAAAATCCGGGTTCGCCCCATTGGGGGAATATCCCATTTTGG
>JACPAM010000307.1 GCA_016180805.1 Deltaproteobacteria bacterium | reverse complement strand
CATCGGCGGCGTCCCGGTCAACGACATTCCCCCAGGCCGCAGAGGCGTGCAGATGATCTTTCAAAGCTACGCGCTCTGGCCGCATATGAAGATCTTCGAAGCCGAGCGCTACACCAACATGAGCTTGCCGCTCAAGATCCGCAAGTGGTCGGAAGGGAAGATCCGTGAATTCATGCGGCCGCTGGCCGGGAAACTGGGGATCGACGAGAAGCTGTTTCAGCGCAAGCCTCCCGAGCTCTCGGGCGGCGAGCAACAACGCGTCGCGCTGGGCCGGGCCATGACGACCTCACCGCGAGTGCTTTTGATGGATGAGCCTCTAAGCAACATCGATGCCCCCAATCGGCTAAAGATGCGCACTGAGATCCTTCAGTTTCATCGCGAGCATCGCCTGACCACGCTGTATGTGACGCACAATCTCTGGGATGCGCTCACCCTCGGCGATCGCATCGCCGTGATGAGAGCCGGTAAGTTCGAGCAGGTAGACGCGGCCGAAAGACTCATGCGGGAGCCGGCAAGCGACTATGTGGCGGATTTTTTCAAAGCCTCAGGAATGCGCAGCGCGTAACACTTTCACTCTGACGCCCGAGAGGGACGAGCGGGAAGGCCGCGGACGTGCTTGCCTGCGACCGAGGGTAGCGCGAGCGAGGCTGCGGACGTCCGATTACAAACGGTACGACTCATGTCACGAACCTATCGGCCGCAGCCGAGAGCGCGCTTCCCGAGGGAGCTTACTCCATAGGCCACGGCCTGATGGCTCGGCTCTCGAGGAGCTTTCGAGGGAATCTGATAAGCTATGAAGAAGCCGCTGGTGGTATTGTTGATCGCTCTCTGTCTCGTCGTCCTCGCAAGCCCCGGCGCCCAGTCGGCCTGTAGGGACCTGGATGTGGCCCGAGGCTTTCCGCGCCTCGCCTACGCCGCCGAACCCGACGCCGTCATCCAGTATTTCGGCCACAATTTTTTCCAGATCACGACGAGCAAAGGAACCAGGATCATCGCGGACCCGTTGGCCCCAGGGATGTACCCTACTCCCGATGTCTCCCCGCATGTCGTCACGGTAGGCCGGGAGCATCCCAACCACAACTACGTGGAGTTGGCTCGGGGCAACCCGATCGTTCTACGCGGGCTGGCCCGCTATGGCGCCGAGTGGAACCGGGTGAACACCACGGTAAGGGATGTCTTGATCTACAATATTCCGATCTACCAAAATGGGCTGCAAGGAGCGCTCAAGGGCGCCGCGTTCGTCTTCGACCTCGGGACTCTTTGCATCACTCACCTCGGCGACCTGAGCCACACACTGACACCCGAGCAGCTCAAACAGCTTGGCAAAGTCGATGTCGCCCTGATCCCGATTGGGGGCACCTTTACGATGCCGCCACAGACCGCTCGTGAGGTGCTTCAGCAGATCAAACCCAAGATCGCCATCCCGATGCACTACCGGGACAACCTCTTTATCCTGCAATCTTTCATCCAAGGCCTCCCTACCCGCCGGCCGGACAGCGATACCTTACTGGTAAGCAAGGCTACTCTGCCCGCCTCCACTGAAATCGTCGTGCTTCGGCCCAAAGGAGCGAGGGAATATTGGTAACCTTCTTTACACCATCTCGATAATCATCGGCCGCCTGCGAATGAAGGCGTAAAGCGAGGCTGGGCGGTGCGTGCCACGCCGCTTTTTCTTCAACTGCTTGAGCAAGCCCAGAGCGAGGATTCGCTTGCGAAAATTACGCCGGTCGAGGGGGCGCTGCAGGATCGTTTCGTAAACTTCCTGGAGTTCCCCCAAGGTGAACTCCGACGGCATGAGACTGTAAACGATATTGGTGTACTGAAGCTTGGCGCGAAGTCGCTGGAGCGCCAGCCGCGTAACTTGATCATGGTCATAGGCAAGCCGGGGAAGGCGGTCGGCGCGAAACCACCGGATGTCGGCATACTTGGAAGCAGCGTTGGGCGTGATTCCCTGCACGGGAATTAAAGCCAGATAGGAGACGGAGACTACGCGGCTCATGGGGTCCCGCTCTGGCTTGCCAAATGTATAGAGTTGCTCCAGATGAGCCTCCTGGACTCCGGTTCGCTCCCGAAGCTCGCGCTCCGCTGCCTGATCGAGCGACTCCTCGGCACCGACCAGGCCGCCGGGAAAAGCCCACTTGCCGGCAAAGGGACCGTCTTTAACTTGCACCAGGAGGGCCTGCAGCGTTGCCTGGCTCAGCGTGAAGACAACGACATCCACCGCCACCCACGGATGCCCCTGGGCAAGCGAAAAGCGGCCGATCGAGTCCCCTTGCCTCATCGCCAACCCGCCTGCTAACCCGACTGCAGCGAGATTCCTATATCTTGAAGGCCTCCAACGTACTAGGCGCGAAGAGCTTTTCGAGATCCAGTCTCTGCTTGATCAATCCCTGCTCCAGCAGATACGAATGAAGGGTTTCCAGCCCATCCCGGTTGGCTGCGAAGCCGTAAGGCCAGTAGTCCGAGCCCATGAGCTTCGTTGTCTCCTCGTACTCGGCGGCCTCCCAAGGAAGACTCCGTCGCAGCACGTTGGTGTCATAAATTTCGCTGAAGCAGCGATCCTTTGCCGCTGAGAAAGCCTTGAACAGGCTCTGCGCCACCCATGGGTGCTTCTCGTAGAGGTCCATGCGGATCGCGATCCCATGCATGATAGGAAAGATCCCGGTGCGGCGAAAATAGTCCATCTCCACCCGCTTGAAATCGGGAAAGAGCCGGCGGACGCGAGGCGAACCGCGCCGGAAACAGGACGGCATGCGCGGCGACATCAAGACATCGATCTCGCCGCTCTCGATCATCTCGTTCAGCGTGCGGTTGTGCGGAATGACTTCGAGGCGAATCCCGGGCGGCAGATCGAAATCGACCCGATCCTTGCGCCCCGGCTGCTCCTCTCCGCCCTGAACCCAGTCGATCTCCTGCGGCAAGACCCCGTATTCGTGCTGGAAGAGACCCCTCAGCCAGACCGCAGCCGTCATCGTGTATTCGGGCACCCCGACCCGTTTTCCTCTCAGCTCTTGCGCCTTCGTGATCCCCGAAGCGGTATTAATGAAGATGCAGCGGTGGCGGAAGGTGCGCGAGGGAAAAACCGGAATAGCAATAAACGGACGATGCCCGCGAGCGGCCGCCACCAAAAAGGCTCCCATGGAAAGCTCAGCCACGTCGAATTCCTGGTAGCGGAGCATCCGCCAAAAGATTTCTTCGACAGGAAGCGCCAGATAATTGATTTCGATGCCGTCAGGTTTCACCGACCCATCGCGCAGAGCGCGGGTACGGTCGTAGTCTTCGCACGCCAATGTCAACTTGATATCACTCATAGCACTTCAGCCATTAGCTCTCAGCCATCAGCGCTCGGATCCCAAAACAGGAACTGAAAGCTGACCACTGACAGCTTCCTCAACCAGTTTAACAAATTGACGCACCTCGTTGACCAGGCCGCTGTGTCCCTGCCTGGCCAAAAGATCGGCCAGAAAAGCGCTTCCCAGTGCCAGACCGATGACGCCGATTTGGATGTATTCTTTCACATTACTGCGGTTTACCCCTCCGGATACCATGAAGCGCGTCTTGGGCAGGGCGGCCGCGATCTGCCTTAGGAAGTGCGGCCCGCCGAGGCAGTCGGCGGGAAAAATTTTCACCATATCGGCTTGCGCCCGAATCGCTGTAAGGACCTCCGTGGGTGTCGCCGCGCCGCTCACCACCGTCACGCCGGCCTCGCGGCAGATCGGAATAAGGTCGAGCTCCAACGTCGGAGACACGATGAATCGGGCGCCGTTTTTGATCGCTTGCTCGGCTTCCTTCTTCGCTAGGACGGTGCCTGCTCCGACGCAGAATCCTTCTTCATTCGCCAGCTCCTTGACGAGCCCCAAAGCCCCCGGAACGCTCATCGTAATTTCGACGAACCTGACCCCGGCCTCAACGACTGCCTTCACGGTCTGAAGCGCCTCTTCAGAGCTTTTAGATCGCACGACGGCGACCAACCGATAACGCTCCATCTCCCGGATCACTTCAGCCTTTTCCACGAAACCTGACCTTCTTTCCAACCCAGGCCGAGAGAACTCTCTAAGCCGAACCAGACAAAACAGCCGGAACGCGCTTGCG
>JACPAM010000306.1 GCA_016180805.1 Deltaproteobacteria bacterium | reverse complement strand
ACAGGCAATAGGCAATAGGAAGAAAGACAGGAAGAAGGAAGAAGGCAAGAGGCACTAGGCAATAGGCCGCAGGCGGGAAGCAACAAGAGAAAAACAGGCATGAGGCAACAAAAAAAACAGGCAGGCCGTTCGGCATAAGGCGGTGCGGCGCTAGCGGACTTTCAACCCCTTTTTCTCTTTTTCCTGCACAACTTTCCATCCCTCCTCCGCGTACCATTCGATCTGGCGGAAAAGCCCGATCAGAATCCGCACATCCTTTTCCTCCAGGCCGGCGCGACCGAGGACGCGGCGCAGGGCGAGCAGAATATGATCGGGGTTCTGCGGGTCCAAAAAACCGATCTTGAGCAGAGATGCGCGCATCCGGTCGAAAAGACGCTCGACCCTTTCAGCGGGCGCCCGCACGATCGCCGACTGCGGCGGGTTTTCGAGGGCCGCGAGATAAAGCTCATAGAGGCAAATCATCACTGCCTGGGCCATGTTCAGTGAGGGATAGTCCGGGTGGGCGGGAATAGTGATGAGCCATTGGCAGTGCTTGAGGTCCTGGTTGCTCAAGCCGTGATCTTCGGGACCGAACACGAGCGCCGCTTTGGCGCGGCGGGCGACAGCGAGGAGGTCCGGTGCGACCTCCCTCGGGGAGCGGTTGTGGCTGCGGTAAAGGCCCCCTCGGCAGGTGGTGCCGACCACCAGCCCGCAGTCGGCCACGGCCTCGCGTAGCGTCGCGAAGCGGCGAATTTTTTTGAGCATCTCGGCAGCGTGGACTGCCATGGCGCGCGCCCAAAAACTTTGCGTTCGGCCGCCGCCGACCAAAGCGAGATCGTTGAGCCCCATGTTTTTCATCGCCCGGGCCACGGAACCGATATTTCCCGAGCCCTTGGGCTCGACCAAAACGACGCGAATATTTTGTAACATCAGACACTCAATTTTTAATTCTTAATTTTAAGTTTTTGAATTGAACTTCAAGGACCCTAGTTAAAAACTAAAAATTCAGAATTCAAAATCTACTTTGCAAACGGGCAGAACTTGTTCTTGAAAATGGTCTGGCGACTTATGCGATCAAACTCCGTTCGGTAGTCGAAATTCTTATGCATGATCGAGTTCGTATCCGCGCTGTGTTCCGCGCCGAAGATGTGCCCAAGTTCGTGGATCACTGCAACGACATCGGCGGTAGGCTCCGCGTGCGGCCCCTGGTAACGAAACAGATTCGACACCGCGCTCACCATGTAATTGCCCAAGCCCTGCCGGCAGTTGCCGATGCGGTCGACGCGCGCCTTGCCGTCAGAGTAGATGTTCACCGGCTCGGCGGTAAAGGCGATGACGAGGTCGTAGCTCCCGCTTGAGTCTCTTAACGGCACCTCCCGCTCCAGGCGCGCGAGGAGTAAAGCGGTTGAGGCGATCCTTTCGCGCTGCGGCCACGGAGCAACCAGCGCAGCGACCAGCCGGATCCCGAACTCCCGTTCAAAGTAGTCCGAGGTCGCCCGTAACAGTTCCTTAACCTCTTCCCCCCATCGGGGATTTCGCTCCCTCAGCTTGGGGTCCGCCAACGCTTTGACCCGCACTACCCGCTCGGGAGCGCGGGTGGTGTTCAAAGCGCAGCCGGAAAGGACCAGCAGGCTAAGGATGGAGCAGGTTATCCGTAGGCGCGTAGTCATCGGTGAGCACGGGAACGTCGCGATCGGCAATCCGCGATTCGACGTAGGAGATTGCAATGTCCTTAACCGGTTCCGGAAACAGCCCGCGACCGATGGCGGCTGCACGGTTAGTGATCTCGCGGATGTCGATGCGTGCGCGCTCTTTGGTCGCGATCACGATTACGTTCTGGATCGTATCCAGGCTTGCGTTATCCGCCCGGCGGGTCGGGAAAAGGTAGATCTGGGGGAAGACCTCGCGCAGGGTCTTGGCGATCGAGCGGGTGATCTTTCCTCCCGGACCGGTGACGGCGCCGATGACGTTGACCAACACGATGCCGTTGGGAGTGAGTTTCCGCTCGGCGGTGCGGAAAAACTCGCGCGTGGTCAGGTGAAAGGGGATCGCGTCGGTGAAGTAGGCATCGATCAGGATCAAGTCGTAGCGCTGGGAGCTGCGGGTCAGAAATAGCCTTCCATCCTGAGCGTAAACGCGCAGGGGTTTACGTTCCTGGAAGAAGAAATGCTTTTTCGCCACTTCGACGACTTCCGGATCGATTTCGGCAACATCGATCTCCATCCCGGGAAACTCCTTCTGGTATTTTTTCGGGATCGAGCCCCCGCCCAGGCCGATGATCAGGGCCTTCTTCGCGTCCGGCTTGAAGGCCAATCCGATCGAAGCGTAGCGCGAGTAGATCAGCCTTAGGGCGGTCGGATCGCTCAGGGTCATGGCACTCTGTAGCGTCCGATCGAAATAGAGGTAGCGGGCCTCGTGGTCTTCCTCAACCCGGATGCGGTGGTAGAAGGAGTCCTTTTCAAGGATGGTTTTTGCTCGCGCCGGCACCGGGCTCAGAAGCGTCAACACGATCAACGGCAGCAGGATCACCGCGGCCACGGGCTTTACCGTCTCCACCACCGGAATGCGCGCGACCGGCCAGAGCAGCAGCGCGAGAAATACGAGCGTCACGCCAAGCCAGTGGATGATGTTGCTAACGCCGATCGCCGGGATCAGATAGAAGGCGGTGAACAGCGTGCCAAAGATACTGCCGCAGGTCGAGAGCGCGTATAACGTGCCGGCGGTGCTCCCGACCGTGGACAGGGTCGTGGCGGCGAGCCGGATGGCGTAGGGCGAAATCGTGCCGAGAAATATTCCCGGCAAAAGAAAGAAGACGGTGCTGGCGATCAAGGGATTTAGCCGGTTGCCGAAATTGATCTCGGCGATCCACAGGTTGACCGCCGGATAGACGTAGGGAAGGACAAAGATCAGGCCCCCCGGAATCACAAGCAACACAAGGAACCGGCCAAAAGAAGGGTTGCGCTCGGATAGCCAGCCGCCCCAGTAGTAGCCGAGACTCAAGGCGGCCAGAACGACCGAGATCAGGCTGCCCCAGACGAAGATGGAGTTGCCGAAATAGGGGGCAAGGACCCGGCTCCCGACGATCTCCAGTCCCATCAGGACCGCCCCGCTGACGAACACGACGATGTTGAGCAAAAGACGTGTCATAGTTAATCCTCCCAGCCTCGCTCCTCTTCTTCTTCCACTAGAGTCACCGGCTCCAAAAGCTCCTCCGGGATGCCCTCGATGAACTGTGATGGCCGCGAGAGAACCGTGCGCAGGCCCCGGTCGAAGATCTTGATAGGGTAGGTAACGAAGAGATTTTCTTTGGCGCGCGTGGACGCCACATAAAGCAGCCGCCTTTCCTCCTCCAGCTCCTCTTCGGTGTTGACGTTGTAGTAGGAAGGGAATCTCCCCTCGAGGGCCCAGATGATGAAAACGGAATGCCATTCGAGCCCTTTGGCGGAATGGATGGTGGAAAGAACCAACGGCCCTTCGTCCGGGTCCACCTCTGTCCCTCTGGGGAGCAGCAGCCGCAGGATGACCTTGCAGGCGGCCCGGATCACGTAGGAGCCTGCCACGTCATCCGCGTTCTTCCGGTCGTGCGCGACCAGCAGGACGGCTGCCCCGGTCCGCTCAGCCATGAGGTTCAGGGCCCGCATCACAGGGCGCATCCTGGTCGCGTCGTTTCCGGACTCGCGTCCCTCGGGCATCAGCAGGTAGAGCGCATCAACGATGGCCAGGTCCGCCCCCACCTTAAGCACACCTCGCTCCATGTCCCGGACTGTAGCCAAGGGCTCCGACAGGTCCACCTCCAGCGCGGGAGCAACCCACAGCCGATTACTGGCGTCCATGTCCCGCGCTTTCAGCCGATCCAGCGTCAGGGCCGGCGGGTCGTCCATCCAGTAGGCGGCTACGGTCCCGGGGCTTTCCACCGGGAACCGGGCTAACAGGTCTGCCCCCTCCAGCACGGCCCGGGCAATCTCCATCGTGAGCAGCGTCTTGCCCATCTTGTACACGGCGCTCAGGAGGGCCAGCATGCCGCGGGGCAGAATCGGGCTAATCAAATGCCGCACCGGGTCCGCCTTCAAGTCTGCGGCGCGGACCAGCGGAGCGCGACTATCCGTCGACGCTCAC
>JACPAM010000305.1 GCA_016180805.1 Deltaproteobacteria bacterium | reverse complement strand
CGAGGGGAGCGCGAGCCCCGTTGAGTAAGTGTACGGTCGAGGAACCGTCACCGTGGTCAACACCATACTCTACGGGGCGAGCGAGGCTGCGGACGTCCGCGAGTGACGGGGACAGGCACGCAAGCGAGCCAGTCCCCTTGCCGCAGCCGAGAGCGGGCTTCCCGAGGGAGCTGAGTCCATCGTCCGCGGCCTTCCTCTCGTCCTTATCTCAGCCCGTAGACCTTTCTGCCGTTGTGATAGAGGATTTTTGCCCGTACGCGCTGGGATAGATCCTCGCGGCTACGCAGTGTCGCGATCGTGTCATCCTGATCATGCTCGTGTGGGAAGTCGGAGGCATACAAGAGAAGATCCTCTCCCACCATGGCGACTACCGTCGGGATAATGTGCTCTTTGACGTCGCAGTTGTAAAAAACCTGGCCGCTTTTGAGATATTCGCTGGGCTTCTTCTTGAGCAGTGGCGCCTGGCGGCTTCCGCGCTTGTCCCACTCGAGGTCCAACCGGTCCATCAAGAACGGCACCCAGCTCGCGCCTGCCTCCAAGGAGAGGAGCCGCAGCCCGGGATATTTCTCCAGCACCCCTTCGAAGATGATGTTGGTAAGATGGATGAGCTGCGAGAATGGATGGGTGAGGGCGCGCGCCTGGATGAGGCGGGTGAAAAAGTCAAACCCCAGCCCCACCGCGGGCGCTCCATGGAGCGCGATGGCGCAGCCGAGCTTTTCCGCCTCGGCGTAGACGGGGTGGTAGCTCGGATGGCCCGCCGGAAAGGGGAGTCCCACCGGCGCAATCAGGCCGCCCAACATTTTAAGCTCTTTGACCGCTCGCCGGAGCTCCTTGACCGCTTCCTGCGGATCCTGCATGGGAAGAAGCGCTACCGCGTGAATCCTCGGGCTCACCTGGATGTAATTTTCGTACAGAAAGTTGTTGTAGGCGCGGCAGACCGCTACGCCCCAATCGGGGTCTTTGATCAACCCTTGCGCAAGCCCGGCGGTGGGATAAAGGACCGTCTCCTCGATCCCGGTTCGGTCCATGAGCCTGAGCCACGCGGCGGCGTCATCTTCGTCGACTCCCGGTCGCTTGCCATCCGCGATGGTCATCGCCTGTCTATGCCAGCCATCCAGGGTAGGAAAGAAGGGGTTGCCCAAAAGCTCCGCTCGGCCGCGGTAGGGAGGGTCGAAGAAGTCGAGCAACTCCCGATCCTGCTCCACCACGTGACCATCGGCATCGAAGACTCGATCAATCATAAAAACCTCCTGTCCGGGGTTTTCCTCGAAAGCTCCTCGGGGGCCGAGCCATCAGGCCGCGGCTCAGGGGACTGGCTCCGCGAAGCGGTGCCTGTCCCCGCTCGCATTACGATGGCATAAGCTCCCTCGGGAAGCGCGCTCTCGGCTGCGGCCGATGGGTTCGTGCCATGAGTCGCACCGCCTGTAATGGGACGTCCGCAGCCTCGCTCGCCCCGTAGAGTATGGTGTTGACCACGGTGACGGTTCCTCGACCGTACACTTACTCAACGGGGCTCGCGCTCCTCCTCGGTCGCGGGCAAAGACGTCCGCGGCCTTTCTCCTCGTCCCCCGAGGGTCAAGTTAAACTTCATGAATATTGCTCTCTATCCGAGAAAGTTCTGGCCGCCGTCCACGCAGACCGTTTGCCCGGTCATAAAGTCGCTCAGGCTCGAAGCCAGAAAGAGCATGGTGCCGACGAGGTCATCCGGCTTCTGCACGCGCTTGAGCGCGCGCTGCTGGACCGCCGATTGGCGAAAGCGAAGGACCTCTTCGGTCGGATTTTCTTCCGATAGAGTGGAACCCGGTGCCAGACAGTTCACCTGAATGTTGTCGTCTCCGACTTCGCGCGCCAGCGTGCGCGTGAACCCGATGACCCCGGCCTTGGAGGTGACGTAGTGGATTCTCCCCGCGCTACCGTAGAAAACGGTCCCGGAGGAGATATTGATGATCTTTCCGGATTTCTGGGCGCGCATCGTCGGCAAGACCGCCCGGCTACAGAAGAACAGGCCTTTGAGGTTTACGGCCATCAGCCGGTCCCATTCAGCCGGATCGATGGTTTCGATGCCGCCGCGATTCATCGGGATCGTGGCAAAGATCGCGGCGTTGTTGACGAGCACGTCGATTCGCCCGAAGCGCTCGAGCGTTGTTTTGGCCATGCGCTTGGTCGAATCCTCATTGGCCACGTCCACATGCAGTCCCAGCGCGCTGGCGCCGGTGTCCGAGGCCACCTGAGCGGCCACTTTCACCGCTGCCGGCTCGTCGATGTCGGCCGCCACCACCCGGGCTCCGGCGCCGCCGAAACCCAGGCAGTATGCCTTGCCGATGCCGTGTCCTCCTCCCGTTACGATGACAACCTTGTCTTTGGTTCCTTCGATATTCATGGCGTCTCCTCCTCAGATGGATTAAGCTCCCTCGGGAAGCGCGCTCTCGGCTGCGGCCTGTCCTCGCTTCACTCGGAATTTCAGATTGCAGATTTCACATTTCAGATTTCGGATTTGAGATTTGAAATTTGCCATCTGCAATCCCGAAGGGCTTGTCCGCAGCCTCGCTCGCGCTGCCCTTGGTCGCGGAACCAGTATTTTCTCGAAAGGTCTTCTGGGGCCAAGCCATCATCCTCTTTTTGACTTACCGTCAGGGTCGGATGAGCGCCTTGGTCGGATAGAGCTCAGGAATCTCGCCGCCAACGGCCTGAATGCATCTTTCGGTTTCCTCCAGCGGAAACACATGGCTTACCATCTCTTGCACGGGAAACTTGGTTGCCTCCAGCAGGCGCAAGGTCGCATCGACGGCGTCGTTGTCTCCCGTATAGCACCCTTGCACGCGGACATCTCCCCACACGATCTTGTCGATCAACAATGGAGTCACCGTCGTGTCTCCCGTCAAGCCTGCGACCACCACGGTGCCCTGGCGCCGGACGCAGTCGACGGAGGCTTGGATTGCCTTAGGGCTACCAGAGACATCGACGACGACGTCGCACATCGCCCCGCCGGTTTCTTCCCGGATCACGTCGATCAGGTTTTCCTCCTCCACATTGACCGCCCGGTGGGCGCCGAAGCGCTTTGCCAGCTCGAGCCGCTTGGCGTCACGCCCGATCCCCGAGACGAAGATCCGCGCGGCCCCGGCGTGGCGCGCCGCGAACGTGCACGCCAGGCCCTGCTGCCCCGGTCCCTGGATGAGGACGTAGTCGCCCATCTTGACCCCGCCCTGGCGTACGGCCCACTGAAAGCCGTTGGCCATGACCGAGCCGACCAAAGCGGCCGCTTCGGCGGGGAGATCATCGCTGATCCTCGTAGCGAGAGCGTCCCGCGCGAGATAAAGGTAATCGGCAAAGCCGCCGAACAGGTGGGGCGGGTTGGCCGAGCTCGTTCGACCGCCGTAGCTGGTGCGCTTTTTACAAAACCGGGCCGCGCCGCGCCGGCAGTCGGCGCACCGGCCGCAGCCCAAAGCGCCTTTCAAGATGACGCGATCGCCCTCCTTGAGCCCGTGAATGGAAGCCGCTTCGCGGCCGAGCTTTGCCACCCGGCCGAGGATCTCGTGACCGAGGATGACTGGCAGGGGTAGCTGGAGCTTACCGCGGTAGTACTTGAAATCCGTCCCGCACACCCCGCCCATCTCGACGGCCACCAGCCCGCCATCCAAAGGGATATCGGGGATGGGGTACTCGCGAATTTCGATCTTGTTCGGCTGAACTAGGGTTGCGCCCCGGGATGTTTCCGCCATAAGGCCCCCTTCCGGTGCGCCCGGTCGCCTGGTGGACGCAGCGGACGATTCGCAAACCTTTTCTTCGGCAGCAAAGTTTGTTTCAGACGCCGTCTACGCATATACTGCTGCTGGTTCGCAAAATCAAGCAACGGCTATGTTGGCATCGCTTCGACCCCTCGACGCCCGTTTGAAATCGAAAGCTTCCCTGTCGCGCTAGGTCCTACTAGCGTGCTTCACCAGCGATTGTGATCCCCGGGCGTCATTTCGAGACTTTCAAGGGGACGAGGGAGAGGGTTACGTACATGTTTGTCCGCGACCGAGGGGAGCGCGAGCCCCGTTGAGTAAGTGTACGGTCGAGGAACCGTCACCGTGGTCAACACCATACTCTACGGGGCGAGCGAGGCT
>JACPAM010000304.1 GCA_016180805.1 Deltaproteobacteria bacterium | reverse complement strand
CGAAAATGCCGCATCCCGGTAAAAATCATCGCCATCCCGTGCTCATTCGCCGCGGCAATAACCTCATTATCCTTGATTGAGCCGCCGGGTTGAATGACCGCCCTGGCGCCCGCCTTTGCCGCCTCGTCGACGCCGTCGCGAAAGGGATAAAAAGCATCCGAGGCCACAACCGACCCTCTGAGATCGAGGCCGTGAGTCTGAGCGCGCATCACGGCGAGCTTGGCCGAGTCGACCCGGCTCATCTGCCCGGCTCCCACGCCCAGCACCTGATCACGCGAGGCAAAGACGATGGCGTTCGATTTCACATGGCGGCAGATCCGCCAGGCGAAGTCCAGAGCCTCGTATTCCTCCTCCGTCGGCTTACGCTCGGTAACCACTTTGCATGATCTCACGTCTACGGTGCCCCGGTCCCAATCCTGAATCAGAAGCCCTCCTCTGACGCGCCGAAAATCATAGCCGCCGTCTTCCTTCTCCCCCATATCGACCTCGAGGAGCCGGATGTTCAGCAGCCGCTTGGCCGAAGAGAGAACCGCGCGCGCTCCCGGCGCAAAACCCGGCGCGACGACGATCTCCAGGAAAATCTCTTTCAACTCGTCGGCCGTCTCCTCGTCCACGGTCCGGTTGAAGCCGATCACCCCGCCGAAGATCGAGACCGGATCCGAGGCACGCGCCTTGCGAAAGGCATCGGCGAGGGAGCGATTCGAAACCGCCACACCGCAGGGATTACTGTGTTTGATGGCCACGGCGGCCGTCGTGGAAAACTCCAAGACCAGCCGCAGCGCGGCGTCGGCATCGAGGATATTGTTGAAGGAGAGCTCCTTGCCTTGCACCTGCCTGGCCAGGGCAATCGAAGGTCCGCGACCATCCTCGCTCGCGTAGAACGCCGCGCGCTGGTGCGGGTTCTCGCCGTAGCGGAGATCTTGAATCTTCGTAAACTGAAAACTCACCGTTTTCCCCAGGGGCGTTGGCTTTCGCTCCGCATCCAGCGAGTCGAGATAGTTCGAGATCCCCCCGTCGTAGCGCGCCGTATGGCGAAAGGCCTTGCACGCCAGACGAAACCGCGTCTCCGCCGAGAGCTCGCCTCCCCCATCGCGAAGCTCTGCCTGGATCGGCCCGTAATCGCCCGGATCCACGACCACGGCCACATGGAGATGGTTTTTTGCCGCTGCTCGGACCATCGTCGGACCGCCGATGTCGATCTGCTCGATGATCTCGGGAAACGACGCCCCGCGGGCCACGGTCGCTTCGAACGGGTAGAGATTGACGACCACAAGGTCGATGGGGATGATGCCGTGCGCTCTCATCTGCGCGACATGTTCCGGATGGTCGCGCAAGGCGAGGATGCCGCCATGGATTTTCGGATGAAGCGTCTTTACCCGCCCGTCCATCATCTCGGGAAAGCCGGTAATCTCGGAGACATCCTCAATGGCGACGCCGTTTTGCCTGAGCAGCGCCGCTGTGCCGCCGGTGGATACGATCTCGATCCCGAGTTCCTTGAGCCCGCGAGCGAATTCGACCGCCCCGTTTTTATCATAGACGCTAATCAAAGCCCTACCAATCTTAGCCACGCGTTGTCTCTCCTCCTTCAGAATGATAATGACCGCGAGGAACCCTCGGGCCGATGGAAGTAAAGATCTCGTAAGAAATCGTTTCCGCCCAGCCCGCCATTTCATCGGCGGCGATGGTCGCCTCCCCTTGCGCGCCGAGCAGCACAACCTCATCTCCCTGGGTCACACCACTCACGTCGGTGACATCCACCATCGTGAGATCCATGCAGATCCGGCCCACGATGGGCGCCCTGCGGCGCCGGATCAATACCTCCCCGCGGTTGGAGAGCAGCCGGTGATAGCCATCCGCGTAGCCCACGGGAAGCGTCGCGATGAGACTCTCCCTTTGTGTCACAAAGGTCTGACCGTAACTGATGCTCGATCCCTTGGGAACCTTTTTCAGCTGGAGCACTCGGGTTTTCCAAGTTAGCACTGGCCTCAATGTCACTTGAGAGGCCATCTCCGGTGAAGGGTAAGCGCCGTAGAGCATCAAACCCGGCCGGACCATCGTGAAATGGGCGCTTGGCAGCGCGATGACCGCCGCGCTGTTCGCCAGGTGAATCAGAGGCGGGTCGTAACCCGCGCTGCGCAGGCGCTGGAGCACGCGCTGGAAGGCTTGCAATTGTTCCTGCGTGTAACTCCCCTCCACGCTTTCGGCGCGCGAGAAGTGGGAAAAGAGCCCTTCGAGTCGAAGGGCTTGGAGCCGACCCAGTTCGGAGAGCCAGGAATCGACCTCCTCTGCGCGCAGCCCGATCCGTCCCATGCCAGTATCCACCTTCAAGTGAAAGTTGAGCGTCACGCCTCGCCTTCGTGCTTCTCTCTCCAACTGCTTGAGCGTTTCGGCCTCACAAATCGCCGGAGTCAACCGGCACTCGACGAGTTCGCCGAGCTGCTCCAGATAAACGCCGGCGAGCACCAAAATCGGGGCCTCGATGCCACCGGCGCGCAACTCTATGCCCTCCTCCAATGTGGCGACACCGAAACTCTCCGATCCCGCATCCGCCAAAGCTTTGGCGACGCCCAAGGCGCCGTGGCCGTAAGCATTCGCTTTGACGACAGCAAGAACTTTGACGCCGGGTCCGATCCGTTCTCTTACCTGCTGGAAGTTCCAGCGCAAAGCAGCGAGATCGACGGTGCAAACGGTGGGACGGCCTTTAGCGAGCAGGGTCATTAAAAAGGGGAGGGAGACTCGGTCCTTCCTTTATGCGTTTAGCAGATCCGTTGCTGCTTGTAAAGAAATCGCCGACGAAAATCTAGGCTTAGGAAATCTTCGCGCCTGGCGTTACCGGTTTTTCTGTGCTCAAGATCACGATGCGATTGCCGTCGCTAGCGGCGAGCAGCATGCCTTGGCTCTCGATGCCCCGAAGCTTCGCGGTCTCCAGGTTCGCGATCACCACGATCTGCCTGCCCACGAGCGCCGCCGGATCATATTGCCCGCGGATCCCGGCGACGATCTGGCGCTCCTCTGCTCCCAAATCGACGCGCAGAACCAGCAGCTTGTCGGCGTTGGGGTGAGGCTCCGCGCTTTTGACGGTGCCAACCCGGAGATCCATTCTTCTGAACTCGTCAATCGAAATCATCGTGGTTCTTCCCTTCTCGTCCAGGTTCCTCGAACGAAGATAGCAAAAGCGTTGCGGCAAAAAAAGATCGCTCAGCCCTCTTGACAAGAAGCAACGAGTCCGATAGTAACGATAATAATTATCAATAATAGGAGGGAATTCTTATGGCAAAGAGTTTAAGGGGCACAAAGAGCGAGGGAAATCTCAAAGCTGCCTTCGCCGGCGAATCCCAGGCCAATCGTCGCTACCTCTATTTCGCCCGCGCAGCGGATATCGAAGGCTATCCGGATGTCGGTGGGCTCTTCCGCGATACTTCCGAGGCGGAGACCGGCCACGCTTTCGGCCATCTCGACTTCCTAAAAGAAGTCGGGGATCCCGTGACGGGTGTGCCGTTCGGCAGCACGGAGAAAAACTTGAAGTCCGCCATCGAAGGGGAAACCTACGAATACACCGAGATGTATCCGGGGATGGCGAAGACCGCGCGCGAAGAAGGCCTCCAGGAGCTGGCCGAATGGTTTGAGACGCTGGCCAAAGCGGAGAAGTCTCATGCCGGCCGCTTCACCAAGGGGCTGGAAAGAATCGCCGGCAAGGAACCCGCAGAGGCTGCGAGCTAATCTCATCTAGGCGCACACTCTATTAGGGCTGGGAGATCCCGGCCCTAATAGGGGAATTTTTTTCATGGCATTGGGATTCGATAAGAAAGATTTTTTAGATCCGTCAAAGGTTGAAGCCGAGCTTAAGCGGGTTTTCGATATCTGCAACGGTTGCCGTCGCTGCTACAACCTCTGCCCCTCCTTCAACGACCTGTTTGCGCGCCTCGACGCCGAGACGGTGGACGGAGATGCGGAAAAACTAGGCACGGCCGACTTCCGAAGCGTCACCGACCTCTGCTACCAATGCAAGCTTTGTTACAACCACTGCCCGTACACTCCCCCGCATCGCTGGGAGCTCGACTTCCCGCGTCTGCTGTTGCGCGCCAAGGTCACGCACGTAACCGCGAAGAACATCACGGCCACACACGACACCGCG
>JACPAM010000303.1 GCA_016180805.1 Deltaproteobacteria bacterium | reverse complement strand
CTACGGAGCCAACGGAAAAAATGAGAAGAAAGCCTATAGCGGTCGCTAAGCGCTTTGCGTTCATCTTTCAGCCCCCCAACCTTTCAACTGATCCCCCATTGAGGCTTCTCTCCTTTGCCGCTATCGCCGGGAGGGCCCTGTAGGCCGGGAAGATAGCTTCTCACCCTCTCCTCAACCTCAGCAACCCCCCGCTCTCTCCCCTCTCTCACTTCCCAGATAGAGACGATCGGAAAGAACTTGGTAAAGATCATGTAAAGCAGAATGAAAGTCGCAAAGAACGCGGCGCTAAGAGACCACTCGATCCAAGTAGGAACGTAGAAAGCCTCGGGCCAGGGAAGTCGGGGATTAACCAGGGTGGGAACGACGATCGTGAAGCGTTCAAGCCACATTCCGATCAAGACCGACGACGAAGCAACGATGATCCCTGCGATCGTCCTGGTCAGCTTGTTACACAGAATGGCAAAGGGAATCACAAAATCGAACGCCACCATGGCCCAGAAATAGAACCAATATGCCCCAGTGATCTTGGCCCAAAAGACAGCCATCTCTGTGGGCTCATTGCCGTAGAAGGTGGTGATATACTCGGCAAAGGTGAAATAAAACCAAAGAAGGGTCATCACGAGAAGCAGAATACCTAGGTAGTTGAAGTGGATGGTCTTGATGTAGTCCTCCAGGTGATAGACCTTCCTTATAATCGCCATAGCGATGAGCAATGCCGCGATGCCCGAGTAAATCGCCCCAACGACAAAGTAGGGACCAAAAATCGTCGAGTGCCACATCGGTTGAATCGTCATGGCGAAGACCCAAGAGACAACCGTGTGGACAGAGACAGCAATCGGGATGACCAATACCGCCAGGATCGCAATGGCGATTTCGAGTCTTCGATGTTGCCGCTCCGTGCCCGTCCATCCCAGGGAAAGGAAACCATAGAGGCGCCTGCGCCATCCTGTCACGCGATCCCGGAGAAGGGCGATGTCGGGAATCAGAGGAATGTAGAGATAGATCGTGCTCGCCGTCAGATAAGTGGAGATGCTTATCACATCCCAGATGAGCGGTGAGTTGATCTGGCCATAGCGAATGACATAGAGCAGCCGATCGGGTCTTCCCATGTCGAGGATGATGCTTCCCAGGCCAAAGAAGAGGACCAGAACCGTGATCATTTCTGCCGTTCGCGTGATGGGCCTGCGCCATTCCGCACGGCAGAGCCTCAAGATGGCGGAGATCAAGGTCCCGGCGTGGCTGATGCCGATGAAAAAGACGAAATTGGTGATGTAAAAACCCCAGAAGACCGGACGGTTGAGCCGGCGGCTACGATATAAAACCACCGGCCCGTCTGCAAGATCGGTTGGAAGAGTATCGCGTCCTCGTTGTTAGCGGCGCTTGGGTTTTTCATTTTTCTACTCCCCCTGTTTCAAGTAATAAACCTTTGGCTCCGTGCCCAGGTCCTCCTGCATCCTGTAGGCCCTGGGGCTTTTGGCGAGCTTATAGACTCGGGTGCTGGGATCGTCGAGGTCCCCGAAGACCATGGCCTGCGTGGGACAGCTCTGAACGCACGCCGGAACATAATCCCCTTCCCCCCTCAAATCTCTTCCCTCAGCAGCAGCCCGGTCCTTCGCCATTTGCTGCCGGTGATCGCAGAACTCACACTTCTCCACCACCCCTTTGTAGCGGATCGACTTGTCCGGATTAAAAGAGAGCTTTAGCTCCTCGGGCCACGATGGCTCATTCCAGTTAAAATAGACAATCTGGTAGGGACACGCATTGGCACAGTAGCGGCAGCCGATGCAGCGCGCATAGACATGGCCCACTGTCGAGCCCATTTCCGGGGACGCCTTGAACATCGCCCCTGTCGGACAGACCTTCACGCTAGGAGGATGATCGCAGTGCTGGCAAAACATGGGGATGTAACGGACCTTCACTTCAGGGTATTCTCCCTCGGTTACGGTCATGAGTTTGATCCAGGAGATTCCCCTTCCATACTCCGCCTCCGCGGGAGTGGAAAAGGGAACATTGTTCTCCTGCTTGCAGGCCACCACACAGGCCTGACAGCCCGTGCAGCGATCCAAATCAATCGCCATTCCCCAGCGCGGCATCAGTCAACCTCCAATGCAAATTGCAGAATGAAAATTGAAAAATACAAAATGATCAGAGAATCCGGGAGCCAGAATCCGAATTGTGACTTTTGCAATTTGCATTTTTCATTTTGCAATGGTTCCCTCATGCTTTGTATACCTTCACCCGCGTGGAAAGAAGCGCGGCAAGCCCGCTCATCTGATCATAGTCTTCACCGATGAGGTCCAAAGGATTGACGCCTCTTCCCTTTGCCCAACGACCAAAGGCCGTGTGCCCCTGGCCCAGGGGAATGTTGACCACGCCAGGCATGGTTCCGAGGTAAATCTTCGCTCGGGTTTTTACTTTCCCAGAAGGAGACTCTACGAAAACCCACTGGCCATCTTTGATTCCCAACCTCCTTGCGGTCTCCGGATTCATCTCCACCCAGGAATCCCAGTGCATGTTTACATGGGGGCCGACGATTTCCTGGAGAAAGGGCTGGTTTGCCCCGGAGCCTTCACCGAGAGCGAGCGCGGTGTAGACGTTGAGATAGAAGGGATAGCTCTTTTCATCGCCAGAAAAACGCGGCGCTTCATAGCGTGGAAAGGGTTGCCGCCGCCCGGCCTTTGAGGAAGTAAACTCGAACTTCCCTGAAGGAGTCATAAAGCCTCTGGTCTCTCCGCCCCGAGCCGCCGCCGGATCCCACCAACTCCCCTTGGCTTGAAGCTTCTCCCAAAACTCTTCGAAGGTCGCGGTTGCCGGATAACGCCACCCCCGCTCCTCCAAAAACTTAATCCATGGGGCTTCAAACTCCCCCTCGGCGACAGTCCCGGCCCCGGACTCATAGATCCGCTTAAAGCGATCGAGAAGACATTCCTTAACGTCCTTCCAGGGAAAAGCCTTGGCTAGCTCTCCTCCCAATTCCCCGGCCAGCGCAAGGAACACATCCCCGCTGTGGCGGGACTGGTACAGGGGTTCCACTACCGGTTGCCTAAGCCCAATATAGGGGAAAGGCAGGCCGCGAGGCCCCGGCTCGTCATCCCATTTTTCCAAATAGATATGGTCGGGAAGAATAAGGTCGGAAAAGGCAGCGGTCTCATCCACAAATGGGGAGAAGCTGACAAGGAAGGGAACCTTCATCACCGCCGCGGCCATTTTTTTCCGGTTCGAAGCCGTGAAGAGAGGATTGGCACCATGGACGAGAAGCGCCTGAACCGGATAGGGCTTTGCGCTCAATATTGCGTCAGCTAAGGATTCTAATCCATTCCCAGCGGAGGGCTCCCTCTTTCTCGCTTGATCGACCCTAGGCATTGCCTGTCCCTTTTGGGCGAGCCCATCTTTGGCCACGGCCGGCCAGGAAGGAAGAGGCCCCCTTGGCTCGGTCAGAGCTCCGCCCGCGGCGCCGATATTCCCCACCAGCGCATTGAGGGAATGAACCGCCATCGCAGAAAAGGAAGAATTGGAAGAGCGGCCGCCAAAGAGGGCGAGGGGCTTTTCGGCTGACGCAAAATCACGGCCAAGCCTCATGACCCTATCCGCTCCGACGCCGGTGATCTTTGCCACGCGGTCCAACGTGTAGTCTTCCATGACCACCGTCTTAAATCCCGCCAACCACAGGCCCTTCTCATCCACCCGGTCCTCGAATCCAAAGGTATGCCGGCGGACAAAGTCTTTGTCGTAGAGTTCCTCCCGGATCATGACGTGGGCTAAACCAAGCGCCAGAACTCCCTCCGTTCCCGGATTGATCGGCGCCCATTCATCTGCGTTTGCGGCAGTGACAGAGAGCCGACTCTCCACCTGAATGAGCCTCCCCCTGCGGCCTGGTCTCCCCTGTCTCATATTGGCATAGGCCCGCATCTGGCGCACAGGAGAGCGCCAACCGTCGAGGAGGTTTAGGCCGAAGCTCAAGATGTAAGTGGCGTTCTCCAGATCATAGGTGCTTCTCTCCGTCCCCTCCATAATGCGCCGGGCAATGTCCATGGGGTCTCTCGGGGCGCCGGAGATAAAATTCGGCGATCCATACGCCTCAAGGAACCTCTGAAAGATCCCGCTGAGGAGGCCCCTCTCTTTTCCGCTGACAAGGACCAATGTATGCGGCTCCCCTTTTTGCCGAATCTCCTTTAGCCTGCCCGACAGAATGGAAATCGCCTTATCCCAATCGATGGTTTCCCATTTCCCCTCCCCTCGCTGTCCCGCTCGCAGCAGAGGCTGTTTGATCCGGTCCGGATTGTAGAGAAGCTGGAGACTTGACTGGCCCAGGGGACAAAGCCCTGCCCGGTTCACGGGATTTGCTGGATTCCCCTCGATCTTTACCGCCCTTTCCGCAATCTTCCGCACCAGGATGCCGCATCCTCCGAAACATTGGCCGCAGGTGGACGCTACCCACGACTCGGGCCCGGGCTCAGGGTACTTTTCCTCCTGGGTAAGTTGGAGCGCAGTCCCCAGCCCCTGAAAGGTGCATCCGGAAACCGCTGCTGCTGTGCTCCCTACACCAATGATCTTTAAGAAATCGCGCCGATCTACCTTCATATCCGTCAATCGTTATCCGTTATTCCCTCACCCTCGCCCTCTCCCACCGGGAGAGGGAAGGGGTGAGGGTTACTTATGAACTCTATTGGCCATTCGCTGTTCGCTATTCCCTCGCCCTCTCCCAGCGGGAGAGGGAAGGGGTGAGGGTTACTTGTGACACGCATTGCAGTCCACCGACGCTCTCTTTTCCTGATGACAAGAGATACACCAGCTCATGCTCTGCCGTACCAGAGGCCGGGTTGGTGGCTCCGTGAGGTCAACCATCTTCCCGTGGCATGTGACGCACTCGACCTTAGCGGAAACCACGTGCCGCCGGTGAGAGAAAAAGAGATCCCGAGGCAACTGGTATACTCTCTTCCAAACGATCTTCTCCTTTTTCGCCGCATACTGCCTTATCTTTTCCTCCTCCGGATTCTTGGTGAGGGCCGCCGCGTGGCATCCGAGGCAGGTCTCTACCTGCGGCAGGCTGGCATAGGTTTGCTCTTTGACCGTCTGATGGCAGGTGGTGCACGGCAAGCTCATTTCACCCGCATGCTTTTTATGGTTGAAGCGGATCGGCTGCGAGCCATTGCTCCCTGCCGCCAAAAGAAGCGGGGCAGCGAGAAACAAAAAGAGCCAGATGACATAGAGAGGAAAGTGCCTCATCTTCTACTTCCTAAAAGTTTTAAGGTACTCCATCACATCGAGAATCTGCTGGCGCGAAAGCGCGCTTTTCCATTCCGGCATATAAGGCGAGCCGTGAAAGGTTTTCGCGGCGCCTTCGAAAATAGTCCGCTGGATCTCCTCTTCGCGCCCCTCGACGACGAAATCCTTTGACGTAAAATTCCTCGGCTGCACGCCAACCAGATTTTTTGCCGCTGGCCCCTGCCC
>JACPAM010000134.1 GCA_016180805.1 Deltaproteobacteria bacterium | reverse complement strand
GATTGCATTTGCCGTATAAAGGCGCGCCAAGTGAGCACGAAAATCGGCGGCGGCGTGGATATCCGCAAAAGGGTCCATCTCCTGAGTCACGCCGGCAGCGGCTTCCCCGATCAGGGTTGGCTCCAATCGCCTGCCGCGAAGGCGCGCCTCGACGCCGAGCGCGCGTGACGGCTTGGCCCGCACCCCGGTAATCCCCACTCCGATATCCTCACAGACGCGAGACCCATCGAGCTTGAGCCACACGGCCACACCCACAATGGCGAAGCCGGAGGCTTTCTGCCGCGCCTTGAGGTATGCCGTACCCGAGCGCCCGGACAAAACCGGCACCCGAACCTGCGTGAGAACTTCGCCAGGGCGAAGCGTCGTGGTCATGATGTCGAGGAAAAAGTCGTCCGCTCCAACCCAGCGCTCCCCCTGAGCGCTGCATAGCCGCACCTCCCCCCGCAGCGCCAGCACCGCCGCCGGCAGGTCCGCCGCCGGATCGGCGTGGGCCAGGCTCCCGCCGATGGTGCCGCGGTTGCGCACCTGAACGTCGCCGATCAACCGCGCCGTCTGGGGTAGAAGGGGGCAGCTCTCCCGCAGCAGCTCCGAGCTTTCGATCTGATGATGGGTCGTGAGCGCCCCGAGAGTAATGGCATCGCCCTCTTGACGGACGCCGGCGAGTTCGGGGATTTTGCTGATGTCGATCAAAAGTTTTGGCCGGGCAAGTCTCAGCTTCATCATCGGAAGCAGACTTTGGCCGCCGGCGAGGATCTTGGCGTCTTCGCCGTGAGCCGCGAGCATATCCGTAGCCTCAGCCAAAGTGCGAGGCGTCAGATAGTCGAACGGCGCCGGAATCACCTGCGGCCTCCCGCGCTCGCCAGCTTCCCCTGGCACAAGCGCCAAATTTTCTCAGGCTTTAGCGGCATGTCGATATGAGTGACACCGAACGGAGCGAGCGCATCGACCACCGCATTCACGAACGCCGGCGTCGAGCCGATCGTCCCTGCTTCACCGACTCCTTTGACCCCCAGCGGATTTACAGGTGTCGGGGTCTCGGTCCGGGACAATTCCAGCCGCGGAAGGTCTTCGGCCTTGGGCAAAGCATAATCCATGAGACTGCCGCTCAGGATCTGTCCCTCCTCGTCGTAGACGACCTCTTCGAGCAAGGCCTGCCCCAAACCCTGGGCGATGCCGCCGTGGATCTGGCCGTCGACGAGCAGCGGATTAATCACCTTTCCGCAGTCGTCCACCGCCACGTATTTCAAAATCTGAATCGCTCCGGTCTTGGGATCGACATCGACCACGCAGATATGGGTTCCGAAAGGGAAGGTAAAGTTTGTCGGCTCGAACACAGACGTAGCGGAAAGCCCGGGCTCCACCTTCTTGGGCAGGTTTTTAGCCAGGTGAGCTTCCAAAGCGATCTGCTGAAGCGAGATGCCCTTTTTCGGCACCCCTTTGACGCTGAACCGGCCGTCGGAGAAGACAAGATCGTCCGGATCCGCCTCCAATAGATGGGCGGCAATCTCACGCGCCTTATCCCTGACTTTCTCAGCCGCCTGGAGCACGGCCGTCCCGCCAACCGCCGTGGCGCGGCTGCCGAAGGTGCCAATCCCGCTCGGCACGATTGCGGTATCGCCGTGAATTACGGTGATGTCGTCGAAGCCGACGCCAAGCTCGTCGGCGACGATCTGAGCGAAAGAGGTCTCCTGGCCCTGCCCATGCGGCGAGGTTCCCGTGAGGACCGTCACTTTTCCGGTCGGCTCTACACGCACGGTGCCGCTCTCCCACCCGCCGGCAGGCATCGCGGCCGACGGCCCCATCGCGCAAATCTCGACATAAGTGGAAAGACCGATGCCGATATATCTCCCTTTGGCGCGCAGCTTTTTCTGCTCCCCGCGCCACTTCTGATAACCGGCGAGCCGCAAGCCCTTGTTAAGCGCGCCCTGGTAGTTGCCGCTGTCATATATTAGGCCCGTGGCCGTCGCGAAAGGAAACTCTTTCGGCTTGGGAAAATTTTTCTGCCGCACCTTTACCGGATCGAGCCCGAGCTCCCGCGCCACCCGATCCATGACCCGCTCCACGACATAGGTCGCCTCGGGCCTTCCGGCGCCTCGATATGCATCGGTCGCCATCTTATTGGTGAAAACGCCCGTGACCTCGATCGCTATCGCCGGGATCTTGTAGGCGCCGGAAAGCATCAGACCGGTGAGCGGCGGAATGCCCGGAGTCAGGAGCTGGTGGTACGCGCCGGTATCGGCGACCACGCGATATTGCAGGCCGAGAATCGTTCCGTCCTTCTTTACCGCCACCTCGACCTCGCCAACCTGGCCGCGCCCGTGGATCGTCGCCTGGATGTTCTCCCGGCGCCCTTCAATCCATTTTACCGGGCGGCCCAGCTTCACCGCGAGGTAGCCGATGAGAGCCTCCTCTGCGTAGACATTGAGTTTGCTGCCAAAGCCTCCGCCGACCTCGGGGGCGATGACGCGCACGCGGTTCTCCGGCAAGGCGAGCATAAGGGAAAGCTGGGTCTTCAAAATGTGCGGGATCTGCGTCGAAGACCACAGCGTAAGCTCTTCCTCGCCGCGAAGGTAGCGGGCCAAAACGCCGCGCGGTTCAAGCGCGATCGGGGCGAGCCGCTGGTGCACGAGGCGCTGTTTGACGATTTTATATGCTTCTTTGAAGGCTCTTTGCAGATTTCCTTGCTTGAGCGCGAAGCGGAAGGCGACGTTGTCCGGCCATTCTGAGTGAATGACCCGTGCGCCCGGCGCCAGAGCCTTTTCGGGATCCGAAACCACCGGGAGCGGCTCGTAATCCACGTGGATTAAATCCAGCCCGTCGCGGGCCGCATAGCGATCCTCGGCCACCACCACCGCAACTCCCTCCCCGAGAAAACACACCTTGTCTGGAGCGAGAACGTAGTGCTTGGGAACCCTGAGCGTGGGGTTCTCACTGGCCACGGGGATGCAGCCCACGCGATCCCGAATGTCGGCTCCCGTGAACACCGCTACGACATGCGGATGGCTGCGTGCCTCCTCGACTCGAATCGCCTTGATCCGGGCATGCGCATAGGGGCTTCTAAGGATCGCTGCATGAAGAGTGTTGGGGAGTTGGATATCGTCGACATAATGCCCCAGCCCGCGCACGAGCCTGGGATCTTCCCGGCGCTTGACCCTGGCGCCAACGAGCTTACCTACCGGCATGATTGATTCCTAATTCGCCATTCACTATTCGCTATTCGCTATTTACCGCTTGCCCCCATTTTCCGGGCGGCGTACTGCACGGCGTCGACGATGTGCTGATACCCCGTACAGCGGCACAGGTTCCCCTCCAGGGCGCGGCGGATCTCGGCCTCGGACGGCCTCGGATTACGCAGAAGGAGCTGGTACGCGGAGAGGATCATGCCGGGCGTGCAGTAACCGCATTGAAGCCCGTGACATTCCCAAAAGCCCTCCTGCAAAGGATGGAACTCCTCGCCTCGGCTGAGTCCCTCAATGGTCAGGACTTCTGCGCCGTCGGCCTGGACGGCCAGGACCGTGCAAGACTTAACCGACTCCCCGTTCAGCATCACGGTGCAGGCGCCGCAGATGCTCGTCTCACAGCCAATGTGGGTGCCCGTCAGGCCGACTACGTCGCGAAGATAGTGGACCAGAAGCAGGCGCGGTTCGATTTCGTGGCTATAGGCCGTGCCGTTGATCCGCAAAGCAATCTGCCGTTTGGCCGTCAATTCTCTTCCCTCGCGCGCCCTTTTGCGATATTTTCCATCTATACTCCAATGAGACTGCGACGTTCAAGCGCGCTCCCGCTATCCTTCCTGATCGTTGTGGCTTTCGACTCAAGCCACGTTCTGGCCCAGCCGGTCAAGCTCAAGACGAGCCCGACCCTGGCGATCGCCGATATGGGACAGTGGAAAGTCATCCAGAAGGGCGTCGAGTTTCGTAAGCTCACCCTCGAGCGCAGCGAACCCTACCAGGTAATCGATCTTAAGATGCTGCGCTTCGATACCCGCCACTTCGTGCCCCAAATCGTCTACAGCCTGCGCTATAACCTCAAGGCAGCCGATGTCAAAACTCTGGCGGAAAAATGCGGGGCGAGCGCCGTCATTAACGCCAGCTACTTTGACGAAAAGGCAAAACCGCTGGGATTTCTCAAGGTCGCCGCCGGCGAAGTCAATCCGGGCATATCCAAGAGTTCCCTCTTCACCGGCGTCTTCACCATCAAAGACCGCCTGCCCTTCATCACGCACCGCGACCAATTTCTGTCCCAGCAAGCGGACGAAGGGCTGCAGGCCGGGCCGCTCCTCCTGCTACGCGGAACGGCGCTCCATATCACCCGCGGCGCCGGCCGGCAGAGCCGTCGTGCGCTGATCGGCATCGATAAGGATCAAAGGCTGATCGTGGCCGTCACGGACAGTCTTCTAGGAGGATTGAATTGGGCGGAGGTGCAGGAAATTTTTGCCTCCGATGCGTGGCAGGTGCGCGCCGCTGACCTGCTCAATTTGGACGGCGGCGGCTCAGCGCAGCTCTACGTGAAAGCGCGCCATTTCGAGGAGCACGTCCCCGGCACCACAGAGGTGCCAGTGGCCATCGGCTTCTTCCCCAAGGGGAACTAGGAAGCTCACGATATCCGCTTTTCCCCAAGCGCCGATGAAGGCGAAAGCAACTTCAAGCCCGGATTGCCTCAAAGCCAACGGCTCAACTTAACAATCCCCCTTTTCGCGGGATTAAGCAGGAGAATTGAATTTAATCCTGACGTTAAGAGAAACGGAGATCGCAGAAAAAAGATCTGACATTCCCATAGGAGATTGTACAGAATGAAAGGCCTGACCCTGACCCCCAGGTACCAGCTAAACAGGTCGCCTTCGAGAAAGTTCTTGATTCCGAGGTGGCGGTAGATGCCTCCATCCTCCAGCTCTCTAAGCTCTTCCCTGAGCTTTTCCGATGAGCCTGTCTGGTGGAGCCGGGCGAGGAACGACGCGCTTAGAGGGTTGAACATCGTGGCAATCTCTGCCGCGAGGAACTTCATGAAAAGGGCATAGTAGCTGTGGACCGAAAACAGTAGAGCGGCGGGATTAGGGTCTTTTTTAACACCGTAGAATTCTCCCAACTGTTTGATCTTGCTGGTTGGGTTCTTGATGTCGTAGCCGCAGACCTCGCCGAAGAGAATTCGCCATTGGTCGAAGAGGACCTTCGCTTTGGGATAAGCGTCGGGTTCTTTTTCCACCTCGCGGATGCGCCAGTAAAGTTTCTCGATACCTTCCCTGGCAAGCTTTCTTTCGCTTTCAGCGCCGAAGTCGCCGGCGAGGTATTCAGGTAGGAATGGTTTTCCGGCTACGCCTAAACTTGAGAGTTTTCGGAGAAAGTCTTCAACGACATAGACCGACCGCTCTCTCGCCGGGTTAATCTCCCAGCGGCCATTTCGGTATCTGCCGGTGATGAAGTAGTTGCCGTCCGTTCCAACGCCGAAAAGCTCCTTCGGGTCTCTCTTGAGTTCCGTTTTGAACGCCTTGGCTCGCTCTTGAAGCTGCTTGATAACCTCCCGGTTGCCCGGCGAATCATTGGATTCTTTAAGGCGGCCTGGCTTCTTGTACTCAATGAAAACGTAATCGTAAACGGAGTCCGCTCTGCCCTTGCCAATCGTAACCTCGTGGTGGCCTTTGAGTTCCGGCAGGTCGGCCTCTCGGCGAAAGACCTCGATGGCCTTTTCAAATTCAATGCGGAGGTCCTCTTCCGATTCGGCGAAGGAGACAGCCGTTTCGATTTGCTCGCAGACTATCGGCGCCTGCTCAGCGATGATGTCTTCGAGTGTTTTTGCTAATGCCATGACGCTTACTGAAACAGTCGTTGGATATTCTCGACCGTCGCAGGCAACGCGCCGGAAGATAGAAGTCGTTCGTTCATCCGATGCTGAGGAGTAAACACAGGACGTCCCAAGCTGATAGCCTTTTGCGCCAGCTTGAGCGACCGGCTTCCCGGCGGCGCTGCCAAGACTAGCAGCCCTTGGCTCACTGCCGCAACCAGAAGATTCCGCCTTAGAGACGCATCGCGGCTGATCCGTTTTGCTTTGGGACTGCAATGAGTTAGGAGCAGCAGCCGCCCGTCCCTGATTCGATTCCTGACCTCTGAGGAAGGGACGAATCGGCGGAGATCTTTAGGAAGACAAAAAATAACCCGGACTCGATGGACTAACAGAATACGCAGAGCCTCTTCCTCCAGCGGCGAATGCCAGCCGCCTATGAAAGATAAATTGTCCACTCGCGCCAATTGCCTCAGCAGTTCTGAAGTTCTCAACGCTAACTCAGGGTCAATATTTCGCGCCGAAACAATCCCGAGAAGCTTGCTCTTCAGGATGACCGGATCCCCCACACACCAAAGCTTGCCGGGCTTTCTTGTAAAGAACGAATCAATCCCCTCTGGTGGTCTGACCTCAAGGATGTCATGCCGTTCAAACATACGATGTCTTCATCCGAAGCGTTGCCTGATTGTTGGTTTCGTCCGGCCGCGCAGGTTGAAATAGCCTACGCAGAAGTCCGAGCGGTGCGACGGGCCGAGGGTCTCCTGCAGCGCGGGAAGAAGCTGTTGCTCGATGTTATCCGAAAAATTAGCCGGATTTTACGCAAGTTGGGGTCTGCTGACAAGGCAATAGTGGCGCCGGACGGCCTGGCCGACTTGGGCGTAGAAAAGCGGTTATCCAATAAATCTTGAACTGGGCGTCGTATCTCTTTTCCAGGGCCGCCAGTTTGCGCGCCAGCTCTTCATTGGATTTATTACCCTCTCTTTTACCCCTTTTTGAGGGTATTACCCTTTTTCCTCCACGCAGCGCCAGGGCCGCGACCCAGGCACTCCACTTTACGCGATCTCTGAAGGTCCCGCAGAACCCTCCGCACCATGTCCCGGCTCACTCCGGGGCAGGCTCTCTCGATGTCCGCCAAAGTGAACTCCCCTGAAAAACGGTCAATGGCGGTGACTATCAGCTCCGTTTTCGCCCCGCGCGGACTTTTTACTCGACCGACGCGCTCCTCGAACTCTTTATAGGCCGATTTGAGGATGAAAAGGAGATAATTCACGTAAGGCCAGGGATCGTGCTTGCCCTCGTGCCAGCCATGGGAACTTTGTTCCAGGGTTTCGTAGTAGCGCTCCCTGTTCTCCTCGATCAGCCGCTCAAGACTGATGTAGCGGCCCACCTCCAAACCTAAATGGTAGCACTGCAGCAGAAGCAGCAATCTCGATACCCTGCCGTTGCCGTCGCGGAAGGGATGGATGCAGAGAAAGTCGAGATTAAAGGCTGCCATGGCTATGAGCGGATGGACCCAGCGTTCGACAAGGCAGTGGTCCCACATCTCCGCCAACTCGCGGACGAATCGAGGAGCATCGGCCGCCCGGACTGTCCTGAAGCGCAGCCGCTCGCGTCCGTCGGGAAACTTCTCGATAATATCGCCCTCTTTCTCCTTGTACTTTCCGGCGTCCCAGATGTCGCCGCGCGTCAGCCGGTGCAGATCGAGGATGGTCGCCTCCGAGATCGAGAGCTTGGCCCCGCGCTCATGAATGAGTTTTAGCGCGTCCCGGTAACCTCGGACCTCTTCTTCGTCTCGGTCCCTCAGAACGGCCTTGCCGAGCACCACTGTAGCTACGCGCGCCTGGTCGATCATGACACCCTCTATTCGGTTTGACGAAACAGCGCTCTCGGTCAAGGCGTGCTCCCTCAGGACTTTTAGCTTCTGCGGAGACTGCTTTGTAAAAAGCTCCTGCCTGCCGCGAGCCTCCCCTAAATCTGCGAGATACCAGGAGGTCGCCACAGGGATTGCAGCCGGCTTTAGCGAAAACTGGCGCAAAGTCATCATGCGGTGCGGTTACGGTATGGGAGAGCTTGGGGGGTCAGGCCTTTCAATGTAAACAATCCTAACCACCAAATCGAATCGAAGGACACTTCAGTTAAATAAAATTCAAGCGCTGCCCGTCTGTGGCTGGCCCAGGGACACACCTTGGTTCTTTCCTCAAAGCATCAGGGCCCCGCCGTTCACGTCGAGACAGGCGCCGGTGATGTAGCTCGCCTCTTCAGAAGCCAAGAAAGCGACGGCGGCGGCAATTTCTTCGGGTCTACCCAACCTGCCCACGGGAATCGAATGGAGGGTCTCCTCTTTTTCCTGAGCGCTCAACTGATTCCAGCTCTGCTCGGCCCGGGCCCCGCTCAGGATACGGCCGGGACACACGGCGTTCACCGTGATCCCGTGGGAAGCAACCTGCCTGGCCAGTTCCCGGGTCAGGCCCAGAACCCCCGCCTTGGCGGCGGTATAGGGGAGGAGCTTTGTGCGCCCGGTACTTCTCCCGGCGGCCGAGGAGATGTTCACGATGCGGCCGTATTCCCCGGCCCGCATGATGGGAACGACCTCGCGGCAAAACACAAAGACAGACCTAAGGTTGAGATCCACCTGGGCATCCCAAGCTTCCAAGGGCATCTCATCGATCGGACGAGGGAGCTTTGTATCAGCGCCGCCGGCGCAATTAACCAAAATATCGATACGACCAAAATGCTGAATGGTCTCAGCGACGACCCGGTGAACCTCTTGCGGCCGGGTAACATCGGAAACAAACTTGAGCGGCTGCTGCCCTGCTCTCTTCATCAGATCCGTTGCTGTTTCCCGTAACCCCTCTTCGTCTCGATCAACCAGGGAAAACTCGGTTACGGTTTCAGCCAACCGGAAAGCACAGGCCCTCCCGATCCCATGAGCAGCGCCCGTGACTAGGGCGACCCGTCCCATTAAAACCTCCTCATTCCTTGATGTCACCCCCGTTGCAGTTTTGAAGCTCCTCAATCTCCGTAGCGCTTGAGAATCCACTCGGCGATATCGCGCCGGCGGGCAAACCAGACCCCTTCACGCTGCTTGGCGTACTCCAGGGCCCTCTCGTACACTCCGGCGAGGGCCGGCCTCCCGCCCATGTGCGAGTGCAAGAGCAGGTCGATCCACTTCGGGCTTCCTCGCTTGCCTTCCTCATAGAGAAAATCAAAAGTCTCCTTGAATCCCTCGTAGTAGGCGCTGGGCGGGTTCTGTGGGCGCACCCAGACGATCAGGTCGTTGGTTGGGAAGTTGATCCGGGGCAGGATCACCAGGGGCTTGCCGTTTACTCTTTTGATGAACGGGTTATCGTCGCTGGCATCGTCCCCGTTCCACAGAAACCCTTCCTGAATCATATACTCGAAGGTCTTGGCCGTGCCCTGGCTACCGGGGCTCACCCAGCCCACCGGCCGGGCGCCTGTGGCCGCCTCGATCGCTTTGATGGTGGCCCGCATGTCCCTCAACTCACCCTCAATGTCCTGGTCGCTTGGGTAGACGTCGTTCGCGTAGCCGTGCCCGGCGGGTTCGTGTCCCCGCTCGTGCATCTCCTTGAGAATCTCCGGATACCTCTCGGCTGCCAGCCCACCCACATCGAAAGTGGCCTTCAGTCCCTGGCGCTCCAGAATATCGAAGATCCTCCAGATCCCCACCTTGGGACCGTAATCGGCGTAGGAAAGCGAAAAATGGTTTGGTCTGCCGGACGCCGCCTCTCTTTGGCCGTACTGGCTAGCATACACGAAGCCCTCAAAGGCAATCGTGGTGCAGACACAGATCCGGGCGCCGCCGGGCCATTCGATGGGAGCCCTTCGCGTAATCATGGTTTTCCTGCCTCCTTAACAAAGTACAAGGGCCAGAACTCCAGCCCATCGCCGACAGGGCTGAACTGGTAGCCCCGCAGGTACTTCGAGAGCCCGCGCTGCAACACGGTATTGTAGATATAAATGTCGATCGCCTCGTCCACGGCCATTCGGCTCGCCTGTTGGTAGAGAGCCTCGCGCTTTTGCTGCGAGGTGACCTGGCGGGCCTCCGACAAAATCCTATCCATGGTCTCGCTCTTGTAGTAGGAAAGAGCCTGCCAGGTCCCCCACTTCTTGGAGTCGTACATCTGCCCGATCCAGTTGTCCGGGTCAGGGTAATAGGCGCTCATCCAGTGGGCGGTGAGGTCGGCGGCAGTCTCCTGGCTTTTCCCGCTGGCAGCAATTTGCGGGAAGGTAACGTTACGCAGCTTGAGATCAATCCCGATCTTCTTTAAGTTGCTCTGCAAGAGAAGACCAGCTTGCTCCGAGATGGCCGTGCCGCTGATGGCGAGCATTTCCAGAGGCCGGCTCACCTTGAGCTTAGCTTTGGCCAGATGCTCGCGGGCCTTGTCCAAGTCGAAGGAGTAGCCCTTCAACTCCCGCGGACTTCCCCACAGGTTCACTGGGAGCGGCCCCGGATTCCGCACGGCAACCCCTCCCATCACGCCTTTGATGAATCCGTCATAGTCAAACGCATAGGAAATCGCCCGGCGGACATCAGGGTCCGAGAGCGGCGGTCTCTGATTGTGCATGCGGATCACGAAGGTGCGCAGGGTCTGATCCTGAACCACCGTGACACCTTCCATTTTGGCCATCTGCCGGAAAGCGTCCGGGGGCAAGATGGTATGGGTCATGTGGGTGTTCCCTTTGCCAATGTTCAGGATCTGTGTGGATACCTCGCGCAGGACCTTGACCTCAGCGCTACGGATGTGCTCGCCGGCCCATCCTCTCCAGTACCGATCAAAGCGGCGCATGGTCAAGCCCGTGGCGGGCGCGTAGCGCTCGAGAATAAACGCCCCGGAGCCCGCCTCATGGTCCCGCAGCCACTCTGCCCCCCAATCTCCCGATTTCTCCTGGCCCTTCACGATCTTCTCATTGACGATGGAGAGAATCGGAATGATCGAGAGGAACGGGGCAAAGGGCTGGTAGAGGCGCATCTCCACCGTGTAGCGGTCCCGGGCCCGAGTAGCGCCGGGCTTGATCGCCGGCTTGAAAACCCCAGCGGGGTCCTTGTTCATGGACAGCATTCGATCCATGCTGTAGACGACGGATTCCGCCGTCAACTCGGTACCGTCGTGAAACTGGACTCCTCGGCGGAGCCTGAAGGTCCACGTGAGACCGTCCGGGCTCACCTCATAGGATTCCGCCAGCCACGGGACGACTCTGGGAGGGTTCCCCTGAAAGCGCAGGAGGTTGTCATAGAGATTCAGGGATACCGGGTATGCGCTAACCGCATATTTAACGTGTGGGTCGGCGGTTTCAATTTCACTGGTTGTGCCAAAAGCGATGTGGGACGGTGCCTCGGCGCCGAAGGCCTGGCCTCCCGGAATCTCCGACAGTAGCGACCCCAATCCCATGCCCACAGCCGCGCCGGCCGCGGCTTTCAAGAAGGAGCGACGTCCCATCGGAACTTCGGCAATAGCTCGCCCCCTTCTCCGTTTTCCGAAGCGATCGTACTTCATTTCCTGCCTCCTCTGAAAAAGAGTTTTTTCCAGCCTGCGCTTCAAACTCACCCTACGATCCTATGAACCCGTGAAGTAGAGCGGATAAAAGTCCAGGCCGTCCCCGACGGGGGAGAAGTTGTAACCTTGCAAGCGATCCGAGAGCCCCCGCTGCGAGGTCGAGTTGTAAATCCAGACATCCACAGAGTCCTCGAAGACGATGGCTGTGGCGCGCTCGTAGAGCTTCTGCCGCTGCGCCCGGTCGACAACCTCCCGGGCTTTTTGCAAGAGGTTATCCACCTCCAGGTTTTTGTAAAAGCTCGACGCCTGCCAGGCCCCCCAGTTCCGTGAATCGTACATCTTTCCGATCCAGTTATCCGGATCGGGATAGTAGGAGCTGACCCAGTGGACCGCCAGGTCACCCATGGTCTCCTGGTTTTTGCCCGCCACCGAAAACTGGGGAAATGTCAGGCCCCGGATCTTCACCTCGACTCCAAGCTTCTTTAAGTTGCTCTGGAGGAGAAGAGCAGCCTGATCCGTAATCGGGTTTCCCGCCAGCGAGATGAGATCCAGGGGCCGAGTGATTTTGCTCTTCGCTTTGGCGAGATAACTCTCGGCCTTGGCCAGATCAAAGGTATACGCCGGCGGATTCTTGGGATTACCCCACATGTTCAGGGGAATCGGCACCGGGTTGCGGACTACGTTTCCCTTCATCACCCCTTTGTTGAACCCGTCGTAGTCAAAGGCATGGGCGATGGCCTTCCGCACGTTCACATCATTCAGAGGAGAGCGCTGGTTATGCATGCGGATGACGAAGGTCCGCAGGGTCTGGTCCTTGGTTACCCTGACGCCCTTCATGGTCTCCATGCGCTCAAACTGCTCAGGGGGGAGAAGAGTGTGAGTCATGTGGATCGTCCCCTTCTGCAGGTTCAGGACCTGCGAAGCGGGCTCCCGGATAATCCGCACCTCGGCGCTTTGCACGTGGCTCCCCCTCCAGCCCCGCCAGTACTCCGCGAACCGATCCATGACGAACCCCTTCGCGGGCTCATGGCTGCGCAGCTTGAAGGCTCCCGAACCGGCATCGTTCCGACTCAACCAGGGAGCCCCCAAATCTCCTCCCTTCTCGTTCTTCTGGACCAGATCCTTATTGACCACGCAGATGATCGGCAGGATAGCAAGAAAGGGAGCAAAGGGCTGGTAGAGCTTCATTCGCACCGTATAGCGCTCCAGAGCCTCGCTCGCCCCGGGTTTAAGACATGGTTTAAACACGGAAGCAGGGTCCTTCCCCAGACGCAGGAGCCGGTCTACGCTGTAGACCACGTCCTCCGCCGTAAGCTCCCTGCCGTCATGAAACTTAACCCCCCGGCGCAGGCGGAACGTCCAGGTTAGCCCATCCCCCGAAACCGAATGGGATTCCGCCAGCCAGGGCACCACTTCGGGAGGATTCCCATCGAAGCGCATCAGATTGTCGTACATGTTCAAAGTGAATGAATAGACCTCGATGGTATAGGCCTCATGGGGATCCAATGAGGATATTTCCGTGCGGGCCGCCTGCACGAAGTGGCCTCGCGCCTCGGCTGCATTCCCACGCCCTCGCCGTAGAAGAACCGAGCCCAGGGTTCCTGCCAGGTTAGCCGCCACGATGCCGGCGCCTGTCTTCAGGAACGTGCGGCGGTCGAGAACGTGACCCTCGCCTCTTTTCCCTCTACCATTACGACGCATTGCTTTCTCCTATTCTCATCTTCCTGCCTTCCCGTTTTTCTGCTCTTTCCAAACCAAAGGCTCCTATGCCCGCTTTGGCCTCCTCGGCTCTCGACAGCTCCGCGCTCCGGAAACAGGCAGCCTCGTGTCCCGGTCCCACGGGAGAGAGCGCAGGCTCGGAAGCGTTGCACAGCCCTTCTTGGAACAGCGGGCAACGGCTCGAAAACCGGCAGCCTTGGGGGAGAAAAAGGGGGCTCGGAGGCTCCCCTTCCACGAGGTTTTGATCCTGAGGCCCGCCCGGAGTCATGTGAGGGATGGCAGCCAGCAAGGCTCGAGTGTAAGGGTGCCTGGGATCCTGCAAGACCACTTCCGTGGGTCCAGTTTCGACGACCTTTCCCAAGTACATGACCGCCACACGGTCGCACATGATCCGTACTATCCTGAGATCATGAGAGATAAACACGTACGTCAGATTAAACTCGGAGCGCAGTTTACTCAGAAGCTTCAGGATGCGGGCCTGGACGGAAACGTCCAGTGAGGCCGTCGGCTCGTCCAGGACGATGACTCTCGGGTTCAGAACCAGAACCCGGGCCAGGGTCAGGCGGCGGAGCTGGCCGCCGCTGAGTTCGTGGGGGAAACGTTCCAGGTGCTCCATATCCAGACCCACGGCCCTCACGATGCTGGCCACGCGCTCCATCCTCGCGCTCCACGGCAGTTCTGTATGGGCGCGCAGCGGCTCATCGAGGGAGCGTGCCATCGGCCACCAAGGATCAAAGGAGGCCAGAGGATCCTGATGAACGTACTGGAGGCTTAAGCGTAGCCTACGCAGCTCTTTGGCCGGCAGGCGGCTCAGGGGTTTCCCCTCCAGAAAAACCTCGCCATCCGTGGGCCGGTAAATTCCCTGGATGGTTTTTCCCAGCGTCGTCTTGCCACACCCCGATTCTCCCACGATCCCGATCACCTCTCCAGCATCGACCTCCAAGCTCACCCCATCCACCGCCCGCAGCAAGCCCGTGATCCGGTGCAGGAGCCCGGAGCGCACGGGAAAATATCGCTTGAGGTCTCGGATATCAAGGAGTGGAACGGTCATCGCTTCATCCATAAAGGTGGCAGGAGACCGCGTGATCCTCATCCACCTGCGTGAGCGCGGGCTTGTGATCCCGGCACTTATCGAGACGCTGGGGGCAACGGTCGTAGAACCGGCACCCCTTGTTGATGTTGATCAGCGTCGGGACCGTCCCTGGAATTTCGCTTATCTCTCTCTTCTCCGGCGAGGGAACGCTCTCCAAGAGCTTCACCGTGTAAGGATGGCGGGGTGATTCAAGGAGCCTGCGCACCGGGGCCGTCTCGGCGATCTGCCCTGCATACATCACGCTGACGCGGTCGCAAATCGCGGCCATCACACCCATGTCGTGCGTAATGAAGAGGACCGAGCAGCCGCCACGGGCTACCAGGTCGCGGAAGATTTTTAAAATTTGGGCCTGCACCGTCACGTCGAGGGCGGTGGTGGGCTCGTCGGCGATGATCAGTTCGGGTCTGGGCAAAAAAGCCATGGCGATGAGAATTCGCTGGCGCTGCCCGCCGCTCAATTCGGCCGGGTACTTGGCCAGGATCTTGTCGGGATCGGGAAGATGCACCGCCCGCAGAAGATCCAGGATCTCCCGCTGATCGCTTCGCACACGGTCGGGACGCCCGTTTCTGCCGCGGCCTTTGTACTTCAAGATGTCTCTCATCTGGGTGCCCACGGTGTGCACGGGATTCAGAGGGCCCAACGTGTCTTGAGGAACCAGAGTAATCCGGCTCCCCCGAACCCGGCTACGTAGGACTTCCTGAGACAGCGTCATCAAGTTTTCTTGATCGAGCCAGATCTCACCCTGGATGACCCGCCCCGGAGGACACGGAATTAGCCCAAGCACGCTGCGCGCTGTAGCGGTCTTTCCGCAGCCGCTCTCTCCCACGAGACCCAAAACCTCGCCCTTGGCCACCGACAGGTTCACCCGATCGAGGGCCTGAACGTTGCCCCGCTCCGTGTGAAACTCCAGCGCCAGATCCTTAATGCGGAGAAGATGGTTCTCTTCGGCAGTCCGGTTCATCTAACCTTCGATCCCCCTCAACTTGGGATCCATGGCGTCCCGGAGAGAATCGCCCAACAACGTATATCCCATAACGGTTAGAAAAATCGCCAGGCCAGGGAACAGCGCATACCACCATGTCCCAGGGAGATACTCCCGGGACTCAGCGATCATCAGCCCCCACTCCGGAGTCGGCGGTGAAACTCCAACGCCAATGAACCCCAGCGTCGCCGCCAGAAGAATGGTGAACCCGATCCCCAGCGTGCCGCGCACGATGATGGTGGGAAGCGTGTGGACAAAAATATGCCGAAACAGGATCGAGAGGGGGCTCACACCCAGGGACTCGCTGGCCTCCACATAAAGTTCGTGACGCAAAGACTGGGTCTCCGCCTCAACGATGCGGGCAAACCGGGGCCAGAAGGACACAGACAGGGCCACGATCACGTTCGGAACATTGGGACCCAGAGCGGCAGCGAGGGAGAGGGCCAGGATGATTCTGGGAATGGCCAGAAAAATATCGGCCACTCGCATGATCACCTCGCGGATAGTGCCGCTGTAGTAGCCGGCCACCAGACCCAAGGGCACTCCGATGGCAATGGACAGAAGGGTGACTGCCAGAGCAATGAACAGGGTCACCCGGCCGCCATACAGGATCCGGCTGAAGATGTCACGCCCCATCCGGTCCGTACCAAACCAGTGCTTTGCACCCGGGCCCTGAAGCCGCTCCGTAACGCGGACGTTTTCGTAGGCATCTTCCGGAAAGGGGGAAAGCGCGGGCGCCGCCACGGCCGAAAGAAAGGTGACCAGAACAAGCACCGTCCCCAACCCCGTCAGCTTGTCGCGGAAAAAAAGGCGCTGCATCCGCCGGTTCAGAAGCTTTTTCGCCGGTCCTACACCGGCTAGGTCTTGCGGGGCAGCAACCGGCCCGTTCATTCTCACGCCTCCTGCCGCCGGATGTCCCTGGGATCGATGAGGACGAGAATAATGTCAACCGCCAAATTGACCACAACGTACGTGATCCCCGAGACAAGCGTTACCCCCAGAATCGCCTTGTAGTCGAAGAGCAAAATGGAGGAGACCGCATAAAGCCCCAGGCCGGGCCAGTCAAAAACCGTTTCGATGGCCACGGTGCCTGCCAGCAAAGCGCCAAAGATCAGACCGACCTGGGCAATCGTGGCATTGAGGGCATTGCGCAAAACATATTTGACAACGACTACCCTCTCGGGCAGACCCATGGCGCGCTCGTAGAGAACGTAGTCTCGCTGCAGGCTGTCCAGGACGCCCGAGCGCGTGAACCGCATGATGGTGGCAATGGCGGGCATTGACAGGGTCAACCCTGGCAGCAGAAGATGAACCACCGAGCTCCACAGAGCCCCCAGGTCTCCCGTGATCAGAGAGTCCGCAAGGTAAAAACCGGTCACGGTTATCGGAGGCGCCCCTGTGATCCTTCCTCCAATTGGAAGGAGGTTTAGATACATGCCGAATAAGAGCTGGCACATGAGACCGAGCCAGAAACTGGCAATGGAGAGGCCGCATACGCTGAAGATCGCCAGCCCCTTGTCGATCATCGAGTTGCGGCGCAGGGCCGCGATGGTCCCCAGGGGAATCCCGAGGCCGACGGCCAGCGTCATTGCCACCAGCGTCAACTCCATGGTGGCGGGAAATCTTGCTATCAGATCCTCGACCACCGGACGATTACTGTAAAGCGAGCTGCCAAGATCTCCCTTTCCCAGTTGCACGAGGTAAGAGAGAAACTGGGCATAGAGGGGCCGGTCAAGACCAAGTTGATGGCGGAGAGATTCCACCTGCTCCCGGCCCGCCATGGGCCCTGCCAGGAGAGCGGCGGGATCGGCAGGCACCACACGAGAGATTACAAACACCAGCAGAAGCAAGCCGAACAGGATCGGGAACAGAAGCACCAAGCGTTTGAAAACAAATGCTCTCACTTCCATAGGGAAGGGCCTCCCGCCCTAGACACCCGCACCTGTGGTCTCTTCTATCTGACAAAGCCCCATTATCCCAACGCGGAGAAAATGTCCAGATCGGTCTGGAAGACGCCGTCAAATTGACACAACGGCACGGTATCGGATAGTCTGCCGTCCAAAGAATCTATGCATTCGCTCCACGATGGAGGCGGTTTTTGACTTCTCGGTGGCCGGACCTCAAAAGCAAATTTGTCCTATGAGTTATTATTCCGTCTAAAGCGCTTCTGCAACCGGCGAAAACTTCACCATGAACGGCAGAGCGTTGGAAGTCCCTCCTCTGTCGGGAAACTCACGAGGTTTAGGATTAACCACAGTGACGGGAACAGTGCACACCCTGAGCAGGTGGGATGGAACTGTCGCCGCTAACTGACTTTGGCTGATAAAGCGTGTGGGAATGGAGCTTCCGCCAAAACAAACGCAAGAATTAGGAAAAAAATCGCTCCCTTTTAAAGTTAATTCTATCTTTCTATCTCCCTCGCATCCAACTTTGGGGGAGACCTCCTCCAGCTTGGGAACCGGATAACCGTAGAACTCGCGGCTGGTAGGTCGTGGGATGGGATTGCAAAAGGTCGCATGATAGCGCGTGTCGATGATCTCTCCGTCTTTGATCACGGTGTCGATTTCCCGGATGTGCGTGATGTCCATTAGCGGATCTCCGTTCACGACAATAAGGTCGGCAAGCTTGCCCTCCTCCACGGTTCCCAACTCGCTCCCCTTCCCAAGATAATCCGCGCCCACCTTGGTCGCTGCCTGAATCGCCTGCATGGGACTCAAACCCGCCGCCACCAAAAAGCCCATCTCGCGGTGAAGGCTCCTCCCGGGAATCACTGCGGCGCCCGCATCTGTGCCGGTCACCACATGCCCTCCCGCTGTAACCAACTCACAGAGGAACATCTGCAACCGTCTGTGGCCTTCTCTTAGTTGATCTTCAGGAAGGATGCCATAAATGGAATAGCGATTTCCTATGACCACATCTTGCCCGGGCTCTTGTTTCGGCCTTGGGCCGTAGGCCAGATAGTGATGATCCAACCACAGAAGCCTCTGGTCCTCCGGAATATAGGAGAGGCCAGGGCTCTTCAGCAGCTCATAGTCCTCCCTCTCCCACCTCTCCCTCATCCCCATCGAAGAACCCCACAACACCATCGTCGGCTCAATGAAAGTCCCTCTTTTTGCCAGAAATTCCGTGACCTCAGAAAAGTGCTCCCGCTCTGCTAGCGTCCATGGACCGAGGAACTTCGCCAGCCAGAGCTTAATGGAAGCCAACTTTCTCAGCCCCTCCTCGCTCCTTATAGTCGCCTCGGCGCATCCCGTGGCATGCTCCACTCCATCCACTCCAGCCGCAGCGTACGGCAAGATGCTCGACTCCAGGTGACCTGTTACTCTGAGCCCTGCTTCGTGGGCCTCCTCAGCCACGGCATGGGCAATGTCGGGCGGCACGCCGAGATGGGTCTTCAAATAGTCCACTCCCTGATTCATAAGCTCCACGGTTGCCCTTCGGGCTTCGTCCGGGTCTGCCGGAACCATATGAAACTCTGCGGTCGCTCTGCCGTAAAAGCCGCCGCCAGCACAAAAGATCCTCGGTCCTGGAATCTTACCCATGGCGACGCCATCTCTTTGCGCCAAGATCCAGCCAAGAGGGTTACCGAGATCACGCACAGAAGTGACGCCGTGGGCAAGAAATAATTCGGCGCTGTGGTTCCGATAGTGCACGTGGTTATCAATCAGTCCTGGCAGAACCGTCTTCCCGCTCGCATCGATGACCCGTGCCTCTTTCGGAGCATCCACCTTCCCCGCAGCGACCCGCGTAATCCGGTTGCCCTCGATAACAACGGTCGCGTGATCAACCGGTTTGCCTCCGTTTCCGTCGATCAGTCGGCCTCCCTGAACAACGATCGGAGTCTCCCTGCCTGCCATCGAATCTCTCCTGCTGCCGTCTTGTCTTTACGAATGTTACGTAGATCTCTGCGCAAGTCGGATTAAGGGTTCCGAAGGGAGCGCGAGCGAGGCTGCGGACGTCCGACTACAAACGGTACGACTCATGGCATGAACCCATCGGCCGCAGCCGAGAGCGCGTTCCCCGAGGAAGGTAGCCCCAAATAAGTCGTTTGAATTAGTAAGCTCCCTTTGCTGAGTAAAGACCATCGATAAAACCCTTCTCATCCAGTTCTCTAATGAAGCGGACATCGACGAAATCTTCGGGTTTTGCCTTTCTCGCCCTCGGGTCCTTCTCTGCAAGCGTATCCAGAATCGTCTTGATACCTTCAAGCGTCGGGTACTGTTTCCGCGGAAGCATATTTTCAGCGGTGGCAAGCTCATAACTCTTATCCAGGATCTCGCGATCTTTTATTCCACCCATGTATTTTGACAGCACCTTAATCCCGGTCTCACGGTCGGTCTTGAGGCGATGGACAGCCTCCACCTGGGACTTCACGTATGCCCTAACGATGTCCGGGTGCTCCTTAATAAACTTGCGCGTGGTCGCCACACCCGTATGCTGGTAGGCCAAGCCAAGGGCGGCTACGTCAGCGAGAACATTGAAGCCCTTTTTCTGGGCGGCAAACGTGCTGGGATGAACATGCACGGTGGCCAGCACTTTTCCGGTGTCCATGGCGGCTTGGCGCATTACGGGGTTGCCCGCCGGCACAAGGGTGACGTCCTTCTCGGGGTCGAGCCCGATCCTTCGCAGGGCAAATCGGGCGACAAAATCACTAGCGGTTCCAAACGTGCTTATCGCCACAGAGCCACCTTTAAGCTGTGCGGGGGTCTTGATTTCAGGACGGCTCATCAGCCACCAATCCAGCGACACGGTGCCGCCCGCGACCAGCGCCGCATCGGAGCCGCCAAGCCCGCTGTTGACGATGCCTATGCCAGCGGTTTGAGATATGGGACTCTCCCCGGCGATCAAAGCCATGATCGCGGCCGTTCCCGATAAAAAAACCATCTGCACATCGAGCCCGTTTTTGCTGAATATCCCTGTCTCCTTTGCCATCCACATCGGGAGATGCGACGAGCTGAGCGAGGCATAACCAGCAGTAAGCTTGGTGAGCTTTTGCGCCGAGGCCGAATGGGCAGAGAACTGGAGCAGCGCGAGGCTCAAAAAAATCAGCTTCCCTACATTCTTCATTTTGGTCTCTCCTTAATTGGGCTTGTATTTACTCCAAGTGATAGTGAGCCGTCAAACGTCAAAATCTATGTCGGCCGGCGCTGAGGAAATACCAAGCTAGCCTGGGGGATAGAGTATCGGGCCGGGGATGTCTGTGCAGTCTTCAGGTGGTTCAAGTTGACACAACAGCGCCTCATCGGATACTCTCCGCTCCAAAATGGCGATCCAGGCCGGCCGTGACGCAGTTTCCCAAATCCCAACGCGACGTGACTGTGGAAGCGGATAACGACCGCATCCCACAGCTACGGAAAAAACGTTCAAAAATCTTCGGCTAATCTAAAACTCAACGCAGGAAGGAAAGGGAATATGAAGCGCAGTCAACTGGCAAGCTACAAGGCAGCCCATTTTGGCTGGACGGTCTCCGGCAAGGTCGCCACCATCACGCTTGATCGCCCGGACCGAAAGAACCCGCTCACTATCGAATCCTATGGCGAGTTGCGTGACCTGTTCCGCGAAATGGTCTACGCCACCGACATCAAGGCGGTGGTGTTCACCGGCGCCGCCGGCAATTTCTGCTCCGGCGGCGATGTCCACGACATTATCGGCAAGCTGGTCAAGATGGACATGACGGAGTTGCTGGCATTCACCCGCATGACCGGCGATCTGGTGAAGGCCATGCGCGCCTGCCCGCAGCCCATCGTCGCCGCCATTGACGGTGTTTGCACCGGGGCCGGTGCCATGATCGCCTGCGGTGCCGACCTGCGCATCGGCACCCCCCGCAGCAAGGTCGCCTTCCTGTTCGTGCGTGTCGGCCTCTCCGGGGCCGACATGGGTGCGTGCACTCTGCTGCCGCGCCTGATCGGGCTGTCGCGCGCCGCCGACCTCCTTTACACGGGGCGCGTCATGGGCGGCGAGGAGGCCGAACGGTACGGCTTTTACGCCCGTTTGGTGGAACCGGAGAAACTGCTCGAGGAAACCACCACCCTAGCCAATAGCCTAGCCGACGGACCGACCTTCGCTCATGGCATGACCAAGACCCTGCTGTACCAAGAGTGGAGCCAAGGCCTTGACGAATGTATCGAGGCGGAAGCCCAGGCCCAGGCCATCTGCATGCAGACCAAGGACTTCGAGCGCGCCTACCACGCCTTCGTGGCCAAGCAGAAGCCGCTGTTCGAGGGTGATTGATGGCGGGCTGCTACAAGCCTAGCAGCCGACGCGCGTTGCCCCCGAGCATCAGTGCTTTGCTCTCCTCATCGATTTCAAGCGCCTTGAGGTGATCAATGTAGCTCTTTATCTCCAGCGGATTTTCAATAAAGTTCTGCGGATAGTCCGTACCAAAGACCAATCGACTCGGTTGAATGGTGGTGAGGGCACACTGAACAGCCTTCATGCCTCCTCTAAAACCGGCCATGTCAAAATAGAGCTTATCGAAATAATATTGGAACGGCATGCTCATGCGGCTGCCTTTCATCCCTCGTTCTCCGAAATAGTAGTCGATCCGTTCCTTGACCGCTGAGATGCCTCCCCCCAGGTGACTGATGACGAGTCTCAGATCGGGGAAGTCCTCGAGTACGCCGCTTAAAATGATTCGGGTGGTAGCGACTTGCAGGTCTATTTCCCTTCCAAGACTCCTTCCCAGATCATAGGCAGCGTCTAAAATGCTGAACCCCGATTGAACGCCGCTTGGATGGATAAATATGGGGACACTCAAAGCAGATACCTTCTTGTAAAGCGGATAGAGCTGCTGGGAATCGAGGGGAAGGCCCCGCACCTGGGAACGAATGACAACACCCTTTAACCCCAGGGATCCGATGGCCCGATCCAACTCCGCCAATGCCTTTTCTCCCCCCAGCGGTGGAATCGGAGCTAACCCAACAAATCTCTTTGGATACTTTTTGACCAGCTCGGCGACGCGGTCATCCCAGATAATACATTCTTCCAGCGCCGGTTCCGTGTTATCCTGCGTGACCGCCATGGAAAGGACCGCGGTATCAATCCCCACTGCATCCATGATCCTCAGATGTTCCTCCGCATCATAAAGCTCAGGGTTGAGCGTCCCGCGGGGTCTCCCATGTTCAAAAAAGGTGGTCCTCTCTGCCTTCCTCCCTCCTTTTTCTACCCACAACTCTTCCGGCAGATAATGGTGCTCCCAATCGATGACCATTCTAACCCCCTAAACCCCCACTACTCCAAAGGGGATCAGATGTCTAGCCCTCTCCGGAATCCGGGCTTGAGTTGACATAACGCTCCCTTGTCGGATACTCTCCCCCCAAAAACGACGACCCGAGGCCAGTGCACTTTCGCTAGGCCCGTACCTCCTCCTGACGGCGGGCTGGCACCTGATCACGGAGGCGATTTTAAGGAGGTAAGCCATGTCATTTCCGAGAAAAGTCTGGGCATGGATCATCATAGCCGCCAGTGTTTCTAACGGTTCTCTGGCTGTTTCTGCGCATGCAGACGAAAAAGTGTTGGTAGCCTACGGCGGGCACAACGAGACTGCTGCGCCCATGTGGGTCGGAATTGAAACGGGGCTGTTCAAAAAGAGATCTCTCGATGTCAGTATGCTCCAGCTCCGCAGCGGTCCCGTCATGATGGCTACCCTGGGCTCGGGAAGCGTACAGGTCGTTTACGCAGCATCATCCAGCGGGATCAATGCTGCTTCAGGAGGCATGAGGATAAGCTGTGTCGCTTTTCCTGTAAACAGAATCGGACGCCATCTGATGGTTCGTAAAGAGATCAAGTCCCTGGAAGACCTTCGTGGCAAGATCGTCGGCGTCCAAAGCATTGGCGGGGGATTTTGGTTACAAACCATGCTTCTCTTCGACTATCTGAATATAGACCCGGACAAGTATCAGCTAAAAATCAGAGTCATCGGCGACACGGCCACCATCACGCAGGCCCTCATAACAGGTCAAGTCGATGCCGCGGTCCTGCCCTACAGCTTCAGCGAGAGCGCAAAGAGGGCGGGATTCCATTCCTTAGCCGACGCGGGAGAGCTTAAAGACGCCCTTCAGCTGACCGGGCTTTGTGCCCAGAGGGATTTCATTCTCCAGTCCCGCGATGTAGCATTGCGTCTCATCCAAGGAATGGTTGAAGCGGTGGTCTTTATTCATGATCCGAAAAACAAGGCGAATGTCATGCAGGTTCTTAAGAAAAACCTGCGCTTTGAGAAATTGGAAGATACCGAGATGTCCTATAAGGTCCTCCGTCAAGTCACCACCCTGGAGGTGGATCTAAACTTAGAAGCTTGGAGAACCATTCAGAGGATTATCGGACGGGTAAATCCCAAGGCCGGACAGGCTGATCTGAATCAGCTCCTTGACAGGAGCCTGGTCCGTCATCTCGAAGAAAGCGGGTTCCTACCAGAGATGAGAAGGAGAATGGGCGGTTAGCTCCGCACACTCGTCTCTCTTATGCCCGCAAACGCAACAGACTCCGGGCGTTGTCCTCGAATATCTTTTTCTTCTCCGATTCGCTTATATCCATTTGCTCTACCGATCGTATCGTTTGCCTGATATACCGATCACCCAGCTCGCTATCGTAGGGCATGTCAGTTGCGAATAGCATATGGTCCGCGCCGCAGAAAGCATAGCCGCACATCAGAGCAGCGGTGCTTCCGTAAAGCGCGGTGTCGTAATAGAACATCTTAAAATAGTCGATCGGGGCTTTGGTAAGCCCCTGCTTGTACTTCGCTCCCCGAAGCAACTCGGCGTGGTCATATGCCCCAATGATCCTTTCCTCCAGATAGGGCACCATACCGCCGGCGTGATGGGTAATGAACTTCAGGTTTGGGTAGCGCTCTAATATGCCGCTGAAGATGAGGCGAGTCATAGCCGCCGCAGTTTCATAAGGCCAGCCAAAGATATGAAATATCATATACCTCGATCTGTTTTCCGCCTTATAGTCTGCGTGGTCAGCACCCCTTTGCGGGTGAATCCATATCGGCAGATCATACTGAGACATCTTTTCATAGAGCGGGACAAACTCCGGTGAGTCGAGCGCGCGGCCATCTATCGGGGTGTATAGCTGCACGCCTCTAAATTTTAAATCGTTTATCGCCCTGTCCGCCTCTTTCAAAGCCGCATCTATATTATTCATCGGTAAGCACGCAACAGCAGCGGCAAACCTACTCGGATATCTGGCGACCAATTCAGCCATCTCGTCATTCGCCAGTTGTGCTAACCCTATCGCCTGATCCGAGTCTGCAATCATCTCAACCGGCGGTGCGCTCAAGGTCAGCACCTGCACCAAGCCTTCGTATTTGTCCATGATCCGGAACCGATGATCCAGACTGAATAACGTCGGTAGAGAATCGATAACATTTTGGAGATAGAAACCGGGCGGCGCAACTCGGTACAGAGCCTCCTTATACTTGATGGGTAAAATATGCGGGAAGACGTCTATTTTCACGTGACACCCCGTTAGTTTTCCTTGCCCAGCTTCTGCGCTATGTCTTGCCTGAGCACTTTTTTATCTACTTTATACCCGTCGGCGACGGTGGGGAAAGTGTCGATAAGTTCTAACCTCTCCGGAATCTTAAACGACGCGATATTCTTCCGCTTTAGAAAGGACACCATCTCAGCGAAGGTAAAAGTTTGTCCTCTCGTCGGAACTACATAAGCACACGCCTTTTCTCCCATTACAGCGTCGGGCATAGCCACGACCGCCACGTCTTGGACCTTAGGATGGCCGATAAGCAAACTCTCTATCTCGGCGGGATAGATATTCTGACCGCCCCTAATGATCATATCCTTCTTGCGCCCAACGATCACCAAATCCCCCCGCTCGTCAATGACGCCCATGTCTCCTGTGGCGGCCCATCCCTCCTCATTCCAGACCTCCCGGGTAGCCTTCTCGTCGTGATAAAATCCCGACGAAGAGCACAGGCTTTTAGCTACGATCTCGCCTGCTACTCCCTTCTCCACCTCCTTGCCATCGTCATCAATTATCTTAACCTCGGCACCAAAGGTGGGCTTGCCGGCTGTAGTCCTGCGCACCTCATCGGGATCGTCCAACCGTGACGACGTTACCGCGCCGAGTTCCATGCTTCCGTAGAAATTCACCACCGTGCCTCCCATTTTCTTTTCTACCTCCGCTATCAGGGGAGGAGGAAAGTAGGCACCGGCGCTTACCCATGCACGCACCGAGCTCAGATCATAATGCTCGGCTTGAGCTTGCTCCAACATCATTGTCAACTGAGTGGGGACGAGACAGGCAACGGTAATCCTTCTCTCCTCGATCGCCTTGAGAGACTCCTTACCTTCCGACCACGGAAGCATGGCAATAGTGGCCGCTGCCCACGGGGCAGCGAAGTAGACCGGAAGATTTGGTCCACGGGCTGCCGGGGCGATAGCGGCCACAACGTCATCCGCGGTAAGGCCCAAATGCTCCATAAACCACTTGCCGGCAGCCGAACAGGCGGCAGGGGAGTACTGAACAAGCTTAGGAAGGCCAGTCGACCCGCTGCTGTGACAGATGAGCGAAATTTCCTCTTCTCTGTATTGTCTTTCGTCGAAAGAGTCAGGAGAACATTTTGTCTCCAATCGTCGCTCAGCCAGGGCCTTGATAGAAACCAAGCCTTCAGGAGCTTTATCGCCGACGATGAAGATATGTTTCAAACAGCCTAGGCGAGGGCCAATTTGTTCAAGCATATCAACATAATTGAACCCCCGGTAGATCCACGAGGTTACGGCGCCAACAGCCTCCGTCTGACCCAGGATATGTTCTAGCTCTCTCTCCCGCATGTTGGCGGTTACGGGAACACAACGTATTCCCGCCTTCTCCCCGACAACGCGCAGCAAGTGAAGCTCTACACAGTTGGGTAGTTGAACAACAAGCACTTCGTCTCTTTGAATGCCCAACTCCGACAAACCAAGCGCAACTCTATCTATCCACTGTTTAGCCTCCGCCCAGGTCAAGGTGACTCTTGGATCCCCTATAGCCGCTCGGTTAGGGTGCTCTCTGGCATTGCGGTCCCATAGGTTGGACATAGTCATCCCGCTTGTATACCTAAGGATCTTATCCCGCTCCTCAGTTGTTAAATCAGCCATAGCCTCCTCTAC
>JACPAM010000302.1 GCA_016180805.1 Deltaproteobacteria bacterium | reverse complement strand
CTCGCCGTGGCCGACCGCGGCGGCGGCCGGTTCCTGAGTCTTGCGACCGCCTTCAGCGTCATGCAGCTCTTCGCAACGCTCGGTCCGGTGGCCCTTGGGCTCGGCCTCTCCATGCTGATCAAGGAGTTCGACCTCTCGGTGGCGGGGATGCTCAGCCTCGCCGGGTGCGTCGCTGTCCTCACCGGCGCTGGCAATCCCTGGCTCGGCGCGCTGCTCGGTGTCGGCGCGGGCATTGCCGGCGGCATGCTCCAGGGACTCATCATGACGGGGCTCAGAATCCGCTCCGTCGGCGTTACCCTGGGCGGGCTTTTGACCTTCGAAGGCATCACCCATGTGCTGACGCGGAGCCAGACCATCGTCTATCCCAACATGGGCATCGCGCTCGTGCTCAACAAACCGATCTTGGGCGTTCTTTCGATGCGCAGCGCCGTCACGGTGGGAGTCTTCCTGATCGCCGCGATGGTGATGTCGCTCACCCGCATCGGGCGCGACGTGGTGGCGACCGGGAGCGACCGGCGCGCGAGTCGGGTCGCGGGAGTCAGCACCGACAGCGTCGTGGTCGGCGTGTTTGCGGTCTCGGGCGGGCTTTCCGCGCTTGCGGGCGTGCTGCTGAGCTACAGCCTCGCGGCGGCCTCTCCGATCGCGCTCTCCGATGTCCTCGTGCCCGCGTCGGCCGCGGCGATCATCGGCGGCGTGTCGCTGACGGGGGGCAGGGGACGACCGCTCTCGATCGCCGCCGGCGTCCTGATCCTTTGCCTCTTGCGCTCGGGACTGAACGCGGTCGGGGCGTCACCCTATCTGCACGAGATCGCCACCGGCGCCGTGCTGCTCATCGTCGCGGTCGTCGACGCCCCGCTGCTCGCGCGCCGGGTACGGTCCTGGCGCCAATTGCTATCGCTTTTATCACGGCGGCTCATGCCGCTACAAAGGGAGGTCTGAATGCACTACGACTATGTCCCCATGCCACACCGCAAACCCCTGAAATGGCCCAACGGGGCTCGCCTTGCGCTGATGATCACGTTCAACCTGGAATATTGGGACCTGGTGAAGGACTCGGCGGAACCGTATTACGCCGGCGGGCCGGCGATCTTGCCGGACCCGCTTCCCGGGAACGTCCCCGACTTTCCCAATTACTCCTGGCGCGAGTACGGCCAGCGCGTCGGCATCTGGCGGCTGATCGACATCTTCGACAAGGCAGGCGTGCCGGCGACCTGCACGATGAACGCCAAGATGGGGCTCGAGCGCCGCGCCGTGATCGATGCGATCAACCAGCGGGGATGGGAGCTCGTCGCCCACAACTTCGTGCAGAGCGATCTCTTGACCAACTACCAGTTCGAACCCGAGAAAGAGCGCGAGATCATCCGCGAGACGCTCAGGGTCTACGAACAGGTCGTCGGGCGCCCGGCAAAGGGCTGGCTCTCGTCCTCGCTCCGCTCGACGACGCAGACCGCCGACATTTGCGCCGAGTTAGGCTTGATCTACTTCAACGACCTGATGAACGACGACCAGCCCTATCTGATCCAGACCAAGCACGGGCCGATCGTCTCGGTTCCCTACACCGTCGAGATGAACGATTTCATGATCTTCCTGCGCCGCGGCATGTCGACCAGCGAGGCCGTCGAGGTATTCAAGGAGCAGTTCGACGTGCTTTACGCCGAGGGCGCCGGGAGCGGGCGCCTGATGAGCATCGGTCTGCACCCGCACGTGATCGGCCAGCCGTTCCGCGTGCGCGCCGTGCGCGAATTCATCGAATACGTGAAGCGGTTCGATGGTGTGTGGTGGGCCAAGCGCGAAGAAATCGCCGAGTGGTACCTGCAAAACCACCAGAGCCACGTCGGATGATTCGCCACCCCAAGCTTCTGAGGTTGGATTCCAGGGAAAGATGGACATTTTCTCCGGCTTGGCGTAAGAGCCAGTTTAAACTAATTGGTAGACGGTCGATTACTTTCAGGCTTCAAGGCAATACCGTCACCGAAGTGAACTTTGAGGATTATCATTAGGAGGAATAAGCCATGGCTATGAAGAACCCACCCTATCCGGGCGAAATCATCCGGGAGCAGATCATCGAAGCTCTCGGTTTGACCGTAACCAGCGCGGCCGAAATTCTCGGCGTTCGCCGCGCAACCCTGTCCGATGTAACCAACGGCAAGGCCTCTGTTTCCGCTGAGATGGCGCTTCGCCTGGAAAAGGCGTTCGGCGTCAGCATGGATCTGCTCTTGAAAATGCAGGCCGGTTACGATGCCGCCCAGGCCCGCATGCATGGCGCTCAGATTAAGGTCAAACGCTTCAAGCCCGCCCATGCGCGGCCATAGGGGAATTGATGATACAAAATTCCCTGTTTCCGAGGAGACGCGTTACGTCAACGGCGGCAATATCAAATAGGCATGCCTGGCACCGGATATCGAGGCAGAGCATATGGGGGTAGGCACGCTCTTCGCCGTCGATCAGATATTGACGGAACGGACTCACGCCAACCGAACCTTCACAGCGTTGGCGTTCCGGGTAATGAGTTTAATTATTTATGGAGAAGATTGTCGAGATTGAGATTCTGCTGAAAAACTCTTTCCGTGGAGATGACCAGAAAACTTTTCGCCCACAAATGCCCCGCAATCGATTTTCTGAACCCGGTTAATGATTTTTGACCTCCCAAATTTTCATGAATAGGGGGTTTTTCAGCGGACTCGATTGAAGGGCCTGACCCCGGTGCCTCCGGATGAGGATAACCCCTCACCATCCATCATTCCCATCGTCAGCTCCTTACTCGCCCCCTATTCTACACTAAACTCAGAGAGGGTAAGTGTCTCACTCATATTGGCAGAGAGGGCCCAGCCGAAGTTAGTTTCGCGTAAAAGTGGGCAAATTTACGAAGAAGGCAACAGGCAATAGGCGTTAGGCAACAAAAACGGGCAGGAGGCAAGAGGCAACAGCAAACAATTAGGCAATGTTTTAGGGATCAGGCGGCCCAGATGAGTTTTTGGACAAGACTGACGACCTGCTGGTATTTGGCTTTTGCGACGCGTCCGATTTTCTTGAGAACAATCCCCTGCTCTATGGAGGTGATCGTGTCCGCTCGAACTTTGCTCTCAACCTTCAGAACTCCCTGCTCAAGATCGCCTGCGGTGAGACTTGCCGCGTATTCGTGAGTTCTGGGACTGCTGGTAATGGCACATATAAGCAGGTCCGAATGCCGTCGGTTATAGACATCATTCGACAAGACAAGCACAGGTCGAACTTTGGATCCTACGAGATCTGAGAAAGGGAATCTTGTGAGGAGAATGTCTCGCTGCTGCCTATAGGTAACTTTCCCAGACGGCATCGTCTTCGTCCTTCCAGACCTCAGCGAACTTCTTTTCCGCCGCCTGCCTTAGGCTCTTTAAGTCGTGTTTTTCCTCCACGAGGGTTATGGGTCGGATGAAAATCGCGCCGTCTCGGTAATCAACCTTCACGTAAGAACCTTTCCTGACCTTCGCCTTTTGCCGGACAGATTTGGGGATCGTAACTTGGTAATGGGCGTTCACTTTGGCAAGCTCCATGGCGAGGGCCTCCTCGTAATAATTTAATACATTCTTACTGATGGATTGACGGCTGTCAACAAGAGCCGGACAATCTCAGGGAAAGGGAGCTCTGACGTTCCGATAGCTCTGTCCAAACGACAGGGCCGGCTGAGGAGAGCCAGTCCGGGCGATGGTGTCGGATCAAAGATGTGACCGGATCAAGGGACCCAGCCGAAGTTAGTGTCGGCTAAAATGGCCAAAGGTTAACCCGGGCGGTTGGGTTTGCCTTTGAAGCCCGTGCCGAAGCCGGCCTCTTGGGCAGCCCAGGCGCCGGCGACCCGGCCGCTGAAGATCGAAGGACCAATCATAGTGCCCTCCAGACCCGCCCTGCCGTTGATGTGGCCTCCGGCCATCCCCGATACCTCGCCGGCGGCGTAGAGGCCGGCAATAGGCTCGAAAAATCTGTTCATCACCCGGCATGTAAGATCGGTCTTGATCCCGCCGAAGTTCTTGCGCGCGAGCGGAAAAATCTGCACGCCATAGTAGGGAGGAGTATCGAATTTTCTCGACTCCTTAAGTGGCTTTCCGAAGTCGGGCTCACGCTCCACGCCGTCGCTACATGCTTTGTTGTAGCGCTCGACGGTTGCGAGAAAGGTCGG
>JACPAM010000301.1 GCA_016180805.1 Deltaproteobacteria bacterium | reverse complement strand
CCGGCGGCGGCTACCCCAAAGACACCGCACAGGGTGCTCGGCCACCACCCCGCCGAGAAAAGGCGCGGGGCGTCGATGGCTAGGCCGACGCGTACCGTAGTCTCATAGCCGGCAACGACGGCCTCCAGAAACCTGCAGCCGTCAACGGGATGATTTTCGGCGAGCGCGAGCGCCCCGGGGACCACCATCCCACCGACGCAGGTTCCGGCGCCGCTGTGGATGTCATCCATCTCGCCGCAGTGAGCCGCGGTGGCCATGGCGAAGACGCCATCGAGAAGCGAAACTTTCTTAGCGGCTGCGGGCAAGGTGACAGAGAATTTTGCCGGAGAATTCTCGCTCACCGAGGCGGCTAAGGCATAGGCTCTTTTGCCGGCATCGAGGCGGGAGCCAGCGAGCATGACCCCGATGGTGTCAAGGATGTGGAGCCATGCGGACTGGCGAACCGATTCGGGGATCTCTTCGTAACGGATGGAGGCCAGGTAACAAGCCAGCCTCTCTTTCTCCCCGGCCCGCCTCGGACCCAATCGGCCCGAGAGCCGTTGCCCGGCTAGCGCCGGGCGATCTCTTTGAAGAAGCCTTCCCGCTCCAGCTCATCGACGACGCTCTCGTCCAGGTATCGTTCGAGATTTGCGTCCACCTTTCCTCCCGGCGCTCGCTGCGCCACCAGATCCATGGAGTGGCGCATGCCCTCGTGAGCCACACGCGGAGGAAAGGAGAAAGCCCTGCTGTAGTATGTATAAGTCTCCTCTATGACCTTGGGGTTTTTCTGCTTGAGACGCTTGCTGTAGACCGCCAAGCCTTTTTCCTTATGCGTTATGAACTGGAGTGTAGCCTCGCTATGAGCCTGTAAGAAGCGCTTGACGACGTCTCGGTTCTTTTCCATGAATGAGCGCCGAACAGCGATCGCGTTCATGGGAAAAGAGGCTTTGAGGTCGCTCATGTGAGCAAGGATATTTAAGCCCATGCGGGCGGCCTCGATGGTCTCAGGGGGCGATAGAACGGTAGCATCGAGGGCTTTGCTGGCCATGCCAACCAGCCTGGTCGCTGCCTCCCCGCTGGGAAGGAGGGTGACCGCCTGCCGCGGAATATTCCATTCTTTTAGGGCCAGGACAACCGCAAGCTCGTTGGCGCCGCCGAAGTTAATAATGCCGACCTTTTTGCCGACCAGCTCCGCAGGCCTGCGGATCTCCTTTTGCGCCACCATGCTAAAGGGGAACTTGTTCAGGGAAGCGGCGACAATGACGATGTCTCCGCCTTGCACCACTGCGGAAATAGGACCGGTAGCGTCGACTTGTGCGAAGTGAGTACTGCCCGCGAGCAAAGCCTGCACCCCGCGTGCTGTACCCGGGATCATGACCAGATCACCGTTCAAACCATACTTTGCCAAAAGTCCCAGATCCTGCATGGCCCAAATGGTCGCCTGGAATCCTGCGAAGCCACCGTAGCTGATGGCATAACGCTCTTGGGCGAAGAGACTTAACGGCATCCCCAATAGTAGTGCCCCGATGAGCAGCCATTTTTTGACCATGGTTTGAGTCCTCCTTTTTTCATCCGGCCGTCGGACACCCCGACCGCCCCCGGCCTTCCCAGCCCTTTCTATAGAATCGCCCTTTCGTGTGTCAAGGATGGAGCTCAGGACTGCGCAGGGGCCTGCCCCAAAGCCAGGGAGACGTCCGATACTGCGCTTCCCTTTAATATCACACTTTTTATGACGCCACAATACGACATGTTGATGGAGCTGCTCCAAAGGCGGATGAGCACCCGCAAGCTCAAGCCGGACCCGCTCCCCGAGGGCGCGATTGAAAAAATTTTGGAAGCGGGCCGTTGGGCGATGTCGGGAGCCAATGCCCAGCCCTGGGAGTACATCGTCGTGACCGACCCTGCGGTCAAACAGGCTCTCTTCAAAGTCTATCGGGAAGAAATGGACGAGTACAATTTTTGGATGGAGCAGATGCGCCTGCCGGAGCTGCGCCACCCGGCATTTCACGTCACAGGTGAGCCTGAGGAGCAGTTGCGCAAGCTCAAAGCTCGCCCCGGTTGGGCCGATGCGCCGGCGCTGATCGTCGTTTTAGGCGACGGGCGAAGACAATGGGCCACCGTGATGGGGGGACATACCTTCGGCCGGCACCAATCCCACCTGACCGATGCCCTGGCTAACACCTGCATGCTCATGCACCTGGCGGCGGCGTCGATGGGCCTTGGCACGCAGTGGGTCACGATCCACATCGAAGAGGGTTTCAAGCGGGTTTTGGACGTGCCCGACGTAATGAATCTCTACCTGATCATTCCCGTGGGCTATCCGGATGTCTCGGCGAAGGAAGGAGTCCGCCGTCTGCTGAGCGATATCGTTCACCACAACCGCTACGAGCGGCAAAAGCACATGTCCAACCGCCAGATCATCGAATACATCTACGACCTGCGCGGCAAGACCATGCCCAAATACATAAAGGCTCCGGGAGCCGAAGGAGATATCAACCGGTGAGACCCGAGGCAAAAGGCATGAGGCAACAGGGGATTTTAGGCGGGCAGAAAATTCTAAAGGCCCTGCTCGGAAACACTCATCGCCAAACGAAAGCCGTAATCCGCATATCTGAAGGGCGGAGGTAAGGAGCTCCTTGCCGCGCAGCGGCTGAATTTGATCCGGTGTCGCCAGGACCCGCCCCGGGACGCCCGTCTTCGTCCGGTCGAGGGACCCTGGGGATTCCGCTCCGGCGAGTAGCGGTAGTAGCCGGGATCATAATAGTCGCTGCACCACTCATGGACTCCTTCGCTCATATCATAGAGGCCAAAGTCGTTGGGTTCATTGATGCCCACCCGCTCCGGCCCGCCCGTCTTCAGATCGCAGCCCGGGTAGGGTCTCTCCCAGGGCGGCTCATCTCCCCAGGGGTAGAGATTGCCTTCTCGCCCGCCCCGCGCTGCGCGCTCCCACTCGGCCTCCGTGGGAAGACGGAACTTTTCCCTGGTCCGTTGGCTTAACCACTTACAGTAGGCGGTCGCGTCTTCCCAACTGATGCCGACAACCGGTTGCTCGGGGTCTGAAAACATCGGATCCGACCAAAAGGGCGGGACTGGGGCGTGGGTTTCGTCGACCCGTTCGGCCCTGCTCATCCCTCGATGGCACTCGGGATGACCCTGAGCCTGCCGAAGGGTCGGGGTCGATCCTGAGCGTGTCGAAGGATCGACAAAGATTCCGTACTCTCTATTGGTGACCGGAAATTTTCCTATCCTGAAGCTATCCAGCCACACCCGGTGAACGGCTATCCAGCCACACCCGGTGAACGGGCCTCTCGTTTTCCTGTCCCTCCTCGCTCCCCATCAAAAAGGAGCCTTCCAGGATGAGGACCATGTCAGGCATCAATTCTTTTTTTGCAAAGAGCATGATAGAGAGAAGTTACGGCACGGGAAGAGATGGGCCATGAAATTTCAGAACGGCGTTGTTATGGTAATTTGATCTCGAATTCCAGCTCTTCGTGACCGTAGAAAAAACCCGCCCGTCTGATTTTGACCTTGATCGTCTCCCCCGCTTTCTTGTGGAAGAGAGCGATTTTGACGTCCTCTATGCCCTCCACGGGATAACCATCCAGCGATAGAAGAGCGTCCTCTACCTTGAGACCCGCGTTCTCGGAGACACTGTCTTTCACAAACCCTGCGATGCGCACCTTTTGATCCTGCTCTTTGAGGAAAACCATGAGCTTGGGAGTCGTTTTTGTTTTCGAGGGTCCGGGAAAAACGATAAAGTCCGCGATTCCTCTCTCAACTCCGGCGTCATTTAATACAATCGCGTAATCGAATCCGTTTCTCCGGAAGGCCCGCTTGGGTATACCCGAACCATACTGAAGATGGCCCCCTCCGGCCACCACGACCAACCGGAAGTCGGGGTTTTTTTTCAGGAACCCGTCGATCGATTCCGCCATGGTCTCATCCCAAAGAATCTGAGCCTGGTAGAAAAATGTAAAATCTCTTTGCTGAGAATTCTGGTGCGCTCTAAAGATTTCTTCGAGTCTGGCACGATACCCCTGGTCGGAGAAATCCAGCTCTTGAGGAATCTCCCGCTTCTCGTCTCTGGAGAGTGAGCCGAGCCCCCCTTTGGCGACCTTCTCGACGATCTCGCGCCGGACGTTGAGCGCGACCACGGGTATCTGCTGGGTCTTGGCAAAGTCCAAAATCGGCTTGTAGAGATTATAGTCAACGCCCCAGCGCTTGAAATACTCGGACCGTTTTAAGAAGGTGCGCTCGTCAATGGCGCCAGCGATGTAGTCGTCGATCGCTTTTTGGAATGGCCTCTGAAACATCTCCATGCCGACCGCGATCTTGGGATGTCGCCGGTACAGGCCCTGAAGAACCTGGAGCTGGACCTCGTGATGCGAGAATTTATCGTGGGTTTCACCCACGTAGATAATCCTCTTGGTGGCTAGCCTTTCCATCACATCCGCGAGCCTTTGTAAGGTCGACAGGTCGAGCGCCGTCGGTTCCTCCCTCAAAACCTTCTGGATTCCTCGCTCGGACGCCTCGATGGTCTTGGAGACGTTGACCCCTTTCTCGAACCTGAGCGTAGAATATTTCCCGTAGTGGAAGATTTTTGGAAATGCAGCTTTCGCCTCCGTGGCCGAGTCGGTGGAGACGATCCCTACGGCCCGCACGGGATTCCACGGGTTCTTTTTGACGGCGATGTTGAATCCGCTGTCCGGGATTTCCACGCTCCCGTAGAGCCTCCGGATAACCGGATTCCCCCTACCGAGAAGCAGGAAGGAGGCGGCTTGGATTTCCCCGTCGTTGAGCGACTCAGCGGCTCTCACTTCCGCGCCTCTTGCCCGGAAACTTTCGATGACCACGTGATAATAGGATTCGTCGCGAATGGGCCGGACCACGATCAGCTTCTCGTTGCCCAACAGGCTCGCAATGACGGGGGGAACTTCCGGCTCCGCGAGTTTTCTCGCGATATCAAAGTCTTCATCGATGATGACCTTGGAGGGTTCTTTCTCCAAGTCGATCCGAACGCTCTTCTTTCTTTCGTCGAGCCGAATCCGCGTTTTTTTTTCGCCGTCCGACCCGTAGTAAACCGTTACCGGCACGTCGAGTTTATAGATCTCTCCCCTTTGGACCAGATCGAAGCTGAGCGCGAAGGCGCTCCCGCTGCGCCCGACGACCAAGTCGCTCATTTGAAGCTCGGGAAGCCCTCTTCGCTCAATCCACTGGTTGAAGAACCACGCCAACTCTCCGCCCGATTGTTCCTCGAATGCCTTTCTAAGATCGTCCCAGGAGGCCCGCTGAAACTGGTTTTGCCGGATGAAACCCCTGAGGGCGCCAAAGAAGACGCCGTCTCCCGTCATTTGTCGCAGCATGTGGAATACCATGGCGGATTTGCCGTACCCGATCGACCTCGAAGCGGAATTGAACCTGTGAGTGAAGTTCCTGAGCGGGAAGTCATCGTCCCGGACATAGCTCGCGTAATCGATGAGGATCTGCTTGCGGTATCTCCATCCCTCGCTCTTTTGCTCTTCGTACAGGTGATCGGCGAGATAGGTCGTCAAGCCCTCCGCCCAATTGCCCCGCTCCTCCCTGACGTACACCTGGTTGCCGAACCACTGGTGGAGGATTTCATGCCCCAGGGAGGTCTCGACGATGAACGGAAGTCTCACAACGTCCTGGCCCAAGAGAGTGTAGGTGGGCATAGAGGTGCCTGTCGGGAGAAAATTCTCGACGATCGCAAATCTCTTGAAAGGAAACGGCAGCAGAAGTTTCTCGTAAAGTTGGATGTATCTCTTCGCGTAGTCCAGGTACCTCGTTGCGAGCGCCTGGTCTTCAGGAAAAAAGTAGGCAAACAACTCGATGCCGTGGAAGCGGTCCTGCGTGACCTGATAGCGGTCCGTTGCGACAAAGCTGATCCCATCGAGAGGGCGCTCAAATTCAAAGGTGAACGTTACCCCGCCGCTGTGCTCGACCTTTTCGATTCTTTCGGCTTCGGAGACAGCGACGTATCCGGGAGGGAGAGCGGCCTTGAGCCGGTAGTTTGCAAGCGCTTCGATCTGTGGATACCAGGCTGACATTAGGAAAATCCCTTGCTGGCCGATGACGCCAGGGAAAGCTCCCTCATGGGAACCCGAAAAAGTCCCGGCTGGCTCGAACACTCCTTCGTAACGAATCTCAAGGGCGCCGCTCTCCGGCGGCACGATCCTTAGAGTGCCGTCCCGAAGCTGGAAATCCACGCGCTGCCGGTTGAGCTGGACGCTATGAATCGTGAGGCGCCCTGCCCGGAACATCAACGGCTTCCCGCGCAGGACGCGGATCTTCCCCAAGCCCGCGATTTTCGAACGGGGGATATCGAAAGAGACCTCCAAATCGTATTCGGGCGCTTGCGGTACGGCCGAGTGACCTGTCTGGGAGATAAGGGCCAGGACCAGAAGCATCAAAAACATGATGGTACGGCTGTAGGTCATTCGTCTCAGACTTTATCTATCCCGAAGGGGATGCCTGTTTTTCTTGAGATGTCCAGCAAATCATCCACCACAGGCCTTATCAAAGGGATGCCTTCCTTGCTTCGAACAGCCTCCGCTTCCCTCTCAGGATCGCCGGGGATCAGCGGCCCGTTCGTGCCCGGAGCGGGCTTCGTACTCCTGAACACGCGAATCCATTCATCGATCTGTTTCTTGAACTCCTCTTTGTCGATGAAGCCGTCGATTTGCATGGCTCCAAAGAAGTGGCCGATACCTTTACCCACGCTGCGCGTCGGGATCTCCTGCCTCAGAGCGAAGGGCGGCGCGAAAGGACCCCAGTTGGCGCCGCTTAAGACGCAGCACAAGATATCGACCATCGCCCCAAGCGCATAGCCTTTGTGTCCTCCCGATTCTCTGTCAGAACCCAGGGGCAGGAGCGCCCCTCCGTTGACCATCTTTTGAGGATCGGTCGTCATGCGGCCTTCTTTATCGATAATCCAACCTCTCGGAAGCTCAGTTTTCTTCCGTAGGGCGATCTCTATCTTTCCGTAGGCCGCGGCGCTGGTGGCCATGTCTATGACGATCGGAGGCTCTTTGTAACCTGGAAATGCTATGGCGATCGGATTCGTTCCGAGCATTCTTTCCGCCCCCCACAAGGGGGCGACGAGCTTCGTGGAATTGGTCATGGCCCAGCCGATGAGGTCCCTTTCCAGCGCCTTCAACGGATAGTAGCCGGCAATGCCGAAGTGGTTGGAATGGCATACGCTCACCCAGCCCGAGCCGTATTTTTCCGCCTTCTCCATGGCGATCTCATTCGCCTTAGGCCCCACGACCAAGCCTAAGCCGTTGTCTCCATCGACGGTGGCCACGCTGACCTTTTCCCGGATTGGGCTTGGGATTGATTCTCCCCAGCGCGAGCATGTCGAAGTACGTGTGCAACCGCGCCACGCCGTGGGAGTCGATGCCTCTTAAATCGCTCCTGGCCAAAACATCCGCAGCCTGCTTGGCATCGTTTTCTCCAATGCCGAAATGCATGAACACCCTGGCGGAGAAATCCTTGAGGTCATCAGCGGAGAAGACGTAGAATTCTCGCTCGTCCGTCATTTTTTGCCCTGTTGGCTCTGATTCTGTTGCCTGTCGCCTCTCGCCTCGGTGCGACAGACTATCCAATGGGATGCTCTTGTGTCAACGTTTCGCCTCTCGCCCTCCGCCGTTATCCCTTTCCTGTCCGCCATTGTCTGTTGCCTCCCGCCTCTAGCCTGTTCTTTGCCCTTTGCCTTTCTCTCTTGCCTTCCTTAAAAATCTGCCCTATTTTAGGCCAATTTTTGGCATGGCCCCGTGGGCTAGCTCCCTCGATCCAGATCGTGGGGAGCGAATCTCTACACCCGGAGGGTTTCACGATGGCAACTTTTGCTAAGATGCTTGTGCTTCTTGGAATCTCCGTTGCCGTGTCCGTTGGCTCGAGCAAAGAGAGCTGGGGCCAATCCCAGGCGCTCACAGCATTTTATACGGCACCGGTAGTCTCCATGGCTCCCATGTGGATCGCCAAGGAAGCGGGTTTCTTCAAGAAGCAGGGGCTTGACGTTAAGCTCGTCTTTATCGCCTCCGGTCCGATCGGGACCGCTGCGGTTCTGGCGGGCGAAGTAGATGTGGGAATCATCGGCGGATTTGCCCCGACACGGGCAATCCTCGGAGGGGCCAGGGATCTCGTGATCATCGGGCAAAGCAAGACCGCCATGGTGGGGGCGATTGTTGGCAGGAAGGAGATCGCCAGCGTCCAGGATCTCAAGGGAAAACGGCACGGCATTGACCGGGTCGGCTCGAACCCGGACATGTACACCATAGCCGCCCTCGCCCGCTTCCAGATGGATCCCCTACGAGATCTTCAATACATTCAGCTTGGTGATACTGGACGAGGAATTCCGGCTCTCAAGGCGGGGTCGATTGACTCCCTCACCACAACCCCGCCGCACGATCTCTTCGCCCAGAGGCTGGGCTACAAGGTGATCCTGGACATCACGGCCATGAAGATCCCCTTTGCCGCAACGGTTCTCGTATCCTCGCGCACTACAGTGGGGCGCAAACAGCCGGAGATTGCGAAGTTCGTGCGGGCTTATGCCGAAGGGGTTCACTATTTTCTCACGAACCGGGAAGGCACTGCCCAGATCATCACCAAATACACCAAAGTCGAGGACAAGGACGTGATCAATTATTCGATGGAGGCTGAGTCCAAGGCCATGGAGAAAACCCTTCAGGTAGATCCGAAGGGGATCGAGCTGATTCTTGGACTA
>JACPAM010000133.1 GCA_016180805.1 Deltaproteobacteria bacterium | reverse complement strand
GCGGCGTCCCCGGCGGCGAACGCCATCTTCAGACAGTTGATCTCATCCACGGTCTTGGTTTTGGTGGCCTCTAGCATGATCGACCAACCATCCGCGGTCTTGATCCCTTTGGCCGCAAGCGCTTGCTGCGCGACGCCGTCGAATCCGACAACTCCCAAAGGCTCCTTCTCAAGCTTCCGCTCGGCGAGTTCCTGGTAGATGCCGTCAGCGAAGAGCTTGCTTTCCTCGGCTGTCGCGTCTTTGCCCGGGCCCGCACTCAACCAACTCCGGGCGAGGCGCCAGTTTTTGATCCATGGGGTCTGGGAGGGGTACATGCGGATCCAGCCGGCGTGGTGGAAGACCACGGGATCGTGTTCCGCGAAGAAGAGCACGTACCAGAGCTGGGGCATAAACTCCGGACCCCGGAGCGCGCTGAGGTAGCGCGTGTTCTCCGGGCGGGCCGCCAGATGCGCTCTTGCCAGTCCGCAATGGACGTGCCAAAGGTTAGCTTCGGTGCCATTCTGACCATGGGATTCTCCTTTCGTCCTGAGACATTGTCGCTTGTGGGTACGGTTCCGAGCGTACGCTAGCAAAACGGCGGGGTCGGGTCAAATCAAAAAAGAAGGAGTTTTGACAAAGCGGCACGGCTTTAATAAGAAGAGCCTTTGGGATGTCGATGAAAACTTAAAGGAGTTGATATGCATCACGACCCTCTTTATGTGGCCTTTTCTCCTGCGGAATACGAGCGGCGCTACCGCGAGGTGCGGGAGCGTATGGAGCGCAAAGGCGTCCAGACGCTTCTGTTTTACGGCCGGGGCTCAAGCCCGGAGATCCATTATCTCACCAACTGGTTGACCACCACGGAAGCCCACTTTGTCTTTCCGCACCACGGGGCGGCGACGCTCTTCATTCAGCTTTCCAATCACCTGCCCAACGCGAAGCGAATGGCGATCATTGAGGACGTCCGCTTCGGCGGATCGAGCGCCACGGGTTCGGTCGATTCCGTGCCCAGCGTGATCGAGAACCTTAAAGAGCGCGGCATTGAGCGGGGGAAGGCGGGGATCGTGGGCGGGCTGCCTTACCAGCACTATTTTCGCCTCCGCGAAGCGTTGCCGCAGGTCGAGTGGATCGATTTTTCCGGGGAGTTGCGCGACCAGCGGCAGATCAGGAGCGCCGAGGAGATCGCGCGCATGAAAATCGCCGCCGCGATGAGTGATCGCTCCGTTGCCGCCTTGGCTGAGCACACCCGTCCCGGGATTCCAGAGCATGAGCTGGCGAAGATCGTGGAGGATGCCTATCTCGGCGAAGGCGGGGTGAACGGCATCCACTTCATGATCACGACTCCGATGCGCGATCCCCACGGCGGCGTGCCGCAGCAGTACATGTCGAATCGGGTCGTGCAAAAAGGGGATGTGCTGGTCGTGGAGCTCAGCGCCAACTACTGGGGCTATACGGGCCAGATTCTACGGACCTTCACGATCGGCGAAGGCCCCACGCCCGAATACCAGAAAATTCACGCCGCGGCCGTGGAAGCCTTCGAGCGGGTCGCAGCCGTCATCAAGGAGGGCACGGACGTCGAGCCGGTGCTCGATGCCGCGGAAGTGGTGCACGCGCGGGGCTACACGATCTACGACGATTTTTTGCACGGCGCCAACCAGCTTCCGCCGATCCTCCGCACCCGCAAGACGAGCCGGGGCGCGCCGGCCAATTTCCGCTTCCGCAAGGACATGTGCCTGGTCATCCAACCCAACGTGGTGACCGAGGACGCGAGGAGGGGGGTGCAGTTCGGCGAGATGTTCCGCGTGACGGAGAGCGGGCTGGAGCCATTGCACAACTATCCGCGGAAGCTGATTGTGTGCAGGTGAAGCTACATCTCCACTGTTTGGAAAAAAGGAGGCATTCGGTATGGCATACAGAGGAAGGCTTTTTCGGCGTTTATTTCTGATCGCCCTTATCGTTTATGTTGCGCCGACCTCTCGGGGCTCCGCCGCGGCCGCTGAGGCCGCAAAAGGCAAACTTGCCGAGATGATTAAAAAAGCCGCCCGAGAAGGCGAGATCGTCTATCAAGGGCCCGATCCGTCAAATAACCGACCGACTCAGGAGATGCTTCGAGAAATGGAAGCCGCGACGGAGAAGCACTTCGGAGTGAAGATTCGAATCAAGATCGACAACGCTTTAAGTTATCCTGCTTCCACGGCCAAGACATTGACTGAGATTAAGGCTGGCGCGCCACCTACATTCGATCTGATGTACCAAACGGAATTGTCCGGCGCACCGCTCTACAAGGAGAGGGCTCTGGAGCCAATTCCCTGGCTTGAGCTTTTCCCGTTCATCACGCCGAAGGATTTGGAATGGAACGGCTTAGGAATCATCAGATCGAGCTATGTTCTCATGCCGGTCTACAACAGCCGCCTGATTAAACCCCAAGACGCCCCCAAGAAATGGGACGATTTTTTAAATCCCAAGTGGAAAGGCAAGTTGGGGATGCCCATCTACCCGGACCCATGGCTGATCCTCGCCCAGCCGATTGCTTGGGGTGAGGCACAAACCTTCAAGTACCTGAGCAAGATCGTGGAGAACAATCCCAAATTGGGTCGTTATCCCGAAGTACACGAGCGTGTGCTTTCGGGTGAAACCGTCGTCACCTGGTTGAGCGAGCGCGAGCGGACCATCGATGCGAAAGAACGGCTCGGAACGCCGGTTGATGTCGTCGAGGTCGAATCTGCGCTCCTGCAAATGAATGTTCTTTGCATCCCTAAAGGTGCGCGCCGGCCGAACGCTGCCGCGCTTGTGGCCGCAGCGATGCTGACCAAGGAAGGACAGGACCTCGAGCTCAAGTACCGAAACCTTTCGTCCGTTTCGCGGCCGAATACCCCGGCGGCTGAGTTTGCGGCCAAGCATAGAGTCATAACAACCAACGTGGACTTCATCCTCAGAGAAGGCGCGGAGCTTTCCAAAAGGATACAGGGCATTCTCCTCAAGAAAAAGTAGCGGACGGAAAAGCAAAGGAGGTTTCGCTAATGTCTAGCACGATGTCTTTCAGCCGCGGGATGCTGGTTGTCGCTGTTGCTGCGGCGACTGGCTTTGGTTTTGCAAACGCCGCCTGGTCAGCCACGCCTGTAAATCCTAAGCTTGCGGAGATGATCAAGAAGGCTTCCCAGGAAGCCGAAGTCGTCTACCAGGGTCCTGACCCCGCCACAGGGCTCCCGACCCAGGACATGGTGCGGGAGATGGAGGTGGTGACCGAGAAGCATTTCGGCGTGAGGATTAAAGTGAAATTCGAGCCTGTACCAACCTTCCCGGCAGCTAGCGCCAAGGCGCTGACTGAGATTAAGGCGGGCGGACCTCCGACCTTTGACCTGATGTATCAGACGGATATGTCAGGCGCGGCGCTGTATCGGGAAAAGGCGATCGAGCCCTTGCCCTGGCTGGAGCTTTTCCCACATCTGACGGCTAAGGATTTGGAATGGGACGGGCTGGCGCTCATCAATACGAATTACACGCTGATGCCGGCCTACAACACGAGCGCGGTGAAGCCGCAGGATGCGCCCCAGCACTGGGACGATATTCTCAACCCCAAGTGGAAGGGAAAGATCGCTTTGGTCATCGTCCCCGAGCCCTGGATCATGTTCGCGCAGCCGAGCGCGTGGGGAGAGGAAAAAACGTTCGCCTATCTGGAAAAATTGCTCGCCTTGAGCCCCAAGCTGCTGCGCTACCCGGAGGTGCTTCAGCGCCTCGTCTCGGGTGAAACTCCCATAGCCTGGATAAGCCAGCGCGAGCGCACCCTATATCACAAAGAGCAGCGGGGAGCTCCGGTGGACGTTGCCCGCAAGGTTGAACCGGTGCTGGTTCAAACCAATCTCCTGTTCGTGCCCATGCGGGCGCGCCACCCGAACGCCGCGGCCCTGGTCGCCGCCGCAATGCTGACCAGGGAGGGCCAGGAGCTGCAGCTCAAATATCAGAACCTCACCTCCATGTATAGGCCGAACACGCCGATGGCTCGTTTCGTTGCCAGTCAAAAAGTCATTAAGATCGACGCGAAGTACTTCATGCAAAAAGGACCCGAGATGATGAAGAAGGTTAGCTCAATCCTGATCAAGAGGTAGAGCTCCGGTTGCAGGGAGTTCCGTTCAGTCCACCACGGCGGTAGCCTGGATTTCCACCATCTTCCAGATTTTCAGTCCTCAAGGTCGAGGAGTTTCGCCGCGTTGCCGCCGAGGATAGGTTCAGAGTCTCGTAGCCCCGCTCGCTCGAGCGCGCCGAGAGGATCCTTCTCCCCTGTGTTATCGTACGGGTAATCTGTCCCGAGCATCAGGCGGTCCGGACCCGCCAGTTCGTTCAGGAACCGCAGCGCTCTGGTGTCATGGACAAGGGTGTCGAAGTAAAAGCGGCGAAAGTAGCGATCAGGAGAGTTAGGCACGGTGCGGACAATTTCGATGGCGGAATATCCATAGTTGACGCGACCCAGGAGATACGGCAGGGCGCCTCCGCCATGGACCAGGCAGACATTTAACGAGGGCAGGCTTTCCAGCACGTTGCCAAAGATCAACGAAGCCGCTGCGATGGCCGTGTCGATCGGGTTACCGATGAGATTGCTGAGAAAATACCGGGGCAGCCTTTCAACGCCTGCCACGCACTCCTGGTGTGGATGCAACTGAACAAGCACATTCAGTTCGGCTGCGCGGGTGAAGAATGGACGGAAAGACTCTTCATCCAGATTGGCCCCGTTGATGTTGGTGCCGATCTCTGCCATGCGGATGCCTAATTTTTTAACCGCGTAATCGAGCTCTTCAACCGCAGCCCGGCTGGATTGCATCGGGACCGTCGCCACCGGTATGAAGCGCCCTTGCGAGCTCTTGGCGGCGGCGGCGACGGTTTCGTTGAAGAGTCTGGACAACGCCTGTCCTTCACGCTGCGGAAGATGGTAGCCCACCGTACCCATCGACGGGGATAAAGCCTGGCGCTCCAGGCCCCGCTCTGCCAGGACTTTGATCCGCGTCGGGAGATCGGAAAGCGAGGGCAATAGTGGAGACGGCTTCTGATCGCCTAACCGCAGCAAGAGCCCGCCGCTCGCCTCTTCCGTAACGTTACATCCGTACTGGGCACCGTTGCGCCGCAACTCGGTGATCCATTCGGGCGGCATGAAGTGGGCGTGAATATCCGTGATCATAGGACCTCCTCATCGGGCGGACCGCTGAGAAACTTTCACCGTCCCGGGACCGCAAAACTCCCGCAGGCAAGAGACCTAGGACCGATACGGCCCGCCGCAAAAGCTGCGGCAGGCTAACAATGTTCGGCAATCGAGTCAAACTGCTTTGCCGCGGCAGCGCCAGACATGTCTTGACAGGGACTTTCGTAGTGGCCTAATTTGACTAACCTTTAGTCGTGGAGAACCCAAATGGAAGAAGTCATTAAGAGGCTTAACGTCGAATACGGGTTTGGCTTGAGTGCGGACGAGATCAGGCTCGTTGCGGCCCAGGCGGAAGAGGTCAGGCGTATGTTGCAACCTCTCTATGAGATCGATCTAGCCGGGATCATGCCTTGGACGAAAGTAGATCGGAGGGTCAAAAAATGACGCCGAAAGAACTGGAGACGCCGACCATCGCTGATCTCTCCTCGCGCATAAAGGGACGCGAAGTATCGCCGGTTGAGGTGACGCGTCTCTTCCTTGAGAGAATAGAGCGACTCAATCCAGTCATGAATGCCTACGTCACCCTATCGGGGGAGCAGGCGATGGCGGACGCGCGCAGAGCGGAAAGGGATATCGCCGATGATAGGTACCTCGGTCCTCTCCACGGAATTCCTTTTTCCATAAAGGACAATTTGGCGACGCGGGGCATGAGGACAACGGCCGGATCGAAAATCCTTTCGGAGTGGATGCCGGATTTCGATGCCACCGTGGTCTCCAGGCTCAAGGAGGCCGGAGCCATCATCTTGGGCAAGACCAATATGCATGAATGGGCGAGCGGCGGTACGACCATCAATCCCTTCTACGGGACCACTCGCAATCCGTGGGATTTAGAGCGAATCACCGGCGGGTCGAGCGGTGGCTCTGCGGCGGCGGTTGCCGCCAGCATGTGTCTGGGGTCCATTGGAAGCGACAATATGGGGTCGGTGAGAAATCCCGCTGCGATGTGCGGCGTCGTTGGGTTAAAGGCAACTTACGGTCGAGTAAGCCGGTTCGGGGATGTCCCCGGGACCGGGGGAGACTCGACGGACCACATCGGGATTTTCACCAGGACGGTGGCGGATTGCGCCTTGGTCTTGAAAGTCATCGCCGGCTACGACCCTAAGGACCCGCTGAGCGCGGATGAAGCGGTCCCCGAATATTCCGCGAGCATTGGAGAAAGCGTTCGCGGGCTCACGGTGGGCATAATTAGGGACTATTTCGATAAACTGGCGAAAAGGGAGGTCAGGGAAGCGTTTGCTCGGGCCGTCGTGGTTTTGGAATCCCTGGGGATGAGGGCCGAGGAGGTTACTATCCCTCACATGGACTTGGTCCCAGCGGCGCAGAATTGCACGACGTGGGTTGAACGGGTTTCCTCGCATGTTCAGTATCTCAGATCTAGACCGCGCGATTACAGCCCGGGATTTCTTTACCGGCAAATCGCCGCTTTGACGATTCCTGCCGAGACTTACGTGACCGCCCAGAAAGTCAGAAGAATCATCTGCGAAGAATTTGATCGGGCGCTTGAGCGGGTTCAGGTCATCGTAGCCCCGACAACGGAAATCCCGGCGGCCAAGATCGAGGAATGCAACCGAGGGGAAGTGGAGGTAGACGGCGAAAAGATCAGTTTGCGCGGCGCCCGCGGAAATCTCGGGATTCAGTGTACACTCCCTTTTAATCTGACGGGACTCCCGGCCATCAGCGTATGCTGTGGTTTTTCGTCCTCCGGACTTCCCCTCGGGCTACAGGTTGTCGGAGGCCCGTTCCAGGAAAGCATGGTTTTTCGCGTCGCCCATGCCTACGAAAGGGGAGCCGGGTGGCACAAGAAGGCGCCTCGACTGCCCTAGACCAGGGTGCGTGGAGCGGTGCTGCACCTCAGTCCGCGACCGCGATGGCCTGAATCTCCACCATCATTTCCGGGCGCGCAAGCTCCTTGATGCCGATGAGCGCGCTCCCCGGGTAGCGGCCGCCGGGAAAAAACTCCTTGCGGATCTCGACGAAGCGGTTGCCGTTCTTGATGTCGGTGACGAACACCGTCATGGTCACCACGTTCTCCAGCGTCGCTCCGGCGCGTTCCAGAGTCTTGCGGATGTTGTTAAAGGCGGTCCGAACCTGCCCGTCGAAGTCGCCGGCTAGAGATCTTCCCGTTTCGTCGGTTGCGCCGCCGAATCCGGCGAGATAAATGGTTCTCCCTCCGGTCGTGATGACCGCCGGGGAATAAGAGCGTTGTGTCTGCCGCTCGTTTCCCGGCAGGTATTCTCGAATGGATTTTCCTTGATCGCTCATGTTTCCCTCCTTGCTTTCGTGTTCAGGTTTGACGGTCCGCCGGGCTCCCTGGCTGTCGCCACGGCGCGAATAGCGGCCGGTCTTCATACGGGCCCGCGCCGGCTGCCTCCGGAATGAGGGTGATGCGGCGGTGATTTTCAGGGAACTTTCCGGCCAGCGCGTCCATGACCCAATCGATCATAAAGTGGATCGTCTCGACCTCGCAGAGATTTCCAAGGCCCCGGTAATCGTGAAATTCGTTCTCGAACACCCAAAGCTCTTTGGGCCCGCCGATCTCCTCGAACATCGCGAGCACCTCGTTGAGCCGGGTTAAGGGGTCGAACTCTCCGGAGCAGATAAGCGTGGGACATCTTATGGCGGCGCCGCAACCGAAGGAGGTCATCTGCTCGGCCATTCGATCGAACGCCTCTTCGTCGTGGATGCCGGCCATGTACATGAACACCTGCTTGAATCGCGGCGAGGCCTGCTCGAAGATCCCGCGCTTGTCCCCGAAGCAGACCGCGACAACGGCGGCGGCCTTGATTCTCACGTCCGTGGCGGCGGCCCGCAGACCCCACAGCGACCCGAAGCTGCTGCCGATCAGGCCTAGCCGGTTCGCATCGACCTCCGGTCGCGTCAGAAGATAGTCGACCGCGGCGGAGATGGCGCGCTCGTAGTTGTCATGCGTGATCCTGATCTTTCTAAGGTTGCTCTCGCCCTGGCCGGGTCCGTCAAAGGTGAAGACGTGAACGCCGTGCGGCATGAACGCGCTCCCCAGGGGACCGACGCCCGAAGATTCCTTCGTGCCGTCCATGCCGGGGATGAAGATGATGGTGGGCCGGCGCTTTCGATCGGGTTGGAGGTGGAACATTCCCGGCAGCGATCGCTTCTCCCACGGCACCTCGACCCGTTCGATCGGGTGACCGGCCAGCTCGCGCACCCGCGCGTGGCATTCCAACGCCCGCGTGTACCAGTAGATCTTCTCCGCGTTGTCGTCTTCGAAGATGGTGTGTTGCGCCTCGATGTACGAAGCGATGGCTTTCGTATACGCCTGAAGCGCTGTCACCCGGTGGCTGGCGGCGTCCGCGGATCGCGCCAGCGCCTCCGCGTGGAGGCCGTGCTGCCCCACGGTCTTCGAGATCATGGCGTAGGTCTTGACCGCAGGGGGAAGCTGCCGGGTATCGGTCGCGAAATTTTGCACCCGACCGGTCGTTTTCACCATATGGTCGAGTATCCATTGCTGAGCATCCCGCCGTCGGCGAAGTTTCATAGGCAAGCTCCCTGTAGTTTTTTTTGTCGGCCCTAACCTAACAGGGAGCTTAGGGGGTGTCAATTTGTTCTCAGGCCGAGGACCGAAGCTTGACACGTGAAAGCCATTCGATATAGTCACCTGCGCGTTAACGCCGGGCCATTGCTGTCTCGGAATCTAGAAGTGACCGTCGCTAGAGCACAATGCGAAAGGAAGGGGAGATTATGTCAATAACGCGGCCTCGGTTTCAGGAAGTCCTCTCGGTCGTGGTTGCCATGTTGGTCTATCTTGCGTGTGGTGGGTTGGCGCGGGCGGCGGCGCCCTCGACCCTCGATCAGATCATCCAGGCGGCCAAGCAGGAGGGCGAGGCCGTGATCCGGACTAACACGGACCTGGCGGCGAAAGAAGGCTCCGAAAAGACGATCAACGAGGGCGTAAACAAGAAGTTTGGCGTGAATCTCAAGATCAGGCTCCTGGGAACACGGGGGATGGACCAGGACGCGGCGACGGTCATCTCGGAGCTGGATGCAGGCCGCCAGCCGAGCTGGGATGCGGTGACCGGGACGGCGCCCACGCTCTTCCGGCTCAAGCAGCGAGGCGCCTTCGAAGCCGTAGACTGGCCCCGGCTCTTTCCCCACATCACACCGAAGATGATCGACAAGATCATTGGGTCCGTCATCATGAGCGTGAACTGGTATCTCCCCTATTACAACAGCCGAGCGATCTCGAAAGACGACCTGGCCAGCCTGCCGAAAAAGTGGGAGGACTTTCTCGATCCCCGCTGGAAGGGCAAGCTGATCCACCCGTTAGGGACGCGCCAGGAAGTTCTGTTGGCGCGTGTGTGGGGCGAGGAGAAGGCTGTCGAGTTTGGCCGGCAGCTTGCGAAACAACAGTTGCTCATAGCACGGTTTCCAGAGGCCCGAAGCAGGCTGTTTGCTGGCGAGCGGCCGGTGGCATATTTCGGCGATTACCCTATCTGGCATACCGAGGCGGAAGCCCGGGGAGCACCAGTTCAGCCCATCATCGGATTGGATCCTCAGCCTACAGTCTACTTCATGCTCGGGGTATTGAACAAAGCGCGCAACCCCAATGCCGCGAAGCTCGTGCTGGCCTATTTGGTCACGCTTGAGGCCCAGCAGTATATCTACTCCCTGGTCAAATACGGCTCGCCGTTTGTCCCGGGCTCGCCGATCGAGAAGATCCAGCGGGAGATGGAGAGTAAGGGATCTCGGCTGGTCACCTTCGGCGACCTGGAAGAGGACGAACGGCGGAACCGGGTCTTCAACAAGCTTCTTGGATTTTAATCGTCGTCGAACTCCCATCCCGGCTTCATGAGCCGTGCGGTCCGGGCTCGTTGTTGACCAGGCGTCGAGGCTGGCCCCTGGGGGAAGAGGCGAATGAGTCTATGCTCAGTGTCGCCAACTTGAGCAAGACCTACACGTCCGAGCACAGGACGCACCAGGCTGTCCGAGGGGTCAGTTTCCAGACCCGCAAGGGTGAGTTCTACACCCTGCTCGGCCCCAGCGGCTGCGGCAAATCGACCACATTGCGCTGCATTGCGGGATTGGAAAAACCTGAACAGGGCGAGATCCGGATCGGAGAGAAGGCGGTATTTTCCGCCGCCCAAAGAATCTTCGTGCCGAGCCACAAGCGGAACATCGGCATGGTTTTCCAGTCCTACGCGATCTGGCCGCATATGAGCGTGCTCGACAACGTGGCCTTTCCGCTCGTTTCCGGCGACCGAAAGCTTACAAGGCGTGCAATTAAAGATCGGGTCATGAATGCGCTGTCTTTGGTGAAACTCGAAGAGTTAGCGTCCCAGCCGGCGCCGCTGCTGAGCGGCGGCCAGCAGCAGCGCGTGGCTCTGGCCCGCGCTCTGGCCCACGAGCCGGAGGTGCTCCTCCTGGACGAGCCCCTGAGTAACTTGGACGCCAAGCTCCGCGAGGAGATGCGCCTCCAGATTCGGATGCTTGCGCGGCGCCTCGACGTGACGACGATCTACGTCACTCACGACCAGCTCGAGGCGCTCCAGATGTCGGACCGAATCGCCGTCATGCACGACGGAAGGATCGTTGAGGAGGGAACGCCCAAGCAGATCTATCTTTCACCGCGGGCCGCCTATACGGCGGGATTCGTCGGCAGGGTCAACTTCTTCGAGGGCTCGGTGAAGGCGTCTGAGTCAGAAGACGCTACGGTAAATGTAGAGACTCCTATCGGTGTGTTGGCGTGCCACGTCGCCCAGGGACCCAGCCACAGCGAGGGTGAGAAGGTCCTGGTCGCGGTCCGCCCCGAAGGCATCTCCCTCTCCATGGAACGGCCGGCGCAGCGCCTCAACGTCATCCGGGGCGTGCTTGAAGCCTCGATGTTCGCCGGGGACACGCAGGACTGCATCGTCCGGGTGGGTCGCCAGGAGATCCAGGTCAAGGCGGATCCCCTCACGGATCTGCCGGCTAGCGCGAGCGTCTACCTGCACTTGCCCCCCGCTCGCTGCGTCATCATCCGAGAGCTGGCGGGCTAACTCGAGGCTGAAGAGGCCATCCATGAGCTACCGGGTCGCTGTCGCCGTCGCGCTTGTGGTCGCCGTTCTCGTCCTGGCGCCGCTCGTGACGATCGGGTGGATGAGCTTCGTACCGGACTTGCCGACGCTGCGGGGGCCGTACACGCTCTCGAACTTCAGCGTCCTGGCGGAGAAAGCGACCTACCAGCTTCTCCTGAACAGCGTCATCTTTTCCGTTCTGACCCTGATCGTCGCGCTCTTCTTCGGCTTTCCCATCGCCTGGCTGGTGGAGCGGACCGACATCCCCTTCAAACTGATCATCCGGTCGCTTGTCGGAATGACCATCCTGATCCCAACCTTTCTCCTGGCCATCGGCTGGGTTCTCCTTCTCAGCCCGACGATCGGGATCATCAACCAGTTCCTCACGAGAACGTTGAGCCTGCCTTTCGCGATGAACGTCTACACGATGCCGGGGATGGCCTTCGTCCAGGGCCTGAGCTTCGTGCCGATCGCCTTTTTTATGCTTTCGGCCGTTTTCGCCAAAATGGACCCGGCGATGGAGGAGGCGGCTTACGCAAATCGGGTCGGGGGCTGGCAGACGCTGATGCGCGTCACGGTGCCCCTGAGCTGGCCCGGCCTCCTGGCCGCGATCATCTATATGTTCATGCTTGGGGTCGCGGTGCTTGAGGTTCCCCTGATCGTGGGACTCCCGGGACAGATCCACCTCTTCAGCAGCCGGGTGTTCACCTTGACCCGGGCGTCGAGCAGTGTGCCGCAGTATGGCATCGTGGGGGCCACCAGCATTGTCTTTCTCGCCATCTCCATGGTGGCGGCCTACTATTACTCCAAGGTCATTCGCTCCAGCTACCGCTACGCGGTCGTCTCGGGCAAGGGGTACCGGCCCAGGCTGACGGAGCTGGGGTCGTGGAAGTGGCTGGGTGGAGCTTTCGTCCTGCTCTATTTCGTCCTGTCGATCCTCTTTCCTTTCTCTTCACTCATCTGGGTGTCCCTGGTGCCTTACATCCAGGTGCCTTCGGCCGAAGCCCTGAACAGCGTCTCGCTAAGTGCTTACCGCTACCTCAGAAATCCTATGGTCGTGGAATCCGTCGCCAACACGACGGTCCTCATCTCCATCGCGCCGACGCTGGTGATGCTCCTGAGCACCCTGATCTCCTGGATCGTCGTGCGCTCCACGATGCCTGGCAAGATCGTCCTCGATCGCCTCGCCACCATTCCCCTGGCCATCCCCAGCATCATTATCGCGGTGGCGCTCATGTATATCGCGCTCATCGCGGGGCCGTTCTTCCCGGTCTACGGCACCGTGTGGATCCTGGTCGTAGCCTTCGTGATCTCCCACATCACTTTCGGGACCCGGACGTTGAACGCGGCGATGATCCAGATTCACAAAGACCTGGAGGAGGCGGCCGCGGTATCCGGCGCTCCCCCCTCCAGGGTGCTGCGGCGGGTCATTGTCCCGCTCATCTGGGGACCGCTCGTGGAAGGATGGATCTGGCTCTTTCTGCTCTCGTTTCGAGAGGTCACGATGGCCGCGACACTGCACATCACCGATAACGCGGTGCTGAGCACGGTCGTGTGGATCTTGTGGTCCAACGGGGAATTCGACCGGGCGGCGGCGGTGAGCGTCGTCCTGGCCGTTGTCATGGGGCTCCTCGCCGTGGCCGCTCGCCTCATCGGCACGCAGTTGGGGACACGGACCAGCCTCTCGGGCTGAAGCGGCTTTCCTTCTTCAAGCGGGCCGGTTGCAAAGGTCGAGAGCGGTGAGCGCGTAGACCTTGGCGCAATCCACCAGATTGCTGATCAGCACGCACTCCCCGATCTCCTCCTGACTGTCCGGCATCCTTGCCCCCCCCGGCCCGTAGATCAGGCTCGGCACGCCGTATCGCCTGAAGTGGGCGGCATCGTTGGTGGCCTGGGAGAACCGCTTACCGGGCTCTTTGCCGTGCACGGTCCCGTGGGCCAGCCCGACCGCCTGCACTACCTCTGCCTCCATGCCGATCTCCGAGCCCGGGATGGTCGCATAGAAGTCCACTTCCGAACGAAAGCTCCGCTCCTCCGGATCGAGAGAGCGAACCAGTCCCCTCAGCTCCCGCATCACGGGAAAGAGCGGCTGCTCCGGCAAAGTCCGCACATCCACATACACCGAGCAGTGTCCCGCTGAACGCGATACCCGCCACGGCCATCCCCCCTCAATCGCCGATATCGAAACCGCCAGCTCTACGTCCGGATGGCGATGGCGCGACAGATACGAGGTCCGCCATGACTGCAGCTCTTCCATCACCCTCACCGCGCGCTTGATCGCGCTGTTTTCCCAACTGGAGCGGTAACTGCCCATCACCGGGCCGTGGGTCGTGATCTTGGCCCACACCGCCCCGCAATTGCCCAAACCCAGCCGCAGGTTGCTCGGCTCCCCAATCACGCAATAGTCTGCCAGCCCACCATGAGCAATCAAGTACCGAGTCCCGTGACCAAACCCCCGGTAAGCCGAGCCGTGATACTGGCCGACCGAGCTGCCTTCCACTTCGCCCACCACTCCCGCGATCATAATGTCGCCCGCAAGGCGAGCGCCCGCCCGCTTGAGCGCCTCTACAGCGCCCAAATAACACGCAAACGCCGACTTCATATTATCCACGCCCGTGCCATACACCCACTCTCCAACAACCTTGCTCGGCAACGGCCGCTCCAGCATCCCCGACCGCCCCGATCCTCCCAGCATGAACGGATACGAGGTGTCCATGTGGCCGTTGAACATCAGCGTCCGCCCGCCGCCGTGACCCTCCAACAGCCCGATCACGTTGAACCGCCCTTCCTCCACCTCCTGAAGCTCCGCTCGCATCCCCATCCCCTTCATCAAAGACTGTAGCAGCCGCGCTACCTCCGCCTCCTGACCCGTCGGAGAGTGCACGTCGCACACCGCCCGCGCATACTCCACCAGCTTCTCGGCCCGAACCTCGCGCTGAACCCGATCCTTGATCTCATCCACTCCCATTAGTGCGCCCTCGCTTCCCGTGTGATTAAATTTTTTCCCACCGGTATCAGAACGGCAACCCTCTTAGCAGGGAGGGAAAAGCTTTGTCAAGGCGCCGCAGGCGGGCGCTTGGTTGAAAAAGCGGGCGAACTGTTCTATGTATCGACTCACCTTTTCGGAAAACCGCTTGTAGAGGGGGAGCCATGCGGGACTCGATCGATCCCATCCAGTTTGAGATTTTCGCCCATCGCCTGTGGGCGATCGCGGAGGAGGGTCGCATCGCCCTGCAGCGGGTGACCGCCTCGCCGATCGTCGCCCAGGGCGGCGAGTGCATGTCGAGCTTTTATGCCCCGGACGGCACGATGATTCTCGCCTGCTCCGGCCACCTGCGCTTCGCGGCCGCGACTTCCGATGCGATCAAGAAACTGATCGAGTGGTTCGGCAAGAGTCCGGGCTTCTCCGACGGCGATCAGGTCTTTCAGAACGACCCCTATACGGCGGGGGCGCATACGTACGATCAGATGGTGGTGAAGCCGATCTTCTACCAAGGCCGGCTGATCGCATGGACCGCTTCTTCCTCCCACACCGCCGATGTCGGCGGGCCGCTGCGCGGCGGGGCGACGGAGATCTTTCATGAGGGCATCCGCATTTTGGGTCTCAAGGTCGTCGAGCGCGGCGAGTTCCGCGAAGATGTCTTTCAAAGCATCGTGCAGCAGTGCCGGGACCCGCAGTACGTGGGCTTGGACCTGAAGAGCCGGGTTGCCGCCAACAACATTTGCGCGGCCCGCTATCTGAATCTGGTCGACAAGCTGGGCGAGGATTTTGTCGTGGCGGCGGGTCGCAGGCTCATCGAAGACGCCGAGCGCCTGGCGCGCGAGCGCTTGCGCTCCATCCCCGACGGCGCCTGGACGGCGCGCGCTTACGGGACCCGGCCGGACCGCAAGACCGGCAAAGCGGCGGTGTATCAGGTCGTGGCCCGTCTCACGAAGATCGCCGACGAGCTGGAGATCGACTTTAGCGGCACCAGTGAACAGTCGATGGGAGATCTCAACTCCTCGCTGCCGAACACGCTCGCCCACGTCGCCATCTCCATGACCAACACGCTCTTCTGGAACGTCCCGTGGAGCGACGGGAAGCTCGTGCCGGTGCACCTCAAGGTTCCCGAAGGATCCATTCTCCACTGTCGCTACCCGTCGGCGTGCGCCCACGGCCCGCGCGTGGGAACGGCGATCGTCGCTGCGATCAACGAGTGCCTGGCCAAAATGCTGTATGCCGCCGGCAAGCTTGACGACATCAACGCCACCTGGGCCGGTCACTGGACGGCGGGCGGCCCAGGGTACTTCTACGGCGGTCACAACCGCGAGGGCATCCCTGTAGCCCAGGGCCTTTACGATATCCATGGCTCGGGTCTCGGTGCGACGCCGACGCGCGACGGCATTCACTCCGGCGGTCACATGAACATCCCCTCCGGGGGAATCTCGGATATCGAGCGGACCGAGATGCAGTACCCGTTTATCTACCTCACGAGAAATCATCTTACGGACGGCGGAGGGTTCGGAAAATTTCAAGGGGGCGCGGGCACGTATCGCATCTACATGGCATTCGGCACCCAGGACCTGAGCGTCGAATATAAGCCTTACGGCGGCGTCCCGGAGTTCGCTTTCGGCCTTTTCGGCGGCTACCCGGTCGGTTTCGGAGGCGAGCGGCTCCTCTACGAAACCCCACCGGATATTTTCGAGCGACTGCGCAAGGGAGTCTATCCCACGAGCGTCGAGGCGATCGGTCGAGAAAAGTGGGGCGAGCCGCGCATCCCGGAGGGAGCCCCGCCCCGTATCGGCATCCCGGAGCGCTGGTTGGTTACGGACTACGTCTTTTGCGGCGGCGGGTACGGGGATCCGTTGGAGCGCGATGCTCGCCTAGTGGCGCGGGATCTGGGCTACGGTTTGATCTCCCGACGCACCGCGGAGACGATCTACGGAGTCGTCGTTGACGGCGCTACGGCTAAGCTGGATGCCGAGCGAACGCGCATGCGGCGGTCCGAGCTGCGCGCGGAGCGTTTGCGGGAAGGAAAATATCGTGACGGCGGGGCGGCGGTGGAAATGGGGCGGGACCGCGACTGGCAAGCCGTGATTCGATTCCACGAATCCCTCGAACTGGTCAGATCCGGGGCCGAGTTTGCCATTCGCTGCCGGAAGTGCTCGCGGCTTGTGTGCGGCGGACGGGAGAATTACAAGGAGCATGCCCTCCTGCGGACGCGCCAGTTGGAAGAGTTTGCCGGCCACCGACTACCCTCGGGCGAGCCGTATCGCGCCGTCTATCAGGAATTCATCTGCCCGGGCTGCGGCACCCTGCTGTGCGTCGATGTTTTTTGCCCGGAGATCAGCAGCGCGGAACCCCTTTGGGACACCCGGCTCGAGCTCGGGCAGTTCCTTAAGCGTAAGTAAGCGCGTGTCGGGACTGAGCTTCGGCCCCGTGCGTCAACCGAGAATAAGTTAGCTTAAGAAGGAGGACACACCATGGCAGAGTTGCCTAAAATCGTTACCGGACTCGGAAAAGCGGAGCTTCACCGGATCCTCGTGCGCGGTTATGATTTGACCGAGGAGCTGCTGGGGAAAATCACCTTCAGCCAGATGACGGGGCTTATGTTAATGGGGAGGTTACCGACGGAAAAAGAGGCCCGCATGATCGACGCCCTGTTGATCATCCTGGTCGAGCACGGCATGGTCTCGCATGTCGTCGCGGCCCGGTTGATTTACCATAACGCTCCCGAAGCGCTCCAGGCGGCCGTAGCCGCGGCTCTTTGCGGCGCCGGCAGCGTCCACTTGGGGTCCTCGGAGTGGTCGGCGAAGATGCTTGTGGAGGCCTTGCCGCGAGAGCAGGGACAGAGCGATATGGATGCCATCGCGGCTTCGGTCGTCGAAAATTTTGCGGCGACGAAAACTCGGCTTGCCGGCATCGGGCACCGCACGCACGCCGAGGGAGACCCACGCGCCGACAAGTTATTCCAGATCGCGCGGGAGACAGGGGTCTACGGGCGCTACTGCGAGCTGATCCAGCGAATCGCGCGCGCGGCAGAGCGACGGCACAACCGGCGGTTTCCCGTGAACGTCACCGGCGCCATTGGAGCGATCGCCCTGGATATGGGCCTGCCCTGGCAGATCACGAAAGCATTTGCGCTGATCGGGCGCACCCTCGGGGCTATAGCTCACATCGCCGAGGAGATTCGTAACCCGATGGCGACCGCAATAGACGCGAGCATCAAAGCCAATCTGGTGTATGAGCTGGACGTGAAAAAGTAGCTTGCCCCGATTATTCATGGGTTTTTTGGCCGAACGGGGAAAATCCGCTCTACAAGCGGCTTTGACTTGCACGGCTGAAGGCTAGAAAAATTGACAGACTGTCGAGGCATCTTTGAGGCGGGGAATGATCGGGGCTTGCTTGACAGCGTGCTGGCGCTGACATAGGGTCGACTTTCAAAGCAACGAAAGGAGGGACCGGCGATGGGGAACTTAGCGTGGTTGCGCTGGTTGGGTGTCGGCGCGGTGACCGTGGCGGTCTTGTGGAGCCCCACCAGGGGATTGGAGGCCGGACAGGCCAATCCGAAGCTTGCCGACATGATCAAGAAGGCGGCCCAGGAAGGCGAGGTCGTCTACCAGGGGCCTGACCCAGCCACCGGATTGCCCACGGATCAGATGCTTCGGGACATGGAAGCCATTACCGAGAAGTACTTCGGGGTTAAGATCCGGGTCAAGGTCGATAACGCGTTGAGCTTTCCCGCTTCCGCGACCAAAGCGCTGACTGAGATCAAAGCCGGCGCTCCGCCAACCTTCGACCTCATGTACCAGACCGCGCTTTCCGGGGCTCCACTCTACAAGGAGAAGGTGATCGAGCGATTCCCTTGGACGGAAATCTTTCCCCACATCAAATCCGACGATATGGAGTACGGCGGTCTCGCGCTCATCAACCAGACTCTCTTTGTATTGCCGGCCTACAACAAAAATGTGGTAAAGGCTCAGGATGTTCCCAAGACGTGGGATCAGATCCTCGCCCCCAAGTGGAAGGGCAAGCTCGGCATCCTTATTTATCCCGATCCCTGGCTGCTGCTCTCCCAGCCCACCGCGTGGGGCGAGGAGAAGGCCTTCAACTACCTGAAGAAGCTCATGGAGCTCAGGCCGAAATTGGGTCGCTTTCCCGAGGTTCACGAGCGCGTCGTGTCCGGTGAAACGCCGCTGGCGTGGGGGCAACACCGCGAGCGCACATTATCGGCTAAAGAACAATCGGGGGCGCCCGTGGAGGTGGCCGAGCTGGCGGATCCGCCGCTGCTTTGGGTCAATATTCTTTTTGTCCCTAAAGGCGCCCGTCGTCCCAATGCCGCGGCGCTCGTGGCGGCGGCGATGCTCACCAACGAGGGACAGGATCATCAGCTCAAGTTTCAAGCAGCCTCCTCGATGTTCAGCCCGGGCACGCCGGCGGCAAAATTCGCCGCGCAGCGCAAGGTCTTCAGGCCCGATGTCAATTTTGTCGTGGAGAAGGGTGAGCAGCTTTCGAAGAAGGTCCGCTCGTTCATGGTTGCCAAGTAGGCGTTCATAGCCGTGGCGAGCCAGGGGAAAGTATCGCGAGCGTTATTTCCCGTTGTGGTCGTGGCGCTTTCGGGGGTCGTGCTGATCCTGCTTCCCCTGCTGGCGACCGGCTGGATCAGTTTCATGGTTGGGGTCCCGGGATATGGGACGTACACGCTTGCCAACTACCTACAGGTTCTTCTCGATCCTTTCGGTTACCGGGTTCTCCTGAACACGTTGCTTTTCGCTTTGGGTTCCACGGCCATGGCGCTCGTCTTGGCGGCGCCCCTGGCGTGGAGCGTAGCTCGAACCGACCTCCCCTACCGTGCCGCCGTCGGTTTCTTGCTGGGGATGGTTTTGGTGATCCCCGGTTTCTTGCAGGGCATGGGCTGGGCGCTCATGCTCAGCCCGAATATCGGCATCCTGAACCGGGCGCTGATAGAGCTCTTCGGGCTCGAGGAGGCCCCCGTCAATATTTACTCCCTCTCGGGGATGACTTTCGCTCAGGGTCTGAGCCTGGTGCCGCCGGCTTTTTTTATCCTTTCGCCGGTCTTTCTGGGGATGGATTCGAGCTTCGAGGAGGCGGCGTTTTTGAGCGGCGCGAGCAAGCTTCGAACTTTCTTGCGGGTCAATCTGCCGCTCGCCGCTCCCGCCCTTGTCGCTGCCGCCATATACGTCTTCGTGCTGTCGTTTGCTCTGTTCGAGGTGCCGGCTGTCCTGGGATTTCCAGACCGGATCTTTGTCTTCAGCACCATGCTCTATTTCTTCGTTCATATCCAGCAAGGAACGTTGCCGGAATACGGTTTGGCCGCGGCTTACGGTAGCGTCGTGATGATCGTGAGCGTGCTCATGGCCACCTATTACGCCAAGCTGGTCAAACAGAGCAGAAGATTCGTAACCATTACGGGAAAAGGGCGTCGCGGAAAGACCCTGAGCCTGGGAAAATGGCGCAGCCTGGCATTCTCGGTGGTGTCGGTTTACTTTATCTTGGCCTTGGTGCTGCCGATGCTCGTTTTGGTGTATTATTCCTTCCTGCCGTTTTTTAAGCTTCCGTCACTCGATGCCGTTTCTTCGTTTACCTTCAAGAACTACGTCAATGTCTACACCCGACAGGGCGCCCGCCCCCTGATCAACACGGGGATTCTGATCACGCTGGTGCCCATGGCCGTGGTTTTGGTCGCCATGCCGATATCGTGGCTTGTGGTGCGGTCGCGGTTGCGGGGACGCTTCGTTATAGACAACATCGCCTTTTTGCCCTTGGCTGTGCCGCGAATTGTGCTATCCGTTTCCTTGCTCTATATTGCCCTGATCAGCCGCAACTTGATTCCTCGGGTCCTGAGGCGCATCACCGCGCCGCTGCTCAAGCCGGCGCTGTTTGGCGCGTGGTTTTGGATCATGCTTTTGTCCTTCCGCGAGGTGACGATGGCCGTCATGTTGTCTTCGGCGGACAGTATCGTCTTTCCCGCGCAAATATGGGTGCTGTGGAATCGCGCCCTGCCGCATGATGCGGCGGCGGCCGCGGTCATGCTGGCGGGGATCGCGCTGATCCTGATGCTTGTAACCCGCCGGCTGATTCAGCGCCTCTCTACACCCGGTGGATTCTGACGGGTCCGGTTTATTCGCGACGACCGAGATGCTCAGTATAAAGCGACTGACCAAACAATTCGAAGTTCCCGGTGGCAGCATCCGGGCGGTGCGCGATCTGGACTTGACGGTGGAAGAAGGGAGTTTTTTCGTTCTTCTTGGCCCGAGCGGGTGCGGGAAGTCGACCCTGCTCCGATGCGTGGCAGGGTTGGAGCAACCCGAGGAGGGCGAGATCCGTCTCGGGGAGCGGCTGGTCTATTCGGCGCGGGACAACGTCTCGGTCGATCCGGAAGACCGCGAGGTCGCGATGGTCTTCCAGACCTACGCGGTCTGGCCGCATATGACCGTGTTCGAGAACGTCGCCTTTCCCCTGACCGAAGCCAAGAAGAAGCGGTTCCCCTCGGCGCAAGTAGCCGCGAAGGTGAAGGAAGCGCTTGTTCTGGTCCGATTGAGCGGTTTCGAGCGCCATTCCGCCGCTACCTTGAGCGGCGGGCAGCAGCAGCGGGTAGCGCTGGCGCGGGCGCTCATTCGTGAGCCGAAGCTGCTCTTGATGGACGAGCCGCTCAGCAACCTGGACGCCAAGCTGCGCGAGGAGATGCGCGATGAGATCAAGGAACTCACGCGCTCACTCGGCGTGACCACTCTGCATGTAACCCACGATCAGATCGAGGCGATGGCGCTGGCGGACCTCATGGCGGTCATGTACGACGGAAAAATATTGGAGATCGGGCAGCCGGAAGCTCTCTATCGGAACCCGGGAAACCGGTCCGTCGCGGAGTTCTTGGGCCGTACGAACTGGCTCAGCGGCGTGGTCGCGGGGAACGGGACGGTGACGACGGAGATGGGGCTCGTGAAATGCCCGCTGCCGAACAGGGCGGGCCCTGGCAGCCGAGCCAGCCTCGGCATCCGGCCGGAGTGGGTTGAGCTAACCGCCGAACCATGCCAGAGCGCCAACTCGTTTGCGGGGACCATCGAGGGGCGCATGTTTCTCGGCGACGCGGTTCTCTATTGGGTGCGCGTGGGCGAGTCGCGCATGATGGTGAAGACGACCCTGACCGAATTTTCCATCGGCTCTCGCGTGAGCGTCGTCGTGCCCGCCGAGCGATGGGTTGTCTTCTCCGAGACGGCGTAGTCGTTCAGATAATCCCCTTGTCGCGGTAGTCGCCGATTTCGGCGGCGCTGTAGCCGACCTGCCTGAGGATTTCCTCGCTGTGCTCTCCTAATTTGGGCGGTGCGAGCCCTATATCGATGGGCGTGCCTCGAAGATTGGCCCCGTTTTTGACGAGCTGGAAGGCGCCCAGCTCGGCATCCTGAATCGTTACGAGCCGGTCCAGGTGGCGCACTTGCGGGTCTTCGAAGACCTCATGTACCGTCCGGATCGGCGCGCACGGGACGTCACGCTCTTCGAGGCTTTTCAGCCAGTGCTCCCGAGGTTCTGTGCGAAAAATCTCCTTGAGGATTTCCTCCAGCTCTTCGTAGTTCTTTATTCGCGCGTGTCGGTCCCGGAACCTCGGATCGTTCCTTAGATCAGGGCGGCGGGCCACTTCGGTAACGCCCTCCCAGAATTTTGGTGGATGGGAAAGATGGATAACGAAGGGAAAACCATCGCCGGCAACAAAGGCATAGACCTGCGCCTGCTTGAGCCGACTCCCCATGCGCGGGACCTCTCCGGTGAAAAGGCACTGGGTGATGCTGTAACCAATGAAGCTCATGGTGGCTTCCAGCAGAGAGGTTTCGACCATTTGCCCTTGCCCGGTTCGCTCGCGCGCCAGCAAGGCGCCAAGAACCCCGTAACACCCGTAAATCCCGCCCAGATGATCGGAAAAGGCGGCGCCGGGTCCTTTCGGGGATTCCAAATCGGTCAGAAGGCTAAGAAGCCCGCTTAGCGCCTGCCCGATCGTGTCATAGCCGGGGCGTTCCCGATACGGGCCGCTTTGGCCAAACGCTGAGATGGAACAGTAGATGATTCTGGGATTGATTCCCCGCACGGTTTCGTAGCCGATTCCCAGGCGCTCAACCACTCCGGGACGGAAGTTTTCCACGATCACGTCCGCGTCTCGGGCTAGGCGCAAGAAAATCTCCTTGCCTTGCGGCGTTTGCAGGTTGAGCGTGAGGCTTTTCTTGTTACGGTTAAAGCTACAGAAAGTTGGGCTGTAAAGCTTCGGTTCCTTATCCCAAGTGCGAAAGGGATCGCCCTCACGAGGCGTCTCGATCTTAATAACCTCGGCGCCCAGATCACCTAAGAACATAGTTGCGAAGGGACCCGCAATGTAGCTGCTGAGGTCAAGAACTCTTATCCCCTCCAACGCACGTGCCATGATTCCTCCTGATTCTTTTATCGACTGATCGAAAGTGAAAAACCAAAATCTATCTATGAGGTCATTAACGGGCAAGACTATTGAATGCAAGCCTTGCTGTCAATGATTGCTTTCGTTGACGGTGCCACGGTGCGATGCGATAATGAAGCCGACCATACCACAAGGAGGAATGGCGACGATGGCCTATCGTGACCTGCGCGAGTATCTTCAGACCCTTGAGGCGAAGGGGAAGCTCCGGCGTGTAACGAAAGAGGTTGATAAAGACTGGGAGCTAGCCTGCATTACCCGCTGGGTTCTCCAGGCTGTTCCTGAGGAGAGTCGGTACGGTCTACTTTTTGAGCGGATCAAGGGCTACGATATGCCGCTTGCCGCTTGTGTCTTCGGGGCTTCGCGAGAGGTCTATGCGATCGCCATGGAGACAGAGCCGGATCAAATCTACGAGAAATGGATTAAGGTCCTGAAAAGTTCATGCCACTACGCAGAGGCCGCCACGGGCCCGTGCAAAGAAAACATCCTGCGGGGTGACGAGGTGGATCTCTTTCGGTTCCCAGTGCCCATTTGGACACCCGGCAAGGATATCGGCCCGTACTTCACCTGCACCAGCGCCATCACCGTCGATCCGGAAACAGGGCGGCACAACATCGGCAACTACCGGATGCAACTGCGCAGCAAGAACCAGCTCGGCGTTCAGATCTTCGACAACCAGCACATTGGCATGCACTTTCAGCGCTGGGCCCGCCGCGGCAGGCCCATGCCCATTGCTGTGGCCATGGGGGTTGACCCTGCCATTGGCCTTGCAGCGACGGCCAAGGTCCCGTACGGAATGGACGAGTTCGATGTCGCCAGTGCCATTCGCGGGGAGCCGGTCGAAACCGTCAAGGCCGAGCTATCAGATCTCCGGGTACCTGCCACAGCCGAGATCGTCCTGGAAGGCGAGGTACCTCTGGACGAGGAGCCCATGGAGGGGCCTTTCGGCGAATACATGGGCTACATGGGTCTGGCTGGCCCCAAGCGCGTCATAAACGTCAAAGCTATCACGCACCGGAGGAGCCCGATCTTTCAATCCTACGTGAGCCAGATGCCTCCCAGCGAGAGCCTGGTGCTTCAGCAGCAGGCCCACGGCGCCGCCATGTATAAGCATCTGGTTTACGATCTGGGGCTGGAAGGGATACAAGACGTGCTCTACACCTCGGCGTCTGCGCGCGCTCACCTCGTCATCCAAATGAGGCCTCAGTTTCCCGGCCACGCACGAAAGGTGATGCTGGTAGCGCAGGGACTGATGGGCGCCAACTCTCCAAAAATCGTGACCGTGGTAGACGAGGATATCGACATTCGGGATCCTTTCCTTTTGGAGTGGGCCATGGCTTCCCGGGTGGACCCGGCGAAAGACGTCGTGATCCTCCATGACACTGAGACTACCCAGCTTGATCCGTCGACCACTCTGGAAATCCTTCCCGAAGGGACCTCCAAGCGGCTGATCGAACGATTAACGGGCTCCAAGCTGCTTATCGACGCCACGATCAAAAAGATCTACCCGGCAATCTCCTTGCCGCCCAAGGAGCTGATGGACAAGGCACTTGAGAGCTGGGAGGAAACGGGCTTGCCACCGATCCAGGTGCCAGACCGCACCCGCCGCCTCCTGGAAAAGCACCCCGGCTACGGGCTCTATATCGAGCCCTACCAATAGGCACCGCATGGCGCAGGTTGCGGCAAACCGGAATCGCGATCGTGAGACCCGGCATTGCGTCAGCACGTCGTCTCCGGGGCGTGGAATATTCGAACCTCAGATGGAACCTTACCTATCGCGGGTAGCCCCTATATCTGTTGAGGTTCCCAAATGCAAAAGGCAAAGTGCAAATTGAAAAATGCAAAGTTACAGAGGACAGAATGGGGATCAGAAGCCATGGTCCTAGGTGTTTTCTGAAGCGTTTTGGCTTTTACATTTTGCAATTTTCATTCTGCATTTGTTAAGTTTCATTCTTGGTCGTAGTTAGTTGTCCAAAGGAGTTTGACCTTGAGCGATGATCAGAAGAAATGGGAGGCCATCAAGGAGCACGTCAACAGCTCCGCCTACTACCAGCTTCTCGGCTTCGAGGCGGTAGAGTTGGCACAGGGCTATGCCCGCCTTCGCATGCCGGCATCGAAGAAGCTCCTCCAGTTTCAAGGTGCAGTTCACGGAGGGGCGGTTTACTCCATGGCTGATGCCGCCGTTGCCGTCGCCTTGATTACCACCTGCGGTTCGGGAGAGCAGGTATTAACGATCGAGGGAAAGATCAACCATTTGGCGCCGGTGTCAGCGGGCGAGGAGATCTGGGCGGAAGCGCGCCTGGTACAGCGGGGACGCCAGATTGCAGTCGGCGAGGTGGAAGTCAAAGGGAATGAAGGCCGTCTAGTGGCAAAGGGGCTGATCACCTATATGGTGGTGCGCCGCTAGCGATAGCCCCGCGGGTCTCGGCTTTCATCGTCAGGGGCAACGCTAAGGCATTCTTCAACATCAAAGAGAAAAAGAAGCGTTAGAAAGGTACCTCCGTCCGCTCATCGACCACACGCTTTGCTTTGTGGTCCCAGCGAGGCAGACTCCCGGAAGGCGCCAGCTCCACCATCGCCCGGATACCCAATCCTATCTGGAGACCCTGGGCGATCTCGTTTCGGCAGGTCTCACGGCGCTCCGCCGGCATAGATGGAGCGGGATCGATCCGCACAAGGATCTCGTCTAGTCCACCGACCCGTTTCAATATCACTTGATACTCTTCTACCCCATCGTACTGACGGACGATTTCCTCGATTCGCGCCGGGTAGACGATGACCCCGCGGATCTTCTTCATGTCATCCAGGCGTCCCAAAACGCCTCCCTCCACGGAAAAGAGCGTACGGCCGCAAGGGCATGCCCGCTCCGCCACCTTGACCACGTCCCGGGTCCGGTAACGGAGGAGGGGCATCGCCTTTCGGTATAGGCTGGTAAAAATCAGCTCTCCTTGGCCCCCCGGACCGACAGGTTGGCCTGTCTCCAAATCCAACACCTCCGGAAAGCAGTAGTCTTCGTGAATGTGGACGATGCCCGAGTGCTCGGTACATGAGAAACCCCAAGCAGCTATCTCCGTGAGGCCGGGGAGATCGTAGCACTTGGCTCCGAAAGCCTCTTCCAGCTTTTTTTTGGTCGCAGGGATGCTGGCTCCCGGCTCACCTGTGTGCCAGGTGATGTGGATTTTGGATTGCCTGGCCAGATCGATGTCGCGTTTTCTTGCCTGCTCCGCCATGTAGAGAGCGTACGAAGGCGTGGAGCCCAGGACAGTGATAGGATAGGTAAGGAGGGCGTCGATGCGCTGTTCAGTGGAGAAACCGCCTGCGGGAAACATCAGGCAACCGATCTCCTGGGCAGCAAAAAATCCCGACCAGAACCCAATCCACGGACCATAACTGAAAGCGCACATCACCATGTCGGACTTGCGGATGCCCATGCCGTAGAGGCCACGGGCGTAGCTCCGGTAAAAGCCCTCCCAGTCTTCTGGCGTGTCGAGGTACATGACCGGCCGACCTGTGGTCGCCGAGGTGGAGTGGACTCGAAGACACTGCTCGATAGGAACGGCCAGGATGCTGCCCCAAGGTGGGTGCTCCGCTTGATCGGCCTTGAGCTCGTCCTTGGTGGTGAAGGGAAGCTCTGTGATATC
>JACPAM010000300.1 GCA_016180805.1 Deltaproteobacteria bacterium | reverse complement strand
AAGGCCTGGGTCGAGGTGGAGATTTGTGAGGGGCGGTACCGAGAGGTGCGCCGGATGTTCGAAGCCCTCGGCTATTTCGTCGAGCGCTTGATTCGGGTACGGTTGGGGCCGCTCCGGCTTGGCTCGCTCCCGCCTGGGCAGTTGCGGGCCCTCTCGCCGAGGGAACTTGCCGCTCTTAAGCGCGCCGCCGGCGTTTAAATCCTTCGCTTTCACTAAGCCCACTTAAGCTATTAATATTTCATGCTTTTCAGCGCTGCCCTTGATGTTGCGAACAAGGCCTCCGCTGGTCCCTGCACCCGAACGGGAGCGAGGAGCCACGGGATTGTTATTGCTACTCAAAAATCAGATAGGCCCCGAGTCAGTTTGCATGGGATCCCGCGCAGGACGTAATTAAAGCGTCGCTGTACAATTTAATCCGACGCAAAATATCTCTCACCAATCAGATGCATCTTTGTTTTTCAAGAATGAAGACCCATGAGGTTACATTTCCAAAATGCGGGAAAGGGTACGCGTCGGCAGCCAAGAGCTTTGTCTCCTGCTTTATGAACCGGCGGTTTCCTTGCAGGGTAAAAGAATGTGTTATGACTGGGCTTTCGCATTTTGACCTCTCAGGCACTTTACGTCTGGCTTGTTAACTTAATTTTTGGCATACGTTTTGCACTTATTAAACGGCTTAACCACAACGTCCGCGTACAAGTGCCTTTGTGTGCAAACAGCGGCCGATCTGAAATTTATGTCCCCCGCTATAGGAAGCCAAGCACTGATCGGCAGAAGCGTTGATATCATAACTGCTGGTGGTGAGTTTATCCAGGCTGGCTTAAACAGCGAGAAGGTTATTTATATCGCCGGTATCGCCAATCGAGTCGTGCTTTCCCTATACGGGAAGCCAGAACTCCGTTCTCTGTCCGACCTGTGAGATTTACAAAGTAGAAATAAATCCGCAAACGTTGGAGATTGACTCCGAGAAAACGAGAATTCTAACAGGGAAGAAGTGACGCAAGGATTTGCTCTTGTGCGTCTAAGAATGACGGAGGAGAAAATGAAAAGGAGCCTTCAGTGGACGGTATTGTTGATGGCGGCGTCGATCTTCATACCGCTCCTGGCCGAAGCGGCCATGCCGCGCAGCGCCACCTTAGCCACACATGCAGTTGGGAGTTTAACTAACGCCATCGGGACCGGCATTGCCATAGTGGTTAGCCGTCACACTCCGACGACGGTTCGAGTGCAGCCCTTCGCCGGCCCTCCGGCCTGGCTGCCGTCGATGGACAAAGGTGAAACGGACATGGGGATTCTCGCCAGTGCCGATGCCATCACTTCATACAAAGGGATCGTCTTGTACAAGAGGCCTTTTAAGAATACCCGGCTTGTTATTGTGGGCGGGACCAGTCAGTTTGGCTACTATGTCGCCAAGGATTCACCGTTGGAAACGGTGGCGGATCTAAAAGGGAAGAGAGTTCCCACCGACTTCCCGGGCATTCCCATTGTGCGGCTGGCCGGGATCGCTGCCCTGGCCACTGCCGGGTTAACTTACAATGATATCGTTAAGGTTCCTGCCTCTGACTTGGCGGGGGCTGCTCAGGCTTTCCTGGAAGGAAGGGTAGATGCGGGCTGGTACTCGATCGGGAGTCCGGCGATCGAAGAGGCCAATGCCCGCGTGGGAGGAGTGAAGTTCTTATCCGTGATTTCGAGGCCGGAAGGAGCAAAAAGGATGGCCGATATCTACCCTGGCAGTTACCCGAGCGTTCTTAAGGCGGGGAGCGCAACCGGCGTCGTGAAAGACACTACGCTTCTTACCATTGACTTCTATCTGGTTGCGTCTAAGGACCTGAATGAAGAGGCGGTTTATGAGATTGTAAAGATGCTTTGGGTACACAACCAGGAGTTGGGAGAGGCCAATCCAATTCTCAAGGCCTGGCGGCGCGAGCGCATGGTGAGCCTGAACGCCTCTATTCCTTACCATGGTGGAGCGATCAGGTTTTTTAAAGAGAGCGGCGCGTGGAGCAAGGAGATGGAAGATATCCAGGCTAAGCTCCTAAAACAATAGGCGCGCAGGCAAGATGCTATGAACGCTTTGGAGCCTTGGAGCGCGTTTTCGCAAAGACAGAAGCTTATTACCGGATACCCTGTACCGGTCTTTGGCTCGTTGAGGAATTCGGAGGAAGGAAGATGGCTGTAGAAATCAGATCTGGAATGGATGATGTCCGCTGGCCTAGTGGTGTTCGGTTGCCGGTTGTGCTGACCTTTGAGCATCAGTCGGGGGAGGGGGCACCGTTGTTTCCGGGTGACCGGCCAAACTACATGGTGGGTGGTGCTATGCAGTATGGTGCCAGGCGCGGCATTTGGAACATTCTTGAGCTGTTGGACAAATACCAAATCAAAGGAACCTTTTTCGTTTGTGGGACTACCGCGGAGAAGTATCCTGAAGCGGTGCAGGCCGCACTGAAAGCGGGTCATGAGATAGCCGGAATGAGCTATAGTTTTGAGCCTGTGCGGACGGCAAGCATCGAGCGAGAGCGATCGATTGTCCGTCACTCGGCACGAGTATTGGAGGGAATCGCTGGAACCAGGATTCAAGGCTGGCGTTGCCCGGACTACCGGATTAGCCCACAGACGCTGGATATCCTGGGAGAGGAGGGTTTTCTTTGGGACAGCAGTTTGCTCAATGATGACTTACCCTATCTTTTTCAGTGCGGCTCGCGGCGTCTGGTGGAAATCCCTTTCACCACCAGCACGGCGGATAAGACCTATATTGGCTATCCCTACCCTCAACGGGGCGGGCCTGACGGGCTGGCCAACGTCTGGAGTAACGAATTTGAAGTTTTGTATGGTGAGAGCCAGAGATCCGCGCGTTTTCTAATCTTGAGCCTGCAGACTTGGGCCACCGGCCGGCCCGCTCCTCTGCGGATACTGAGACAGTTTTTGGAACGTCTTGTCGGCCATGAGGAGTTCTGGTTTGTGCGTTGCAGTGACATTGCCAAGTGGTGGCTTGAACACGCCAGAAGCCATGCCGCTTAAAGGAGGACTTTATGTGGAAGGAAAAGCATCCTGACCAACCGCTTCGCTGGCCGGATGGTATCCGGTTTCCCATCCTTATAAGTGTGCACCATCAATCAGAAGAGGCCACTTGCCCTTTTCCCGATGGGCAGCCTGATCCCTTCGATTACGGAGAAAGGCAGTACGGCGCCCGGCGAGGAGCATGGCGCTTGCTCGAGATCCTAGAAAAGCACGGAGTGCGGGGGACCTGGCTCATTTGCGGGGCGACGTTGGAGAAGTATCCGGAAGTCTCCCGAGCTGTCCGCAAGGCCGGCCATTGTATCGCCGGCCATACCTACGCGCACGAAGTGATGTGCAATTTCCCACCGCACATTGAGCTTAGTCTCATAAAAAAGACCGTCGCCGTGTTCGAGGACTTGTTGGGCGAGCACATTCAAGGCTGGCGCACCTGCTTTGCGAGCCACAACACCATAGACTTGATTTTGGAGCACACTGATTTTACATGGGACGGCAGCACGTGGAATGATGACTTGCCCTATATTATCGAGGGACACGGTCGTCAGCTCTTGCAAGTTCCCTTTGCTAATTACAGTGACACAGCCCTCGGTGTCGACATAACGAGCCCTTCCAACCCACCCACGCGTTACTCCACTTGGAACGCCAACACCCCTGAATTCACGCTGCGCGCGTTGAAGTCGGCATTTGATGCTCTCTATGAGCGGGGAGCTGAAAAAGCGGTGATGATGCCGCTCGTCGCCCATGACTTCATAACCGGCCGCCCTTTTCGATCGAAAGTTCTCGATGAGTTCATTGCCTACGCGAAGCAATTCGAGGGGGTGGCCTTCGCTGGCCATGACCAATTGCTGGAATGGTGGCGGAGGATCGAGGGTCCTCTCAGTTGAGGGTGCTAGGTCAGAAGAGACGTATGGGCCCGGATAAGGCATGGTGAGGAGGTGGGTTAGTTGTCTATTGCTCTCAAAGCAAAGAAGCGGTCTTCGAGGAGCCGTGGTGCGCCAGGCGTTTAATATTTAGGAAATTCTACTGGGGTTGTTGTGTTTGAGCGTCTATCCATATCTTCCCCCAGCCTCATTTGCCCATCATCAGGTTCGGCAGCAACATCACCAGCACAGGGAAGGCAATCATCACGCCGACGCTGATCATGTCGATCACCGTGTACGGGAGGCAGCTCCAATAGACGTCGCCCATGGAAGCCTGGGGCACGACGCTCTTGAGCACGAAGAGCTGCATCCCAAAGGGCGGCGTGGTGGAGCCGATCTCCAGAGTGAGCAGCATTAACATGCCAAACCAGATCTCATTGAAGCCCAGGGTGTGAGCCAGGGGGGAATAGATGGGGATGGTGATCATCATGATCGGGATTGCGCTGATGAAACAGCCCAGCACTACAACCACTCCCAACATGAGCAGCAGCACCACGACGGGCGGCACTGCCAGGCCCTGCACCAGCTCCACCAGCCCGCGGCTGCCCCCAGTGAAGGCCAGGATCTGGCTGAAGGCCTGGGCGCCGACGATTATCATCATTACAACCACGGTAATCCGAGCCGTCTCAATCAGGGACTTGTACAGCATCGGAAGGGTCAGTTGGCGGTACAGGGCTGCTCCCAGCAGGGTGCCCACGACCCCCAGGGCCGCTGCCTCCGTGGGCGTGGCCACTCCCAGGAAGATGGTACCGAGCACCAGGAACACAATGATGCCTAGGGGGAGGAAGTGACGCAGCCCCAGCAGCTTTTCCCGCAGAGGCACCCGGCCCACCTCGTAGGGGGGCGCTAAGGTCGGGTTGAGGGTGGCCCGGCCCACGATATAGGCTGCATAGAGGACGGCCCTGAACAGGCCAGGAATGATGCCAGCGATCAGGAGCTGGGCGACGGAGATCTTGGCGAGGGCTGCCAGCAAGACGCCGAGGGCGGTGGGGGGGATGATCACCGCCAACCCGCCGCCAGCGGAGATGGCGCCAATGGACATCTCATGGCTGTACCCACGCCGCGTCATCTCCGGGACCAGGGTCGCCCCCAGCATGGCGGTGGTAGCCATGCTGGAGCCGCTGAGGGCGGCGAAGATCGTCCCGCCACCGACGGCCACCAGGCTCAGTCGCCCTGGAAGCCGGCCGAACCACCTGTCTAGGGCGTCCAGGGCGCGGGTGGCAACCCC
>JACPAM010000132.1 GCA_016180805.1 Deltaproteobacteria bacterium | reverse complement strand
TGCCGTGACAAGCCTTTTTTGGTGGACGCTGGACGGGGCGTGGATCTCAGCCGCCGGCCCGTGAAAGTGAACCCTTCCACATTTCGACAATTGTCGAAACGTGGAAGCGACGATCAGTCAACATTCGCCGAGGCCTCGACGACCCTTTCCATCGTCTTGAGAAACCCCCTCATCTCGCTTTTGTGCTTGAGCCAATAGCGGGTCTCTTTGCCGCGAGTGTCATACCGCACCACATCCGCACCCCGCAGCTTTGCCAGATGGCTGCTAATGGTGGAGATCTGGCGCCCTGTGAGCTTTGCCAGTTTGCTTGGAGCCAATGGGCCATCGCTGTCGAGCAGCACGACAAGCTGGTACGTCACGGGGTTGCCGAGCAACCTGCAGAGCCGTGACCCCCGAGTCGAAATGACGAAATGAGTACTTCGATCGAAACCTTCTGTGCAACTTATTTGGGATCCGGTACTCCGAGTTGCCGGCATATTTTTCGCGCCAAGAGTTCAGCAATCTCAGTGTGACGGGGTACTGTGGTGACCCGGCGAGGGTCGGCTAGATTCACGTACTTGCTGTGCTTTCCCCCCTCCTGGACAAGCATGCAGCCATATCGTTCAAGATGGCGGATCAACTCCCTCCGTTTCACTCACACCTCGATCTCTTCGATCACAACCTTACTTTTTGGAAGCTTGGATAGATCCACCGGCTCCTGGATCATGCGGACCGCGTCGGCGAGGTTTTCACGGGCCTCCTTCAACGTAGCTCCTTGCGTGAGGGCACCTGGCACATCATCGGTCCAAGCCACCCACCACTTGCCGTCCTTTACAAAACTCGCCTGAATCTTCATGAGACCTCCCTCGTAAACCATCTATTGTTCCTAATTCTACACGATTTGCGGGTGTGGGAAAGCCCGAGCCATGAAAGCTCCTCGCAGGGGTGCAGGGCTGTGCGGGAAGAATCAAAGGCGCGGGGACTCAAGTCGCGCTCACCCGGGCGAGTTCGAACTCTCTAAAATCGCGGCGATTTTACGCCATTTAGCCTTGATGTGACAAGCGAAAATTAGGCGTGAGGCTTGAGGCGCGAGGCAACAGGAAAAACACGTGGTCGTGGCTCGTGAACAACACTTCCACGTTTCGAGAATGCTCGAAATGTCGAAATCTAGGCAGAAAGGAACTGCTCCGGCGGGAACATCGGCGCCGCGCAAAGGATAAAACCGTCCGGGTCTAGCGATATTTAAAATGGCTGCGCGAGCGCGGCTCCGAAACCCGCCACTTCTACCACGGAATCCACAGATAGCAATAACGAAAAATATGGTCTTTTTTTGCTGACCGATAGGAAAAGGGAGAGATCAGTTGCCGTTCATTTCCCGGGAATCAGCTCCCGGGCTACCTCTTTCGCGAAATAGCTGAGAATCATGTCGGCGCCGGCGCGCTTGATGCAGAGGAGGACTTCCATCATGATTCGCTTCTCGTCGATCCAGCCGTTTTGACCCGCGGCCTTGATCATCGAATACTCGCCGCTTACGTTGTAGGCTGCCACGGGGTAGCCGAATTTCTGCTTTACACGATAGACGAGATCCAAATAGGCCATCGCCGGCTTCACCATCACGATATCCGCCCCCTCGCGGATATCCAGCTCGACCTCCCTTAATGCCTCATCGGCATTTCCCGGATCCATCTGATACGAGCGCCGGTCACCGAATTGGGGAGCAGACTCGGCGGCTTCCCGGAAAGGGCCGTAAAAACCCGAAGCGAACTTGGCGGCATAAGCCAAGATGGCGACCTGTTGGAACCCGTTTTGATCAAGCGCCTTACGGATCGCTCCGACTCTGCCGTCCATCATGTCTGAAGGTCCGACGATGTCGGCTCCGGCGCGAGCGTGTGATAGAGCCTCTTTTACTAAAAGCTCAAGCGTGCTGTCGTTATCCACGTCGCCGTTCCTGAGCACTCCGCAGTGACCGTGATCGGTGTATTCACAGAGGCAGACATCCGTAATCACCAATAGCTCGGGAACTTTGTCTTTAATGGAACGAATCGCTTGCTGGACGACACCGTTGTCCGAATAGGCCTCGGAGCCCAAGGGATCTTTGCGCTCAGGGATGCCGAAAAGAATGACCGCGGGTATACCCAGAGAGTTTGCCTCCTGGCACTCCTCTACCGCACGATCCACGGAGAGCTGGGCGACCCCCGGCATTGAAGTAACCGGCCGGTAAGTGTCCTTCCCCGGCACGACAAACAGCGGATAGATGAAGTCTCTGGGGCTCAGCTCGGTCTCCCGCACCATGTCTCGCAGCCGCTCGCTGCGCCGGAGCCTTCTGGGTCTGTAAGTGGGAAATTCCATAACGACCTCCACAATAGGCTCAGTGCTAAGAGCTAAGGGCCAAGAGCTCAGAGCTAAAACTTGGTCCTCGGCTCTCAGCTATGAGCTCTCAGCTTTCTGGCTGAAGTACTCTACGATCGCTCGGGTGAGTCCCGAAATCGTATACTCCCGCGCCACCACGTCCACATGGATGCCCATCTCCCTTGCCGTTTTCTCGGTAATGGGACCGATGCAGGCTACGGCGGTTTTCGCCAACAGCTTCGCCACCGCGTCCTGCGGGAAGAGGGCTGCAAAGTAGCTCACCGTGCTCGAGCTGGTAAAGGTGACCATGTCAATCTTGTTCGCGCGCAGCTCTTGACGGAGCTGGGGCGCATCGCTGTTTGCAGGAACAGTTCGGTAGGCCTCAATCTCGTCGACCTCCGCTCCCCACTCCCGCAGGGTTTCAGGCAGGATATCGCGCGCTTTGCCGGCGCGCGGCAGCAAGATCCGCTTTCCTTGGACGTCCTGCGGCTTGAGTTCCCGAAGAATTGCCTCGGCCCGGTATTCCTGGGGCACCAGATCCGCCTTCAGGCCATGTGCGGCGAGAGCCCCAGCCGTTTTTGGACCAATCGCGGCGATCCCAACGCCAGAAAATTCTCGACTATCCACTCCGAGCTTTCGAAAGCGTGCCCAAAAGTGCTCCACCCCGTTTACGCTCGTAAAGATGATCCAGTGATAGGCGTTGAGCCTTTGGATGGCAGTGTCCAATCGCTCGTAGCTTTGCGCAGGGACAATCTCTATGGTGGGAAATTCTACGACCTCTGCGCCGAGCTGCTCGATCTCCCTTGCGAAGTCTTCGCCTTGAGCGCGCGCTCGGGTGATTACGATCCGCCGGCCCCGAAGCGGCTCTTTCCCTTGCACCGGGCTTGAGCCCGTCTCATGCAGAGCCATGAGCGCGAAATCCCTCTTTCGATGCCAGAATTGTGTCGGCGCCATCCCGAAGGAGCTTATCCGCAAGCCGCTGGCCAAGCTCTTCAGCCTCGCTCGCCAATCCTGCGATCTCTCCCCGGAACACCCTTCGCCCCTCCGTATCCCCGACCACTCCCATCATTTTCAGCTTCTCGCCGGCGACCCACGCCCGCGCCCCTACCGGTATCTGACATCCCCCTCCCAAGCGCTGCAAAAAAGCCCGCTCCGCCACAACCTCCGTTGCGGTGGCCGGGTGATCGAGAAAAGAGACCATCCCGCGGGCCGGATCATTCTCCCTGGTTTCGATCCCCAGGGCACCTTGGGCCACGGCGCTGAGGCAAACCTCCGGCGCGAGATATTCCGTGATGCGATCCGTCCACCCTAATCGTCGAAGGCCGGCAACCGCCATAACCAAGGCGTCAATCTCTCCCCGATCGAGTTTTTTAAGCCGCGTGTCGACGTTGCCGCGGATCGGCAGAACCGAAAGATCGGGCCGGTAATTGAGCAACTGGGCCCGCCGACGAAGACTTCCTGTGCCAACCTTGGAGCTACGGGGAAGATCGCTCAACGTCCGCGCTTCCCGGCTCACCAGGGCATCACGGGAATCCTCCCGCTCCGGAATAGCCGCGATCGTCAGGCCCGAAGGAAGCTCCGTGGGCAGATCCTTCATCGAGTGAACCGCGAGATCGATTTCTCTTCGGAGCAGAGCCTCCTCGATCTCCTTGACGAAAATTCCCTTGCCACCGATCGCCTGAATCGGCGTGTTCAGAAACCGATCCCCGCTGGTTTTGATAATGACGGTTTGGACCTCAATGCCCGGACATTTTGCTTCGAGGCAGGCTTTGACCCACTGCGCTTGTGCGAGGGCAAGCTTACTTCCACGCGTGCCTATACGAACCAAATTCATCACCTACTGCTCCGCGACCAAGGGGAGCGCGAGCGAGGCTGCGGACGTCCGATTACTGACGGTACGGCCCATGGCAGAGGCCCATCGGCCGCAGCGGAGAGCGCGCTCCCCGAGGGAGCTTCGAAGCCTAAAGTTCACTTCTCCTCCAAATCAAAAAGCTTCTTCAACGCATCCACATAGCGCGCCTCATCCTGTTCTCCGGACTGGCGCTTCAAATGGGTGATCGGGGAGTGCAGAATCTTATTGATGATCGCCGCGGTCATGTCCTCCAAAGCCTGCCGCTCGCGCTCCGAAAGCTCCTTAAGGCTCGTGCCCAAGGACTTCTCGAGCTCGCGCTTCCGGATTTCTTCCAGCTTCTGCCGCAAGGCCACGATCGTTGGCACCTGCTCCAGAGAACCTAACCAACGAAGGAATGCCGCAACCTCCTCGCCGACGATCTCTTCGGCCTTGTGAACTTCCTCCGCCCTCCCTTTGAGATTTTCCCTGGCCACCCCTTCGAGGTCGTCGATATTGTACAGATAGGCGTTGTCGAGCTCGTGGACGGCCGGATCGAAGTTGCGGGGATCACCGAGATCGATGAAAAACATGGCCCTCTGCTTTCGCTCCTTGAGAATCTGCTCCACGGCCTCTCGCCGCAGAAGGATCTCGGGCGAGGCAGTACAACCTACCACCAGGTCCGCAAGCTTGAGATAACGAGCATATTCTTCGAAGCGGATCGGATTGCCCCGAAACTCGCCCGCCAGCTCGACGGCGCGCTCAAAGGTCCGATTGGTCACCATGAGGCTGCTCACGCCGTTGCGCTGAAGGTAGCGCGCCACGAGCCCCCCCATCTTGCCGGCGCCGATCAACATTACCGTCTTGTCCTCCAACCGGTCGAAGATGCGCCGGGCGAGATCGACGGCAACCGAACTGACCGAAACCGCACGGCTCGCGATCCCGGTCTCGGTGCGAACCCTCTTGGCGACCGAAAAGGAGCGATGAAAGAGCCGGTGCAAAATCGTGCCTACCGCCCCGGCCTCGTGCGCGGCGACATAGTAGTGCTTGATCTGACCCAAAATTTGCGGTTCGCCTACGACCATGGAGTCAAGGCTCGCAGCGACTCGAAAAAGATGTCGCACGGCCGCGTCGGCGGAGTACGTATAGAGATGGCGATCCAGCCCGCCAAGACCCTGAGCGCATTCCTGCTCGGCGAGGAAGTTCTTGATATCGCGGACAGCGGCCGGTTCGTCCGCGGCGACGGCGACCACTTCCACCCGGTTGCACGTGGAAAGGATGACGCTCTCCTGAATTGACGGCAGGGTGCACAGACGCCTCAGAGAATCCCCCACTACCGCGCTTTCAAAGGCGACCTTTTCGCGCACCTCGACGGGCGCCGTGCGGTGGTTGAGGCCCACAATGATGATTTCTCGCTCCACGGTCACTCAAACCGGCCCCCATGCCGGCTGGGGAAAAGCGAGCCTGCCGAGAGAAAATAACCCAAGACCACGGCGAACCCGATGATGGTTAGAAGCGCTGCCTTTTTGCCGCGCCAACCGGCGGCGATCCGACCTTGGAGCAACGTTCCATACAGCAGCCACGTGATCGCTGACGAGATCTGGCGCGGATCCCAGGACCAGTACTTTCCCCAATGGATGCCCGCCCACATGCTTCCCGTGACGATGCCGAGCGTCATCAGCGGGAACCCCCAAACGAGAAAAAGGTAATTGAGGCGATCGAGCGTTTCCAGGGATGGAAAGCGCTCGTACAACCTCGGCACCCTTTTGCTCTTTAACTGATATTCCTGGAGCAGGTACATCAGGCTCACGCCGAAGGCCAAGGCGAATACGGCGTTGCCGAGAAAAGCCAGCGTGACGTGAAGGGGCAGCCAGTAGGTTTTAAGCGCCGGCGGAATCTCTTCGCTGCCCGTGCCAAAAGCGAAGGCGGCCAAGGACATGAGGAAAGCCAAAGGCGCAATGAAGCAGCCGAGGACGTTGAGCCGGTACTTGATTTGAACCACTAAGTAGATGCCCACCATGAGCCAGCTATAAAAAGACAGCGCCTCGCGAAACTGGGTAACCGCCGGATAGCCGGCCTGAAAAAAATGGATCCCGAGCGCAGAGCTATGGACGAAAAAACCCGCCAGAAGAACTATGGGGGAGAGCCGGGCAAAGAGCTCTTTGGAAAGAACGAGGTAGAGGATGAAGCTTGCGGTCGCCAAAAGATACACGACCGCGGTAACCTTGAGCAGGGTGACATCCATAACTTAAAGCCATTATAACCTAACCCCCGGATCTCTCAAGCTCCAGCGCCGGGCTAGAGTGTTACGTTCTCCTATTCTATCCCTTGGCACTTTCTGAAATTGAGTAAGGGGGCCTCAGACGACCCTCTCTATTGTCATTTCCCATTGGCCGGCTCCAAACTCATTGATTCCGACGAGCCGGTGGCCGGCATTTTGTGCCCATCGAGAGATAGTCTCCAAGGCCATAGGAGAATCAACGATGACCTTGAGTTGATCCCCAATCGCCAGACCCCTCATCTCTTTAAGGGTAAGGGTCAGAGGATCAGGGCAGATCTCGCCGCGCACATCGAGGGTTTTAGTAGCCATCGCTTAGGCTGCCCGGCGGAGAAAGAAAAGATAGGTCCCGCACCACGTTCCCAAGATAATAAACAGGGTCGCCAGCAGACTGGTAAGGCTTAGGATGCCAAGCCCGGTGAGGCTGTTGCCGATGTTACAACCCCCGGCAATAACCGCCCCCATGCCCATGATGAGCCCGCCCAACGCCTGCTGCATCAAGCGAAGGGGTTTAGGAGCACGCCACTGAAATTCTTGATTCCACCTTGCCGCCAAAAAAGCCCCAAGGGGAATTCCGACAACCTCAAACACGCCCCAATCGAGGTACCTTGCATCTCCATTGGTCAAATAGAAGAGAAGAGAGGCCGAAGGTCCGGTCATACGCAGCCCATAATGAAAGTCCCCAGACCAAGAAGAGGCAAGCCAGGCCAAAGCAGCGACGAACCCCAAGATGACTCCCGTCCTCTTCCATGCCCAACCCCGTTGCGGTGGGTTGGACTGGCTCCGATAAAACCAAATAACTAAGGGCAAGAACAAGAGGACCATGAGAAGCCACGGATTCAAACCTAAGACATGCGAGATGGTAGCTGAGTTCTCCCCCATATCAACCCGCGCGGACCGGAGCATCACCGCCAAGGGACTTAAAATCCCGCCGCTAGTTGTCGCTGCTGAAATAATAAACATAACGACAACCACGAAAAAGCCCACCATGCCTTCTCCGACCCGGCTATAAGAGCTGCTGGAACAACCCCCCGCAAGTGTCATTCCCAGACCAAAGATAAAGCCCCCTACCACAGCCCCAAGCCAAAAAAAGGCAGGTACAGAAAATGACAGAAGTCCCAATTCTTTAAAGAGATGGACCAAGAGCGTTTGGACGGTTAGGGCCAATAGATAGGCTTTGAATAGGGTCAGGTCTCTGATCAGCAGGATGTCCCGGAAAGCCGTGTACATACAAAAACGGCCCCGCTGAAGGACATAGCCGAAGAGAAACCCAACCCCTAATCCTAAGAAAAGTTTTTCTAGCAACACGTTTGAGCAACTCGAATCACTTGAAAAAGACTACGCCGTGAGGATCGCCCGCTAATGGGATGGAATCCAACTGCTTATGATCGACCAAGTCGATGAGGACTAAGGCCTTGTCCTCGCGGCTAGTGGCAAAAGCGATCTTTCCGTCCGGGCTGATCTCGATGATGTCTGGTTTCTGTGCCACCGGTATGGCGTGCACAACCTTTCTCTCCCTGGTATCGATAACGCTCACATTGTGCTCCAAGCGATTGGTTACATAAACAAATCTACCATCCGGACTAAACACAAGTCCATGGGCCTCCTTGCCCGTAGGAATGGTCTTGACGACCCGGTCCTTCGCTACGTCAACGATCGAAATACTATTGGCGAAGCCATTGCTAACACATATCTCTTTCCCGTCAGGAGAGCGTTCAATCCCCATTGCCCCAACGGTATGCTCGTGCTTCTCGGCCTTTCCCTTAGGTAGAGAGATGGTCTTAACCACCTGACGCTTCTTAGTATCCACGACCGAGATGGTGTTATCACCGCCGTTGCTCACATAGGCTTTTTTCCCGTCTTTACCGAAGACAGCCACGGCAGGGGCATTGCCCACACGGATCGTTGCTACAACTTTTCTTTCCGCTACATCGATTACTGAGACGTTGTTGGCGCCGACGTTGATCGAGTAAAGCTCCTTCCCGTCAGGGCTCAGGGCCATCCCGTGGGCCCTTTTATCGGTGGGGATCCTGGCCGCAATTTTGCCGCTCTCCACCTCTATAATAGAGACGTCACCGGAGCCGACACTGGCCACAAACAGCCACTTTTTATCATGAGAAAAGATAAGATTGTGCGGTGTCTTGGCAACCTCGATCTCCTTGATAACTTTTTTCGCGTCCGTGTCCACTACCTGGATCTTGTCCAGCCCCTGATTGGACACATAGACGATGGCGCCTTCAGCCACGTTCGAAAAAAACAACAGTGTGGCTCCTTGGACGCAAGTCTTGAACGATTTACTTATCCCCATAAAATTCTCCTTTCTCATATTTTAAAGACGGTTCTCAAACTCATCTCCGTAGAGGCAAGCGCCCGGCTCGGCGGATAGCGATCTCTCCTCGAACCACCGGAGTTTATCTCTCAGGCTCACGACTTCACCGATGACCAACACCACCGGAGGGCGTAAAGTCGCGGCCTTGTCGACGATGTCGACAAGGGTAGCGGTAACCGTCTCCTGTAATTCGGTTGTCCCCCATCGGATTACGGCCACAGGCGTCTCTGGAGAACGGCCGTGGGCCAGAAGGTTAGCTACAATCCCGGGAAGATTCTTTAGCCCCATCAGAATAACAAGGGTATCCACAGCCGCCGCTAAATGCTTCCAATCAACCGAAGGCTCAGCCTTGCAGGCCTCATGGCCGGTAATGACGGCAAAGGAGGAAGAGAGCTGCCGATGGGTCAGCGGAATACCGGCGTAAGCAGGGACGGCAACGGCTGAACTGATCCCTGGAACGATCTCGAATGGAATCCCTGCCACTGCCAGAGCTTCAGCCTCCTCCCCTCCCCTGCCGAAAACGAATGGGTCGCCTCCTTTTAACCTTATTACCTCTCTCCCTCGCCTTGCGTGGCTGATGAGGAGCTTATTAATCTCCTCTTGGGGAAGACTGTGACTTCCCGTAAGCTTGCCGGCAAATATGCGTGTGGCCTCAGGCGACGCATACTCGAGCAGAGCGGGGTTCACAAGGCGGTCATAGACAACCACTTCCGCTTTCCGTAGAAGTTCCAGGCCACGCACTGTGAGCAGCCCCGGGTCTCCCGGACCTGCGCCAACGAGATAGACCTTGCCTACCTTCATATTTCTGCCCCCAATTGTTTGAGGAGATAAGCCCTGGCCTCTTCTTGTTTTCCCTCCTGGATAAGCCGACGGAGGTCACCGTTCAGCGCCCTACGCCATGCCTCAGCGTCAGGGGATGTAGACCGCCCTGTAAGCTCTCGCCTGACCTCACCGACAATCTCAGCGAGAGTCCCATAGTCCTCCGTGAAGTAAGCCTCTAGTTCTTCTCTGATCGCCCTAGAGAGCGCCGGGCTCGCTCCTCCGGTCGCTACCGCGACCACAAGGTCACCGCGCCGCAGCGTAGACGGTAGGATAAAATCACAATGCGCCGGATCGTCGGCCGCGTTGACCCAAACTCCTCGCTCCCGCCCCTCTTGGTAAACAGCTGCATTCACTCCAGGATCGTCGGTGGCAACAAAGACGAGACCAAAGCCGGCCAGATCACCCTTGCAGTACTCACGCGCGATGTGCCGTATTTTTCCCTGTTTCACGAGCGAAGCAAGCAGTTCCGTAAGGCTAGGACTAACGACGGTAACATTTGCTTTAACGCGCAATAACCCTTCTGCCTTGCGCTCGGCCACCGAGCCACCACCAATAATGATGCACGGGCGACCGGTCATCTCAGCAAAGATCGGATAGTATCCCATCGCTTGCTCCTTGTGGCTTTTTGATTTCCCATAGGACGCCATTCCCCGCTTCAAGCTCGCGGACCACATCGGGGACGAACAGGCCCGGACCGAATAATCCGATGTCCGTGACCCAAGCGCCGTTACGAATCTCATCCAGATAGACCTCGCGCGCCACACGCTCGACAAGCGCAGGAAAAGGAGTCGGTCCTTCCTGACGGAGCAATGCGATCGTTAACCGCTCGACGGAGCTCTCTGGCTGTCGGGATGGGGACGCTAAAAGCTGCACCACGAGGTCATTGGCGTTTTGGTCCGTTCTTGTCATACCATTTTCACCCTTTTAACCCCCTCGCGACCATTCTCCCAATACCTCTCCCACCTCAGGACGGGTAAACTCAGGAGGCAGTTGCTCCCCGTCCTTTAGAAGCTCGCGAACCCTTGTCCCGGACAAAGCCAAGCGCTCGGTCTTCTCATGGGGGCAAGTTTTCTCCGAAGCCACGGCACCGCACTTTCGGCAATAGAAGGACTCAGCAAAAAAGAGCGGTGTGATGCCCAGCTCTTCGCGGCCAAATTGACCGAAAAGTTCCCACGCATCATACGGGCCGTAGTATCCCCCGAACCCGGCAGCATCCCGCCCAACGATAAAGTGCGTGCAGCCATAATTCTTGCGGACGATGGCATGGAAGACAGCCTCCCTGGGTCCAGCATAGCGCATGGCTCCTGGAAAGACCGAAAGCAGAACGTGCTCTTTAGGAAAATAATGTTCGACCAGGACCTCGTAGCAGCGGAGCCGGACGTCCGAGGGGATGTCGTCCAATTTCGTCTTCCCCACTAAGGGGTGGATCAAGAGACCATCCATTAGCTCCAGGGCACATTTTTGGATGTATTCATGCGAGCGGTGAATGGGATTGCGCGTCTGGAATCCAACGACCGTGCGCCATTCTCGCTGCCGGAACGTCTCCCTGGTCGCTGCGGGATCCAGCTTGTACTTTCCAAACCCGTTTAATGAGTTGAGCCTTTGAATCAGAGTGATTTTTCCACCTAGAAGGATCTCCCCCCGTTGGTAAAGATACCAAACACCGGGATGTCGCTCTTCATCCGTTTTGTAGACATTACGGGCCTCTTCCTTCTTGTCATAGCCGAACTTCTCCTCCAGAGAGAGAAGACCCACAACCTCCCCGCTGGAATCTAGCAGGGCCATATCCTCGCCCTCTCGTAGCTCCCTTCCCTCCTCGGCGGAAACAGCCAGGGTGACGGGAAGTGTCCAGGGAATCCCGGACGAAAGGCGCATCCCATGAACTACCCCTTCATAATCCTTGTTGCCCATAAAGCCCTCTAATGGGCTAAAGGCTCCCACGGCCAGAAGCTCCAGATCCGACAGGGTGCGTGCATTCAAGGCGATCTGCTTTAACTCTCTCGCCCGCACCCTAGCCTCTTCTCGCTCATCCCCAACGAGAACCCGATGGACCAACCGCCCCCCATGAGGGGCTATAGTTATTGCTGCATTTTTTTCTTTGTCCATGCCTCAGCCCTTTACCGCCGGGCTCACATGGAGCCCACATTCTTTGGTATCTGGATTCTCCCACCACCATCGACCGGCCCTGATATCCTCCCCGGGCTTGGTGGCCCGGGTGCAAGGGGCGCAGCCGATGCTAGGGTAACCCAGGTCGTGCAGTTTGTTGTAAGGGAGATTATGGTCGCGGATGTAGTCCCATACCTGGTCGTGACTCCAGTCAGCCAAGGGGTTCATCTTGATGATGCCACCGTGGTCCTTATCGATCTCAACCTTCCTAACATCGGCTCGGGTCACTGCCTGCTCGCGACGAAGCCCGGTCATCCAGGCATCGAGTTCCTTAAGCGCGCGGTTGAGGGGCTGAACCTTCCGTATGCCGCAGCATAGCTTGCGAAAATCCACCGATTTATAGAACAGGTTCAGCCCGTGCTCACGGACCGTGTCTTCGACCCGCGCGGCATCCGGGAAGAAAACTTCGACGTGGATCCCGTAGCGTTCTCGCATCGCGTCCATGCAGTCATAGGTTTCTTGGTTGAGCCTTCCGGTATCGAGCGTGAACACTCGGAAATCCGACCCCTGTAAGCGACACGCCATGTCGATCAGCACAGACTCCTCAGCCTGAAACGAGGAGGCTAAAGCAAGCCGAGGATGAAAGTTGTTTAAGGCCCACTCCAGGAGTTCCTGCGCAGGAAGAACCTCAAGGTCTTCGCCGTTACTCCTCCAATGATGCTTCCCGGTCAGCAACTTTTTATCTCCTTTCTCCAGATGGCGCTGCCTGTTATCTCCTAGGGGTCACGCTTCCAGGTTCTTCAGTAGTTCCGCGACCTCACAGGGAACCGCCGTGTTCATCCAAACGCTAAAGCGCTCGGTCGGCTCGAGATTGCGCGCCAGAGAATAGTCCACGCCACGATAGAGCTGGCCGAGAAAGCCTTCCAAATCGTCTCTGACCAAAAGGAAAGTTTCCTCCGTATTGGGCGCGAGAAGCCGATCGTTGATTAGAAACAGTCCCTTGTCTCCTCGAAACTTCAACTTTCCCTGCAGCGATGGCTCCTGCTCTAGCCTAAGGCAATTCTCCAAAGCCGCCCTGAAAGTGCAACGGAGCTTTTCCTGATTCGAGCCGTCGAGAGGCTGTTTGCGATTGTAAAGCAGTCCTCGCTGGCCACCAGTCTCATCGATGCTGATATTGGCCTCGTGAGCGATCATTAAGATCCCGGGGCCATTGTGCATGTGACTGTAATCGGCCACGTCGTAGTAGATCCCGTCAGTTGCCTGAATCCAACTATGAAAAATGTCGATGAAAGCCGTTAGCGGAACCTGATCGGGCTCTGCGACAAAGAATTTTACGTTGATCTTTTGCAGTTCCATCTCCGCTTCCGCATCATCCCTCTCCCGCGCTGGCCATGCCGCTCGGGCTGGCTGCGCTTCGGGTCGCGCTAGCCGTGCTGCGCAGCTTGTTATGGCAGGCGTGCGCGGCATCGATAAAGAGCTGCGCCTCCTGGACCAGTTGAATGGCCCGATCGCGGGTCACTTCGCTCCCGTTGTGGACAAAATCCTTGGCCTTGAAGAGGTAATCCGCGAACTTGCTGCCTGCGTACTTGTCGTAAAAAACCTGGGTGTCGCAGAAGCGGCACCGAAACTCTGCCAGGATCTGCGCTTCATCCTCGGAGACGTCGTGGTTCTGGATTTTCACCAGCGCCTGAGCAGCACGCACCATAGACCAGTAAGCGGTTCTGGCCGCCTTAACCAGCTCCCCGTCGTCCAAGAACAGATGCGCTTCGAAAAGCTCCCGTTCGCTCGCCGCCAGGGTGAACTCCGCTTGAGTGATCACCTCCCCGGCGCACTCGCCCGTGCCCAAGTCCTCGAGGGTGAACTCGCGCGGGTCACCCCAGTCGGCGTAGTAAGAAGGAGCGGCATCGTGGGAAGGGATCTTTGTCAGATCGTCCAGCACCTGTTTGATCTCCTTCTTGCCGATCCTGCGGACGAAATCTTGAAAGCTCTCGTCCTTTTCACGGTCTCGGACATATCGCTCTGTGATTCGCTCCACGGCCTCGGGTATGCGCTTCGACGGCACCGCGCCCACCGCCACGCCATACTCTCCAGCGTTGTCCTTCAGTTTTCCCCCCAAGACGACCTGAAAGTGAGGGACCTGGTACCCATTCACGTTCCGGTTAATTCCGTAAAAGCCGATGTCCGCGATGTGGTGCTGCCCGCAGGAATTGAAGCAGCCACTTACCTTGATGCGGAGATTTTTGACTGCCGCGTCAAGCTCCAGGCTTTTCTCGCTCAAGCGGTAATGCAGCTCTCGCGCCAGGCCTCGAGAGGAGGCGATCCCCAGCTTGCACGTATCCGTACCCGGGCAAGCGGTGACATCGACAATCGTTCCTGCGTCCGGCTCCCCCAGGTCAATCGCTTGAACGGCTTTGTAAAATTCAGGCAAATCAGCTTCGCTCAGCCAGCGAAACAGAATGTTCTGCTCCACCGTGGTCCGGACCGTATCTTTGACAAAGCGTCGTGCAATCGAAGCCAAGGCGCGGAACTGATCCGCTGTCACATCTCCCAGGGGGAGCGCGACGGTGGCCGCCACATAGCCTGACTGCCGCTGCTGATAGACGTTTGTAGCGTACCACCTGTCGAAACCCTCAGGGCGCTCGCCGCCGTTGCGACTGGCCGCGGGCTTTAGAGGAGCCTCTTTGTATTCGTGAGCCCAAGAAAGGTATTCGGTCCAGCGTAGATCTGAGGGCAACTTCGCGCGCTCCTCGAGCACGAGCCGGCGAAACTCCTCGATTCCCAGATTGGCAATGAGGAACTTGATCCGGGCTCGAGCTCGATTTCGCTTCTCCCCCAGACGAGCGAAAACCCTTGAGACCGCCTGCGCCATCGGGAGCAACTCTTCTTCCGGAACGAACTCATCGAAGAGCTTGGCCTTGTGGGGAACAGGACCCAAGCCACCACCCACGTAAAGCTCAAAGCCGCGCTTCTCCTTGCCGTTGACGACCTTGCTTCTGGCGATGGCGCCCATGTCGTGCATGGTGACAAGCCCGCAGGCATTGTCCTTGCAGCCCGAGAAGGCGATCTTGAATTTCCTGCCGAAATCCTGCGTATCCGGATGGCCCAGGAGAAACCTAGAGCAGGCTTTGGCATACGGTGTCACATCAAACACCTCATCCCGGCAGACCCCCGCCAGCGGACATGCTGTGACGTTGCGGACCACGTTACCGCATGCCTCTCTTGTGGTAATCCCAACCGCGGCGAGGCGGCGCATCAGAGACGGGGTGTCCTCTATATGGACGTAGTGGTACTGGATGTCCTGGCGAGTCGTGACGTGAGATACCCCGTCCGAATATTCCTCTGACAGATCGGCCAGCACCTCCATCTGCTCAGGGTTCAACCCGCCAAACGGTATCTTGATGCGCATCATCCCTGGTGCATCCCAAACCGTCTCAGGTCCCTTGGTTAAACCCCCGGAGGGCAACTTCAGTTTCTGGACCCTTGTCCCATCATGCCTTTGCCCGTTATCGTAGCGCTGCCCGTACACGCCACGGCGAAGCCTGGTCTCCGCAAAGACCTTTTCATCGATCTTTCCTTGCTTCCTGAGCTCCATTTGTTGCTCGTAGATGTCGATTTCACGGGCCAAATCAGGAAGTACCTGGTCGGCGGCGAGCTTCTCTTTCCACGTTTCTGGCTGGCTCATAACAACCGCTCCTTCAGCTTGGCTTTCCCGCGCCCTTCGCGCGTTATATATTTCATATTTCTGATCTAATTAGTCATAAATTAGTCACAAAAAAACCCGAAGCCAGCTCAAATGTAGTACATATAGGATTTGTCTTCCGGCCTACACAGGTCGGCAAGGGTGGTTTCCTCCAATACCTTTTCAAAGGCCGCAACTCCTCTTGCCCACGTTTCGATTACACGCTGGCTTACGGAGGAGAAAGCCAAACGGCGCCCGCGCGACTTAAGATCCATACCCACAAATGGCCCCCCGAGGACCGTGAGCATCTCCTTCATGGTGATCGCGTCGGGCGGGCGCGCCAGGACGTACCCTCCCCCAGGACCACGCGCCCCATGAACAAGCCCTGCCTTTTTAAGCTGCACCATGATCTGCCCAAGATACTCTCTGGGAATCTGGCGCTGCCTGGCGATCTCTCTTACCTGAAGGGGCTCTCGGCTCTTATATCTCAGCGCCAGCTCCGCCAAAGCCAACATGCCGTAATAGCCTTTCGCGTCAACCTTCATGCGACCCCCGGCAGCAACCGGCTAATTCTTATATTTCTAATTTGATTTGTCAAGTATGTCTGTCAAAAAATTTTGTCGCAGCGTATCGCCGACAAAGGGAGGGATTTTTAGCGCTGTGGAATTCTGAGGTAGTCGCCGGCCGTAATCGAGTGGATGTCGGCAAGCTCGTTTAGATGCTGAAGCTCTCGGACCGAGACCCGATAAAGGCGGGCAATATGGGACAGGGTTTGCCCTCGCGCCACGCGATGGCGGATCCAGGAAATGGCGCTCTCGCCCAGGGAAACAGCGGGCTGGACTCTTCTAGGGAGCTTCCCGATCGCTCCCAGGTAAGCCGTTTGTACGACCTCGAGTCTCTCGGCCGGGACTTTAATGCGATAACCGGCAGGAATGCTATGGGCTCGCGGTTTTAGCGCAGGGTTCCAGTCGAAAAACTCGGCGCGGGAGATATCCGCCCTGCGCAGTAAGGCCTCTGGGGACACGCTGCGTTCGATCTCGATTTCCCCCAAAGGAAATGGCGGATGATATTCCAGGGAGGGGAAAAACTCCTCGCTATTTTTCGCGACCTCTACAGCAGCCAGGAATTCCGCATAAAAGTTCTTCGAGGCATATCCGAACACCCGCCCTTCGTAGCGGCGAATGATCTCCATCAGGTCGCGCGAGCCGACCTGAGAAATCGCCCTTTGGATGCCCTCCCGACCGTGATTATAAGCCGTGATCGCCAAGGGCCAATTGCCCAACGTCTGGTAGTTCTCCTTGAGCAGGCGCGCGGCTGCCCGCGTGGACTCCAAGGGGTCCTTTCGTTCGTCGAGAAGCGAGCCGACGCGAAGGTATTTCCTTCCGGTCGCCGGCATAAACTGCCACATGCCCACCGCCCCGGCACGGGAGCGGGCATGGACGTTGAAAGCCGACTCCACGAGGGGAAGATAGGCGATCTCGACCGGGACCCCCTCTTCCCGCAGGATCTGCTGGATCTGGTCGATATACTTGCCGGACTGGGCAAGACCAGACGCAAACCGCTCTTTGATCCCTCTCTGGGCCCTGACTCGACTTTCGTCCTCACCGCCTCCCAACTCGGAAAGAACCTTTTTCTGCTGTTCGTGAATCCGATGGCGGGGAGCGTGTTCACCTAATGGAACCACTTTATAGATCTTTAGAGGATTCTGGGGATCATGGAATACGACTTCGGAAGTGCTGTATCGGGTAAAGATGAGCTTCCAAAATTCAACCGAAGCCTCCAGGCCGGGAAGGACCGGGAACGGGTTGTCCTGGGCGGAAGCTCCCCTGACTCCAAGCAGATGAAGAAGAAAAACCAGGACCGGGATAAAGAGAGAGACTGATAGCCGCGCAATGGATACCATCGTTTTGACACCCGAAATTTGACCCAGGATACCAAAAGAGCTATCCTCCTGTCAAAAACTTCTTCTGAAGAGGTGGCGACACAACCAAAACACCACGTTCTTAGACCCCTGGTCTGCCTGTGGATTCTCCTGGCAGGGTGTCTTTCCCGACCCCAATCCCAAGGCCCTCCAGGCTACCTGGTGATAGGCCTAGAAAGCAGCCCAAGTCGCCTAGATCCCCGCTATGCTACCGACGCTAACTCTGTCCGCGTTGGCGCCCTCGTCTTCAATTCGCTGATGCGCGCGGACGAAAACTCTCAGTTCCGGCCGGAACTCGCCGAGCGCTGGGAAGCCAGCGACGACCGCACGTATCTTTTCCATTTACGCAAAGGCGTTACCTTCCACAACGGCAAGCCCTTGACGGCTACCGACATAAAGTACACCTACGACTCCGTGTTGGACCCCGCCAGCCGCTCGCCAAAACGGGGACCGCTCCAGGTCATCGAAGCGGTGGAGGCGCTCGGGACGCACCTGGTTCGGTTTCGTCTTGCGGCTCCCCACGCTCCCTTCTTGGAAAACGCCACCTTGGGGATCGTTCCCGCCGGTTCTGCGCCCGGCCCCGGCGTGGAAAGAAACCTGGTTGGCTCGGGCCCGTTCACCCTCGTGGAGCACGCGCCGGGGGACAAAGTCATCCTCAAAGCGAACCCTGCTTATTGGGAAGGTCCTCCGTCTATTCCGGGGATTGTCTTTCGAATTGTCCCGGACGCTATCGTTCGGGTTCTCGAGTTCAAAAAGGGCACCGTCGATTTCGTGCAGAACGATATCGAGCCCGACATGCTACCTTGGCTCGAAAGGCACACTGACGCCGCGTTTAAGATTCATCAGGGGACAACGTTTCAGTACATCGGCATGAAAGTCGACCATCCGATTCTGCGCATCCGAGAGGTGCGCCAGGCGATCGCCCACGCCGTGGACCGCGAGGCCGTCATCCGCCACCTGCTAAAAGGCCTGGGAACCCCTGCAACGGGGCTGCTTTCGCCAGCCCACTGGGCCTACGAGCCTCACGTCCCGCAGTATCGCTTCGACCCCGAGCAGGCCAAGCGGCTGCTCGACAAGGCGGGTTTTCCAGACCCCGACGGCGATGGGCCCTTGCCCCGATTTAAGCTCTCCTACAAAACCACGACGCTGGATCTGCGCCGCCGAATCGCCGAGGCCTTTAAAGAGCACTTGAGCCGCGTTGGCATCGAGCTTGAGATACGCACCTACGAGTGGGGAACTTTTTACGAAGACATCAAGAATGGAAACTTCCACCTCTATTCGCTCGCCTGGGTGGGAGTGACGGACCCGGATATTTACTATAATCTGTTTCATTCCGTTAGCGTCCCTCCTAACGGCGATAATCGAGGCCGGTACAACAATCCCGCAATCGACGCTCTGTTGGAGAAAGGGAGAACAAGCCTGGTCTTAGCCGAACGAAAGAGGCTCTATAGCCAGGTGCAACAGACGCTTGCTCGGGACCTGCCTTACATCCCGCTGTGGTGGGCCAAAAACGTTGTCGTGATGAACCCCAGGATCCGCGGCTTCATTCCGTATCCGGACGGTGAACTCATCTCGCTGAAGCGGGTGTCGTTCTCCGCCGCAAAACCGCTGGCGTGAACCCCGATCCTCGCCCAATGAACAGAGCCATTGCCAATTTATCCCGACCAAAAAAATCTCAGATCGAGCGAGGATCGGGGTGAAGCGTTACCTCTTGCACCGTCTGCTGTTGTTTTTTCCGAGCCTCCTCGGGGTGCTCACCCTGGTATTTTTTTTCATCCACTTCGTCCCGGGGGACCCCGTCGAGGTGATGCTGGGAGAAACCGCAAGCGCCAGCGACAAGGAAGCCCTGCGCCGGCAGCTCGGACTGAACGAGCCCGTCTGGACGCAGTACCTCGGCTTTCTCAAGGGATTGGCCGTGGGCGATCTCGGTCGCTCCCTGTACCACCAGGAGAAAGTCATGGATCTCGTCCTAGCGCGCTTCCCGGCCACCCTGGAGCTCACCCTTGCCGCTATGGCGGTGGCTACCCTTTGCGCACTTCCGCTGGGAGTTCTCGCCGCATGGAAACGGCGCACCTGGGTCGACCGGTGCGCTTTGCTGCTGTCGCTTTTCGGCCTGGCCATGCCGAATTTTTGGCTCGGTCCGCTCCTGATCATCGCCTTCTCCATCCAGTTGGGACTCCTGCCAGTCTCCGGCAGAGGTGGTCTCAGCCACCTGATCCTGCCGTCGCTGACTCTAGGCACCGCCATGGCAGCTCTCCTGACTCGCATGATCCGTTCCAGCCTGCTCGAGGTCATTCACGAGGACTATATCCAATCCGCGCGCGCCAAAGGGCTTAGTGAGATCACGGTTTGGCTCAAGCACGCGCTCAGGAACTCGCTTCTACCCGTGACTACGATCCTCGGCCTCCAGTTTGGCAGCCTTCTTGCCGGCTCCGTGATCACCGAAACCATATTCACCTGGCCCGGAATCGGCCGCCTTACCATCCAGGCCATCCAGACTCGCGATTACCCGTTGGTCCAAGGGTGCGTCCTCGTCATTGCGGTCTGTTACCTCGTGGTCAATCTATTCACCGACATCCTCTATCGCGTGATCGATCCCCGGATCAGCTATGGAAAGTAAAACTCTTTTCGCCATCGGCCTGATCATTCTCCTGCTGCTTGCGGGCGTGGCAACGTTCGCTCCGCTCCTCGCCCCGCACAGCCCGACGGAGCAGAACCTGGAAAAAGACCTCTCCCCCCCTTCCCAAGAGCATCTTTTCGGAACCGACAAGCTCGGCCGCGATATCCTTAGCCGCGTCCTCTACGGCGCCCGGATCTCGCTTTTGGTTGGACTCAGCACGGTTGCCATTACTTGCCTTATCGGCGTTTTGCTGGGTTCGCTGTCCGGTTATTTCGGTCGCTGGACTGACCAGTTGATCATGCGTCTTATCGACGTGCTTTTGGCCTTTCCGGGCATCTTGCTCGCGATCGCTTTCACCGCCGTCTTTGGTCCCAGCTTAAAGCATGTCATTGTGGCCCTTTGCCTCATCGGGTGGACTGGCTATGCCCGCCTGGTTCGGGGCGAGATACTCGCCCTGCGCGAGCGCGAATTCGTCCATGCCGCC
>JACPAM010000199.1 GCA_016180805.1 Deltaproteobacteria bacterium | reverse complement strand
CATATCTTGAATTATGGCCATGGCACTAACCTCCTCCTAGAACGACAAGGGGGACAGTCCCCCTTCCGGCAAGGGGACTGTCCCCTTTCTAGACATTGATCTCAAGCGGCTTGTACTCCTGGGGTCGGTTCTCAGCCGCGTTCAGAATCATGTCACACGTCACCGGCACACGGTTGAAGTAAACCCCTCCGAGCGCATCGGAGATCGCGCATATGACTGCGGCCGCAGCCGCTCCCATCGGCGGTTCACCAATGCCCTTGGTGCCAACCGGATTGTAAAGATCAGGCTTGTTTACCGCATCCCATTGCAAATCCAGCGGCACGTCTAAAAACGTCAGCGGTTTGGCCTGGTAAAGCCCCTTGGTAGCAGAAAGCCCAAACTTCGAATCGAAGACATGTTTCTCCGTCAAGGCCAAGCCGAAACCCATGACCGCACCACCCGTGATCTGTGACGCCAGACTCTTTGGATGGATAACCGTGCCGCACTCGGCCACCCCCAGGTATTCTTTGATCTCTACGTGGCCAGTCTCGACATCAAGCTCCACCCGCGCAAATCCAACGCAGAACGCGGGAACCACACCCCTGTGCTTTAGCGTGTCTTTGGCCACTCCGACGAGGCCCTGTCCGGCAACAGCTTTGGCCGAAGCTACCGTCATAGGATTCAGATCCTTTGGCAATTCATGTCCGGCATATTTGCCGCCCATCTTGATTGCCCGCTGAGCGGCTTCGGCGAAGGTAAGACCTCTCGAGGAATCCGACTTGACAAAGACCCGCCCGTTACCCACCTCGAAATCGTCCGGCGAGCCGTTAAGGGCCTTGGCAGCGATCTCTTGCAGTTTTTTCTTCGCATCCATCGCCGCGACATAATTCGTCCGCGTCATGGTATAGGAAGAATTACTCCCGAACTGGCCTAGGTTCCAGGGCAAGTGCTTGCTCGTATCTCCAAACACGATCTCACAGCGCTCCCAAGGCATTCCGAGAACCTCTGCTGCGACGCGCGCTGTCGCGGCATAGGAAAAAGTCCCCAGATTGCCCGGACCGTTATGGATGTAGAGCTTTCCGTCCGGCTTGAGCACGACCAATCCGTCAAATCCACTAGCGCCAGCAGAATGGTAGCCGATACCCACGCCGACACCCGTGACCTTGCTGCCTTTCCTCTGCCCGCTCAACGTTCTCTTCTGCCCCCAGTTGAACCTGGCAGCTCCTTTATCGAGAGCTTCGCGTAGGTAGGAGCTCGTGACCGGCTCTTGCTTGCCACCGATCTTGCCATTATGGTCCGGAGCGTTGATGTGACGGATTGCTACCCGATCAACGCCCAGCTTGCGCGCAGCCTTATCGATAACGGGTTCGATGGCCGGGACCATCTGGTTTTCTCCAGGGCCTCTCTGCGGGCTCCGCGGCGGGGTGTTAGTCAAGACCGAGATGCCTCGAAATCGCATCGCCATAGGCTGATACATGATCGAGACAGCGCCAGCAGCGTTCCTGAAATCCCAAAACCCAATATAGGGTCCGTTGTTTTGAATGATATAGAGATCGAGGGCTATGATGCGGCCGTCTTTACGAAATCCAATCTTCACCCAACCTTGAAAGCCTGGCCGCGCTCTGCCGAAGGCGTACTCTTCATCGCGGGTCACACGCATCAACACCGGCCTTTTTGTCTTCTTAGCTAGCAGCGCGGGAATACCAAAATTCGGCTGCTCAAGGCCCGTGGCTTTGCTCCCAAATCCCCCGCCGCAGTTCTCCGCGATGAACACCAACTGGGAGGGCTCGACCCCGAGCAGTTTGGCGATGGTGGGAACGGGGAAGGCCGTGCTCTGGCTCGATCCATGCAGATAGACTTTTCCATTCTGCCAGTAGGCCAAAGCAGTCCGAGGCTCCATGGGGTGGTGGGAAAGAGCTGAGGTGACAAAGGTCTCTTCGACGATCAAGTCAGCCTGGGTGAAACCTCCATCGAGATTTCCGTACTGCCACTCCTCGGCGGGCTGCCTTCGGAACGAGCATCGGGCCCACCCGGCCTGAGGCTTTCAAGGGGATCGATGACGAAGGGCAAAGGTTGGAGATCGACTTTGATCTGCTCGATGGCCTCCGCAGCGGTAGTTTCGTCCACTGCCGCCACCGCAAGGATTGGCTCGCCGGCGTAGAGCGGTTCATTGGTTAGCATCGGTTCTATAGGTGGTTTGACCTTGGGCACATCATCGGCGGTCAAAATAGCTGCTACACCTTTCATCGCGAGGGCTTTTCGCGAATCGATTTTCCGAACCTTGCCATGGGGCATAGGGCTTCTCAGGAGCTTAGCGAAGAGCATTCCCTGTGCCCGAAAGTCTTCGGCAAATTTGGCCTTGCCCGTGACCTTCCCCACCAGGTCAGGCGGAATAAAGTCCTTACCGATCAGCTTATAGTTAGCCATGTCAGCTCACCTCCGCTGCGCGCATGACAGCGTTTAGATAGTGGTCATAGGCGCCACACCGGCACAGATTGCCCGAGAGGGCCTCGGCCACTTGTGCCCGGGTTGGCTTGGGATTGACTTTCAGAAGGGCCACGGCCGACATGATCTGGCCCGGAGTGCAGAAGCCGCATTGGGGCGCCAGCTCTTCGATGAACGCCCTCTGCAGCGGATGAAGCTTGCCGTCGGTCCCGGCCAGACCCTCGATCGTGGTGACTTTAGAGGTGCGCACGGTGTGCGTCAGGACCGAGCAAGAGTAATGCGGCACGTCGTCGATGAGAACCGTGCAGTTCCCGCACTCGCCGCGATCACAGCCGAGCTTGGTCCCGGTCAGGCCGAGCTTGTAGCGGAGCGTCATCGCCAACGTCTCTTGCTTCATGACGTCCACGCGCCGCTTCTGGCCGTTCACGGTCAGAGTCACCAGGCGCTCCACGGCGCCCGGCAGACCGGCTTTAGCCTGGCCCGCTTCGACGCCGCGGAAAAGATAGCCAACCGACGAAACCGTGGCCCCGGCGGCGACGATTCCTTTGATAAAGCTTCGCCGCGAGAGCCCTCCTCGGGTGTCCCCCGTTCGGTCTGAAGTATCCATAGGCTCCTCCGTGAAAATGATTCTTCCCGCCACCTAGCCAAGGCCTATAGTCCCGTCAAAACCGCCTGTCAATAGCAAAAAAACGGGCCGGCGAGATCGAGTTTGCGCGGTTCCTTGACCCGGTCGACGCCGTGATCTATAAAATTCGAAAGCCATGGCACGCGTCAATCCATCTCCCAAATCGCTGCCGGAAATCCTGCCGGTCTTCCCGCTGACGGGTGCTTTGCTTCTCCCAGGGACGATTCTCCCGCTGCACATTTTCGAGCCCCGCTATCGCAACCTGGTCGACGATGCGCTACGGGCAGAGGGGGTCTTCGGCATGATTCAGCCCGTCGTTCCGCGGCAGGACAACCGCCCGCTGCCGGGCGCCGAGAAGGAAACTCCCGAACTGTATAAGATCGGCTGCGCGGGCTATATAGAACAATGGGAAAAATTGCCGGATGGCCGCTTTGCGATCAAATTGAAGGGCCTCAATCGGTTTCGTGTCGAAGCGGAGCTGCCGTCGCTTCGCGGCTATCGCCGCGTGAAGGCCGACTATAGCGCCTTTCCGGATAGCCCCGTCCAACCACGCTGGCGCTGTGACCGGGAAGCTCTGTTTAACGCGCTCCAGGTATACTGCAAAGCCCACGGGCTTAACGTTCAGTTAAATCAGCTCAAGGAATTTAGCGACGTGGAGTTGGTGAACCTTTTGGGAGTTGCCCTTCCCTTTCACCCGGCCGAGAAACAAGCGCTCCTGGAAGCTCCTTCTTTCAATGATCGTAACGCGGTCCTATTGAACCTCCTTACGCTTGGCGCAGGCCCTGACGCGTCAGGCTCGGAGGTCCCCAAACGGACTCTCAACTGACCCTCGCAGCTTTGCCATTGCATCTGCGATAAATTTCCTTTTCCAAAAAGCGCCACCCCCGATCCAACTTTACAACCCGTATACAAGCTGTTAGAGAACTGGACACTGCCAAACGGATATCCAGGGAACGTGGTGAATTCGTCTCGGTTCTTTTTTGGATCGGGGCCAATCGCTTAGAATCCGCTCCAGCGTAAGGAGGAAAAACCATGGGACTCGATTTCGTCACTAACCAGGAGATTGTTGTGGCCGCGCGGCGCAATCTCAACCAAAACGTATGGGATTATTTAACTGGCGGCTCTGAATCCGAAACCACGATGCGGCGGAATCGCCGCGGCCTCGATTGCCTGGCCTTCAGGCCGCGCGTTCTCGTCGACGTCGCCAAAATCGATACCTCGACGACCGTGCTCGGACACAGGCTCAGAATTCCCGTGATGTTGGCGCCAATCGGCTCGCTCCAGTTGCTCGCGCCCGAGGGAGGGGTGACGGTCGCCAAAGCCGCGGCAGAGTTCGGCACTATCAATTTCGTTAGTTCCGTGACGCAGCCGAGTCTCGAAGAGACTGCGGCCGCCAGCTCCCATCCCAAGATCTTCCAGCTTTACGTGCACGGAGAAATGGACTGGGTCGAAAAAATCCTCGCCAGAGTTAAGAAAGCCGGCTATGTCGCTCTGTGCCTGACCGTGGATACCGCTCATTATGGAAGGCGCGAGCGCCAGATGATGGATCGCTGGCTTCCCCCCACCCGTCAAGCCGCTCCCGACCCGAAATTTCGGGCCTCGCTCACGTGGGAGACCATGGATGCAATCAAGGAAATGGCAGGCCTTCCCTTCATATTAAAAGGCGTCGCCACGGCCGAGGATGCGGCGATCGCCGTCAAGCACGGAGTGGATGTCATTTACATATCCAATCATGGAGGCCGCCAATTGGATCACAATCGCGCCACGATCGACATGCTCCCGGAGATCGCCCAGGCCGTAGGAGGCAAGGCGGAGATCGTGATAGATGGTGGCTTCCTGCGCGGCACCGATGTCCTAAAGGCCGTCGCCCTTGGAGCCAAAGCCGTCGCTATCGGAAAGCTTCAAGGCTGGGGCCTAGCGGCCGCCGGACAGGCAGGCCTGACGCGCGTCCTCGAACTTGTGGAAAACGAGATCTTTATCAGCATGGGATTGCTGGGGGTGACCCGGGTCGGGCAGTTGAGTCCAACCTATATTTGTAAGGCGGAGCCGGTGTCGCCTCCGCACGAAATGAGCGCTTTCGTGAATATAGCGGGAGGAAGAGTACTGTAGCCGGGATTCCCTCGAAAGCTCCTCGGGGGCCGAGCCGTCAGGCCGCGGCCGATGGACTAAGCTCCCTCGGGGAGCCCGCTCTCGGCTGCGGCCGATGGGTTCGTGCCATGAGTCGTGCTGTTGGTAATCGGACGTCCGCAGCCTCGCTCGCGCTTCCCTCGGTCGCGGGCAAAGAGGTCCGCGGCCTTCCTCCTCGTCCCCCTCGGGCTTCGAAGCGAAAGTATGCCGGTCGAGGGGGCGAGCCTTTCAGGACTCACCCCTCGGTCTGGAGTACGTCGTGACTTTTCCTGGGTTCATGAATAATGGGAGCGAGGAGGCGGGTGATATGGACGGAGCCCAAATCATCGTCGTCCGCCACGGCGAGACGACGTGGAACCTGGAAGGCAGGCGCCAGGGCCATCTGGACAGCCCCCTAACGGCGCGGGGCATTGCTCAGGCTGAATCTTTGGCGCGCCGCCTGAAAAACTTTACCTTCAAGGCGCTCTACAGCAGCGATCTCGGCCGGGCCTACCGAACCGCCAGGATCATCGCCGACTCAACCGGTCACAGCGTAATCGTCGACGAGCGGCTGCGGGAACGGAACCTCGGCATCTTCCAAGGCTTACACACCGAAGAAATCAGGCAAGCTTATCCCGACGCGTACCATCTGCACACTACCCTCGGCCCGGACTATATCATCCCCGGCGGTGAAAGCATGCGACAACAGGTCGAGCGCAACATCCGTTGTCTTGAAGAGATCGCCCAAAAGCACCTCGGAGAGACGATTGTGGCGGTTACCCACGTTGGGGTTCTGAGCGGACTGTTTCGTCACACCCTTTCCATTCCCCTCGAGGCCCCGCGTCGTTTCGAATTTAGGAACGGCAGCATCAATATCTTCACCTATCAGAGCCAGGGCTATTTCATCGAACACGGGATTCAATAACAAGTGATTTGCTCCTCCCTTGATGACCTCCGTTAGCTTATCGACGCATTCTTCCCGGCTCCCCCATATTGCAACCCGCACGGCAAGCTCGGCATTTTTGTACCGGACCGAAAACCAATCGCGCAGCCGGCGCTCGGCTCGGACTTTTTGATCGTCAACGGCGATGTAAACTCGCTTGGAGATGGAAAACTTAGCCGGGTCACGGCCGGCCGCTGCGAGAAAGCGACGAACAAGCCCCGACTCCTTGAGGAAGGTGGCTGTCGACGAAGAGCCGGCCCCCATCCATCCATCACCGTATTTGACCGACCTCCTGAGAGCTGGCTCCGTGTGGGCACCGAACCAGAGCGGCGGATGCGGTCTCTGAACCGGCTTTGGCTCCATAGGAACTCCGTTGAAGCGCCAGAAGCTGCCGTGGAAACTCGCCGCCGACTCAGTCCACAGCGCCTTCATGACCTCAATCCCCTCCACGAAACGTTGCACCCTCCGCTCACTGGAATAGCCGAAAACCGATTCATCGCCGCTCGCTGTTCCTCCGACGCGCCCGCCCAAGCCGATCCCGACGGTAAGACGGCCCTGGCTCAGTTGGTCCAACGTGGAAAGACTCTTGGCAAGTTGGATCGGGTTACGCAGAACCGTGAGGAGCACTGAAGTCCCCAAGCGCAGCTTCGACGTAAGCGCCGCGGCGTAATTCAAAAGGCTGACCGACTCAAGGACGGGAAAGTCGCTGAGAATTTGTTCCTGGACCCAAGCGCTCTCATAGCCGAGCGTTTCCGCCCGAGCAAGAAAGTCCCGAATCAGTCGAACATTGACCGGCGGGTCGATAAAAACCTGGGGCATTCCGATGCCGCACAGGATCTTGTTGCTAGCCATAAATCACTCCTCCTGTCTCAAGCCAGCCTAGACCTCGTTCTCACCCATCATCAGTTTGGCGCCCCTCATGGCCGAGGTGAAAAGCGCCACAAAAGCCAGCACAACCCCCACGCCGAATACAACGTTAAGGGCTGTGACAAAGGCTACCGGTTGTAAAGCTGAAGGTGCAGCTTCGGGGAGCCCGGCAATCGTACGGAATACCTCCGTCATGAGAAAGCCACCGAGAGAGATGCCCAAAATCATTCCCAGGCTAAACATGAGATGAACAGATCCTGTGGCAAAACCACGGTGTTCTCTTGGCACAGAGCCAATCATCGCTACATGATTAGGAGTGAGAAAAAGGGCGTTTCCCAGCCCCCCCAGGGCCAGCACGGCCGCAGGCAGAAGCCAGTACGAGTCGGTCCTCAACATCACTCCGACAAAGAGAGAGGCCACGTGCATCAGAACACCAGCCGTTGCAGGAAGCCGCGGCCCGGTGCGGTCTGAGACGGAACCGGCGGCAGCCGAAAGGGTGAGGGTAAAAAAAGGCGGTGCCATAAAGAGTAGCCCGATAAACGAGGGCGATAGGTGGAGGATTTCCTGAAGATAAAAAGGGAGGATAAAGGTCGTAAGGCCGAAAGTGACAGAGAGTAAGAGAAGGCTGACGCTGCTGTAGGTGAACATCCGGATCTTAAACAGGGAGAGGTTTACGATCGGACTGGCTGCCGTGCTTTCGCGGAATAAAAATCCTATGACAGCTCCGCCAAATAGCAGAAGGAGCATTGCCCGCTGTCCCGGCCGGATTGCTTCCATGACCCTTTGATTCAGGGCGGCAGCGAGGGTGCACGTTGCAAGCAACATTAGCACGGCTCCCATATAGTCCACAGCCGGCTTTTCTACCAAGCTTTTAGCTCCGCTTACGTGCTCCCAACGTTTCCAGTTGGAGAAGGTGAGAAAGACCCCCAGCGCTCCTATAGGCACCAGAAAAAAAAAGATTCCGCGCCAATGAATGTAATCGATGATGAATCCGCCCAGGCTTGGCCCCAGAAACGAGCCGGTAGCAAAGGCCATGGTCATGAAACCTTGGCTTTTTCCGATCGCGCCCTCCGGCACGGCCTCCATAGCCAGAGCCCTGCCCGTCGACTGGGTCATCGCTCCGGCGACCCCTTGAAGCAGGCGAAAGAGGACCAGTTGAAGGATATTTTGGGAGATGCCACAAAGAAATGAACTTGCCGTCAGAAGCAGGAGGCCCAAGCCGTAGACGATCTGCCGGCCAAAGATGTCCCCAATCCGGCCAAAGACCACGGAGAGGCTGATAGCCGAGATCTCATAAGAGATATAAGCCCAGGAGATTCCCACCAGATCAGTGCCTAGGCCTTGAGCCATGGAGGGAAGAGAAATGGCAAAAATCCTCGCGGCGACACCAGCAAGGAAGTTGCCCAACATCGTGTTGGAAAGCAGAATCCAGTCAACGCGTTGTGCCATGGGTGGGTATGGTGGTTACGCTTCGTGAGATGTCTCCAGGGTGAACTGGCCTGAGCCGGGACCCGGAAACCAGCAAACGTTTCAAAAAAGGAACAGAGCCCGCAAGCGGCGGGATCTCACAGCTTTGCGCGCTCGGTTGGAATCACCGCCATCACCTCGATCTCGACCGTGAGATCGGGTTGGGCAATTCGCTTGACACCGGAAAGAAAACTAACCTCTGCTTTCCAGAATCCAACGTGCGATATCGATCCGCCGCGCACACTAGACATCCGGGAAAGACTTTGCGTAACGAATGGCCTCCTCATAGAACTTGCCCGTAGCAGTGCTTGGGATCCAGGGTTTCGGTCCAAGCTTCTAGATTGCCAACGAAACTCACCGCCAGTCTCGCCTTGTGCGGCCAGTGGACCTTTAGCTTCTCCGCTTTCGCAAACACTTCGTAGAATGACTGGTACTGCGGCAACATTTCGCGCTCCTCCAATTAGCTTAGTGTGAGCATCGCTGATTCATAGATCAACGGCTTCCGCGTTGTCAAACGAAACACGTCCTATTGTGAAAAGTGTGGCTCCTCGGGGCCCGAGTTATCAGGCCGCGGCCGATGGACTAAGCTCCCTCG
>JACPAM010000198.1 GCA_016180805.1 Deltaproteobacteria bacterium | reverse complement strand
AGTCGCCATGTCTTACTACAAGGACCTTCGTCAATATATCCAGGCTCTGAGAGATGCCGGACTCCTAGTCCACATCAAGCGGCAGATAAATAAGGACAGCGAACTTATGCCCCTGGTGCGCCTCCAGTACCGGGGACTGCCTGAAGAACAGCGGCGGGCTTTTCTTTTCGACGACATGGTGGATACGAGAGGCAGGGAGTACCATACACCGGTAGTCGTAAGTGCCCTCGCTGGCTCAACGGAAATATATGCGAAGGGCATGATGTGCCTACCCGAAGAGATTGAAGAGAAACGGGCCCAGGCGGAATTGCGTCCCTATCAGCCAAAACTGGTGGACAGCGGGCCGGTCCAGGAAGAAGTACACACTGGGGCGACTCTCATGGAACATGGCGGCTTAGATGAATTTCCCATTCCGATTTCCACACCGGGCTACGACCCATCGCCCGCAATATCCGCCCCCTTCTGGATCACCAAGGACCCTGATAGTGGCATCCGCAACGTGGGTACCTACCGCATGCTAGTCAAGTCGCCAACACGCACCGGAGTGGACTTCGCCCGGCCGACTAGAGGCGCCTTCATCCACTGGCACAAGCGCCGGGAAAAGGGCATGCCACTCCAGGCGGCCGTTGTCATCGGCGGACCGCCGTGCATTGGCTACGTCGCCGTAACGGACTACCCCATCGATACCGATGAACTAGCCGTTGCCGGTGGCATTGCCGGTGAGCCGCTGGAGCTGGTGAAATGCAAAACAGTTGACCTGGAGGTTCCCGCCCATGCTGAAATTGTGCTGGAGGGAGAAGTCAGCACGAAGGAACTGGAACCCGAGGGAGCCTTCGGAGAGTCTATTGGCGTCATGTCACTGACTCAGCCCAGGCCGTATTTCACCGTCAAGTGCATCACGCACCGCAAAAATCCCATCTGGCTGGCTATCATCAGCCAGTTTCAGCCCAGCGAAAGCAGCAAGATTAAATATCACGGCAATTCCGCTGCGGTATATAAGCACCTCAGGTATGACCTCGGCATGCAGAAGGTGACCAAAGTAGCGATGTACGAAATGTCGGATAGCCGCTATTTCAGTGTGGTGCAGGTGCGGAGTCCCGGCGCAGGGGAAGTCTGGCAAATCCTGGAAGCTATGATCAAGTTCAGGAGAGACGCCAAGGTAGTGATCGCCGTGGACGATGATATCAACCCGGATGACCCTCATATGGTCATCTTCGCTCTGTCACACCGCCACCAACCCCACCGTGATGCCCGCATTATCACCCGACCCGCCCATGGTCTGACGGATTGCTCCGTGGCACCGATGGAAGTGCTGGAAAGGCTCAGGGAAGAACACGAGCCTAAGTTGCCGGACCGCTCCCTGTTGCTGATCGATGCCACCATGAAGTGGCCCTATCCTCCTATATCTCTCCCGACAAAGGAGCTTATGGACCGGGCTCTGGAACTGTGGCGAGAGGAGGGGCTACCAAAGCTCAGGCTGAGAGAACCGGTGTGGGGCCGGAACCTGGGCTATTGGAGTGACGAAGACATAGAAAAAGCGGAACGGGCGATGAGGGGAGAGTACTACCGCACCGGTGAACTTCAGGCCCAGCAAAGGACACCCGCAGGACCGCACCACTCCCTGTGAGGAGACGAACAGTCCAGCGCGGGTTTCGCCTTTCGGCCAAGTCGGAGGGCTTGCAGGATGAACTACCGCGAAGCGCGCCAACAGGTAGTCGACAAGAACAAGGGTGCCAGAGATAAACGCACGACCTTGACAGAAGCCGTGGCGATGATCCGCGATGGAGACGAGATCGCTGTCGGCGGACTGCTGTATACCCGCACGCCTATGGGAATCATCTGGGAGATCATCCGCCAGAGAAAGAAGGACCTTACCTTTTACAAGACCTTGCTGAGCTTCGAGGGGGACTGGCTCTTTGTGTCCGGCGCGATGCGCAAGGCGGTGACGAGCTGGTTCAGCGGGGGCGTCACCTGGGGAGTATCCAAATGGAGCTTGCTGGGCCTTTCCTTGAGATTTCGGGCCGGAGCGATGGGCATCCCCTGTATTCCGACCAAGTCGATGCTCGGCTCCGATCTGGAAACCTCAGCCGGGCTGAAACGATTTCAGTGCCCGTACTCGGGAGAGGAACTCCTTCTGGTTCCGGCAGTAAATCCTGACGTGGCCATCATTCACGCCCACGCGGCCGACATGTACGGAAACGCGCAGATCTTTGGGCCTCCCTGTATGGACGGGGAGATCGCGAGGGCAGCCAACAAGGTGATTCTTACAACCGAGCAGTTGGTCGACAACGAGCATATTCGGGACAACCCCAATACGACCACGATTCCCTTCTTCTGTGTGGATGCTGTGATAGAGTTGCCCTTCGGCTGTTACCCGCATGAATGCTACGGAGTTTATGAGCCGGCATATGCCCATTTGGGAGATTACGGTGAAGGGCTGCTGAAGGCCGAGGACAAAACGGCCTTTGTTCGGGATTACCTGGAGAACTATTTTTACAAGCCGGCAGATTTCGAAGACTATCTATCGCTGTTCGGCGTGAAGAGCCTGCTGGAGACGACAAGAAAGGGAAGGATTTGGCGATTATGACCGACTACAATCCGGCGGAGCTCACCGTTGTCATCGGTTCACGCTCGCTCCAGGATGGCCAAATCGTGTTCGTCGGGGCCGGCCTGCCGCTTCTGGCGGCGGTCCACGCGCAGCATCTGCACGCTCCGACGCTGTCTATCCTGTTTGAGGTAGGAGGTGTGGCTCCCCAAGTCCGGATCGGCAGCCTGCCCCGCTCCACCAACGAAGCCCGTTCGGTGCGCCGGTCCGTGGCTACCCCGGCAACCATCGATATGATGCTGTTTCTGCAGCGCGGCCTGGTCGATGTCGGCTTTCTCGGAGGCGCTCAAGTCGACAAACACGGAAATCTCAACAGCAGTGTCATTGGGACGCTAGAGAAACCCAGCGTGCGCCTGCCGGGAAGCGGCGGGGCCAACGACATCGCCAGTTCCGCAAACAAGGTCTTCATCATCAGCTACCACGAGAGGAGAAGGTTTGTTGAGAAAGTCGACTTCCTCACCAGCCCCGGGTTTCTCGACGGGGGACGTTCAAGGGAAAATGAAGGACTCTTGGGCGGTGGCGTCGAAAAAGTCATCACCAACCTGGGCATCCTTGAGTTCGATAAGGAAACTCGCGAGATGAAATTGGTCGCCGTGCACCCGGGAGTAAGCGTTAAGGAGGTCCAGGAAAAAACCGGCTTTGAACTGCTAATCGCCGATGACCTTCAGGTCACCACTCCTCCCTCGGCAGAGGAGTTGACACTTCTGCGCGCGCTCGATCCGGAGCGCAGATTTCTGAAAGCAGGCGAGTTTTAGCCCCGATCCGAAAAAAGCAAACGAGGTAAAACGGCTTCTTTCTCTCGTGATTTTATGAATTGACGTGTGGTTTCCAGAAACTCTATAAAGGAACAGGAAATCAGGTAGCGTTCAGCTTCTCGGGCCTTTGTTCTTAGGGTTTCAGCGAAACTTCGCATGGAAAAGAATTTCGGATCGGGGTTAGCTCACAGAGGATACCATGTTAGGCAAGGATTTCCGCACTTTTCTTGAAGAAGTAAAGGCAAAGGTTCCGAATGAATACGTCGAGATAAATAAGGAAATTTCTCCGGCCTACGAGACGACAGCCATCGTGACCAAACTGGAGATGCAGAAGCGCACGCCCATCCTTTTCTTCAAGAAGATCAGAGGAAGCGAGTTCCCACTGGTCGTCAACACCTGCGCTTCGCGTTCTCTGGTGGCGGCCAGTATAGGCGTCGGTAAAGACGAACTGTCGGATAAGTACCTGCAGGCCTTGCACAATCCCATCAAGCCCCAGGTGGTGCGCGATGGCCCGGTGCACGAGGTAGTAAATGTGGGCGAGAACGTGAACGTCCAGCGCCTTCCGCAGATGATTTACCACAACACCGACATTGGCCCCTATCTCAGTGGCGGCATTGTAATGGCCAAGGACCCGGACACCGGAGTCTACAACAGCAGCTACGATCGCCTGATGGTGAAAGGCCCAAAAAAGCTGGGAATCTACATGACACCGGGGAAACACCTCAGTCAGATCTATGAAAAAACCGAGCAGAGAAACAAGCCCATGGAGCTTGCCATCGTCCTGGGCAATCACCCTGCCTGGTGCATAGGCGCCCTGTTCATAGGTCCGTACGCCACGGATGAGCGAGATGTCATGGGAGGGCTGATGGGCTCCCCGCTGGAGCTAGTGCAAGCGAAGACAGTCGACCTGCACGTTCCCGCACGGGCTGAAATCGTTATCGAAGGCGAAGTGCCCCCATTGGAGCGGGAGGAAGAGGGACCTTACGGGGAATTTACCGGATACTCGGCGGGACAAGTGCGCCGTCCCTTCGTCAACATCAAGGCAATCACTCACCGAAAGGGAGCTATCTTTCAAGATGTCTGCGGCGGGCCGCACAGAGAACTGCTGCTGATGAGCACCATCCCGATGGAACCGAGCATCCTGCACTTCCTGAAATCCAATATCCCGGCGGTGCAGGCGGTTCGGTGCCCTGCGCCCTTCACCCTGTTCGTGTCGATCAAGAAGGCTCGCGAGGGGCAGGCCAAGCAGGTACTGCTGACGGCTTTTGCCGCCGACATGCAGGTGAAGCACTGCGTGGTGGTCGACGACGATATCGACCTCAACGACAACGCGGCGGTGATCCGCGCAATCGCCACTCGAGTCCAGGCCGACAGAGACTTGTTCGTTATCAAGAGCGTCTCCCACGACGAGCTGGATCCTTCACGACCCGAAGGCGTGCCGGCTAGCGACAAGGTTGGCATTGACGCTACCGCAAAGCCGTCCTTGGCCATCTTCGCCGCCAAGCCCATGGTTCCCAAAGAGGTCATGGATCGAATCCGGCTGGAGGACTATCTGGGGCCAATAGCTGCAAAATCATCCGGAAAGGCCAGAGAAGACAAGTAGGGGGATTTAGCGCGTCCCGTAAAGCTCTTTCACAAACCCCGCACTTTCCAGTTCCTTCAAAAAACGGTTGTCGAAGAAATCTTTGGGATCAGCCGAAGCGGCTTTGGGATGATCCGTATCCGCCAGAGTGCCGCGGACAGCGTCCTCGCTTACGTACGGGATTCGCGGGAACAGGGGGGCGAACGTCTGGTAGGCCTCATCAACGATCTCAGGGTCCTTCACGCCCAAATAGCGCGCGAGCGCTTGCTTTGCTATTGCAGGTTGGTCCTTGGCCACTCTTAGACCGGCGATCAGGGTTTTCAGGAATGCTTTCACGAGCTCCGGATTCTGTTTTGTTAAGGAACGCCGCATCGCCGCGCCGATAAACGTGTAAGGGAGCTTTAGCGAGCCGATGTTGACCAACTCCTTGTATCCCAGCCGACGCGCCATCAGCGTCGTCGGCGCGGTCAGAACCGCCGCCGCCACGATTCCCTTATCGAGAGCCGCCAGCGCGTCCCCCTGACGCGAAAAGTAGAGAACCTTCAAGTCCTTTTGGCTCATTTTGTATTGCTTGAGGAGCGCGATGGAAGCATGATCCGAGGCCGCGCCTTTCGTGATCACACCGAGGATCTTGCCGCGGAGGTCCGAGACCTCCTTGATGTCCGAGCGCGTGTACAGCGAAAACGCATAGGTCGGAACCGTGAGGGCGACGTAAACCATGTCGGCGCCGCTCAAGATAGCATTGATGACGGCTCCGCCGGTTAAACCGACGTCCACATCGCCGGAAATAATCGTTTGCGTAAGCCGCGCGCCCCCGGGAATATAGATGGGGTGGAAGTCAACGCCGTACTGCCTATCGAGTTTGGCTTCGGGGATGACCCAAAGCGGAGTGTTCGTGCCGGTAAGTTGCGGGTAGCCGACTCTAATCGAATTCACCGTCGCCGCGCTCGCATAGGAAAACAGCGCGAAGAGCAACATCGTGAGCGAGAAAACAATGAACGAACGTTGGGCTGACATGCGACTTAGACTCCAAACTCCCCGGAAACCAGTTTTTCGATAGCAGATAAGACCACGTTACGACCGAAGTTAGCCACTCCCCGGCGCAAGTCCCACGTATGCGCCGCGCTTACCACACCGGGTAACCGCTGTCAAGGGAGAGCCGGATCGAAGAACAAGCATGCGAAAGTAAGCACGAAAGCAAATGCGCGACGGAGCTTAATAGTGGAGCGGGTGAGGAGGGTCGAACTCCCGACCTTATGCTTGGCAAGCATGACAAGCGGAAAAGGCGCCGATGAACCCACGCCCACGAATTTCCTTGCTTTCCCTTGGATTGGGTCTCTTATCCACAGAAAAGGCCCGTCCCGCAAT
>JACPAM010000131.1 GCA_016180805.1 Deltaproteobacteria bacterium | reverse complement strand
CGGTAAATCACCGTAGAATCTTCACTACCAGGGGTAGAGGAAAAACTACTCTTTGGGCGTATCCTCGCCTGCCTTGAAGTCCCTTCCCCGTCGAAATTCTTCCGCTCGCTCAACACCTTATGCTCGTCGAGTCTCAAGCTCTTAGCCTTGGCACGCCGCTTGCCTCTAGGTTGAGACAGGTTCGCACCTTACTTTGAAAAGGAGGATCTGCCATGAGGCATCCGAGTTACGTTCTCGGTTTTCTCTTGCTACATGTTTTTGCTTTCCACTCCTCGGTTCAGGCAGCAGATAAGATCAGGATTGGTTATCCTGGTCCGGAGGCGGCGCAATTTCTCCCTCTCCAATTGGCGCAGAGCAATGGTTTTCTGAGAGATGACGGACTTGATGCCGAGATCATCCGGATCGCTGGCAATGTGGCGATCACGGCGTTGGTCAATGGAAACATTGATTATTATACCATCATTCTTGGTGGTGTCCGCGGAGCGATCCAGGGATTACCGATCAGGGTTGTGGCCTGCTTCGTCCCTACCAATCCCGTGATGCTAATTGCCCGTCCTGAGTTTAAATCTGTCGCGGAGCTTAAGGGCAAAACGATAGGGGTCCGGAGCTTCGGCGGGGCCGTTAACGTGCAGGCAAATATGATACTGAGACATTTCGGTCTAGATCCGGAAAAGGATGTCAAATTCCTGGCAACCGGTGAGGGGACATCCCGGCTTGCTGCTACGAAGCAAGGCTTGACTGCAGCGCATATAGCCGTTCCCCCAATGGACCATCTCGGCGTAAAGATGGGTTTTGTTATTCTCGCGAAAGGTCACGAACTTTTCAGTTACCCTAATAGCGGTTTAGTGACAACTATAAAAAGGATCAAGGAAAGGCCGGATGAGATCAGGAGGGTTATCAAAGCCGGGATTAGGGCGAGCCGCTACATCCGTGCAAACCGCGAAGGAACCATTCAATTTCTGATGAGGCAGCAGAAGATCGATAGGGAGATAGCTGCGGCTACGTATGACAGCGTTGTCAAGGCGTTTAATGAGGATGGAAGTGTCCCCGAAGACGGGCTTCGCCTGGTGATTGAAGAGGGAAAGAAAACCGCCAACATCACTCGGGCAGTGGCGCTGAGCGATGTTATGGATCTTTCCATTCTCAGAGAGGCGCAAAAGGAGCTTGGGATCGAGGGGAAGTAGAGGTGCAGCCATCGGAGGGTCATGAAAAACAATTGACCAGAAGGTCTCAAGATCCCCTGTTGACCACCAGCACTGTGACTCCTAGAATCGACCATCCCGGGAAAGGTACTACCGGAAGGACTGGGCAGGGAGCAATAGGCTCCGCCAGAGGCGGATCTGCCCAAGACCTAAACAGAGAGGAAAAGAATTTTGGAGTTGCGATTTTGGATTTTAGGTTGAGGGATTGATGGGTAAAAAAGTCATTCGTCTTGCTTTAGGCGCTATGCTCTTGGCTCTTAGCTTTCCGGCCGAGGCGCAGCAGTCGAAGAAAGTCCCCCGAATAGGCTTTTTATCAGCGGCTCTTGTTGAGCCGTTTCGTGAGGCGTTCCGTCAGGGCCTGCGTGAGCTGGGCTATGTGGAGGGCCAAGACATCGTCATCGAGTGGCGGCACGCAGAAGGTAGGGTGGAAAGGCTCCCTATCCTCGCAACCGAGCTGATTCGTCTCAAGGTGGATGTGATCGTGACCGGGGGTACGCCAGCGCTTCTTGCTGCCAAGGATGCCACCACCACGATCCCAATCGTGTTATGTATCGGTGACCCTGTCCGAGAGGGATTCGTTGCCAGCCTGGCTCGGCCCGGCGGGAACATCACAGGTTTGACCGCGATTTCCATGGACTTGGCCGGAAAACGGTTAGAATTGCTTAAAGAGACCGTTCCCAGGCTCACCCGGGCAGGCGTACTTTGGGACGCGGCCGACCAAGGCGCCGCCGCCAATTTCAAAGAGACGGAGGCTTTGGCCCGGGCTTTGGGGGTGCAGGTCCAATCCCTGGAGGTGCGGATCCCCAAGGATTTCGAGAGTGCCTTCAAAGCAGCCACTGGGGGACGGGTCCAGGGTCTCATCGTGCTGCCGGGTCCCCTAATCACTCCTCACCGAACACGTATCGTGGAACTTGCAACAAAGAGCCGACTGCCAACGATGTTCGCGGATGGGAGGCATGTGGAATCCGGTGGGCTCATGTCCTATGCGCCGAACTATTCTGACCTGTTCCGCCGCGCCACGATCTACGTCGACAAGATCCTGAAAGGCGCGAAGCCAGCCGATCTCCCCGTGGAGCAGCCGACGAAGTTCGAGCTGGTCATCAATCTGAAGACCGCCAAGGCGCTGAGAGTGAAAATTCCTGCGCAACTTTTGATGGAGGCGGATAAGGTCATCGAATAATTTTGGATTTGCGATTTTGGATTAGGGATTGCTGTCCAGGAAATAGCGGGTATCCGGTTGATCCCCCGTAACCCAACGTGTAGGGTTCCGGCCAGGGACTGGCGATCAGGGAAATCTCCCCTTGCCCCTCTTTTTCAAAGAGGGGTAATGTAGGGCCGGTGTAAAAAATTCCCCTTTGTGAAAGGGGGGATTTTCCAAAGAGGGGTAATCTTAGAGAGCTCTGGTATCAACACTTCCCCCTTTAAAAAAGGGGGACGAAGGGGGATTTTTGACGATGCTCCGGTACGACAAGCATCTCAAAGAATATTCCAGGCGGCTGAGAAAGGAGATGACCGACGCCGAGAAACTACTTTGGTCAAAGATTAGAGGAAAACAACTCAAGGGGTTTCAGGTTTATCGACAAAAGCCCCTCGGCCGTTTCGTGGTAGACTTTTACTGTCCCAAGGCCAACCTGGTCATCGAGCTGGATGGGGGGCAGCACTATACTGAGGAGATGAGAACAAGGGACGGATCGAGAGATAGATACCTGGTGAGCGTGGGGTTAAGGGTTTTGCGGTTTTCCGATAGAGAGGTTTTTGAGAATCTGACTGCTGTGCTTGAGAAAATATGGAGCATTGCGTGAGAGGGAAATCTCCCCTGGCCCCTCTTTTTCAAAGAGGGGAAATGGAGACGAAAGTAGTGGCTGTCCTAATCCAAAATCCAAAATAGGGCCGGTGTAGGCAGGGGAGAGAGAGAAGAAAAACCCAAAGTAAAGCCGGAAGCACCACTATCATGAAACCCATCGGTGGCACCATACTTGTTGCGGATGACGACCCCGATATTCGTGACATTTTAAGAGACACTCTAAACAGCGTTGGTTCCAGAGTGGTAACAGCCTCCGATGGGCAGGAGTGTCTGGATATGGTGGAGAAGGAGGGCCCCGAGCTGGTCCTCCTCGATATCGAGATGCCCGACAAAAGCGGGCTCGAGGTTTTAAGAGAGATCCGCCAGAAAGGAAGCGATGCCACAGTCATCATGATCACAGCCTACGGCACGATCGAGCGGGCCGTACAGGCGATGAAAGATGGCGCCTTTGACTTTATCACTAAGCCCTTCGAACTTGACCACATAGCTATCGTGGTGGAAAAGGCCCTGGAGCGGGAGAGGCTTAAGAGAGGCTTTGAGATATTCGCCGAAGAGGCGGGCGAGCGCTACCGGCTAATCGGGGGCGAGAGCCCAAAGATGAGGCAGGCCATTGAAACGGCCAAAAAGGCCGCGAGTAGCAGATCGACGGTTTTGCTCCTGGGCGAAAGCGGCACGGGGAAAGAGGTCTTTGCTCGCTCTATCCATAACTGGAGCGAGAGGAAGGACGATCCCTTCATCGCCATCAATTGTGTTGGTCTTTCTAAAGACCTCCTTGAGAGCGAGCTTTTCGGCCATGAGAAAGGGGCCTTCACGGGAGCGCATCAGCTCAAGAAGGGGAAGATGGAGCTGGCCCACGGAGGCAGTGTCTTTCTGGATGAGGTTGGAGATATCTCGGCGGAGCTTCAAACCAAGCTCTTACGATTTCTCCAGGAGCGGGAGTTCGAGCGCGTGGGAGGTACTCAAGCGATTCCTGTCGATGTCAGGGTGATCGCTGCGACCAGCCGTGACCTGGCGAGCGCCATCAAAGAAGGACGCTTCCGCGAGGACCTCTTCTATCGCCTAAACGTGATTCCCATCTCCCTTCCGCCTTTAAGAGAGAGGAAGGAGGACATTGCTGTCCTCGCTCAGTTTTTCTTAAAGCGATTTGCCTTGGAAACGAAGAAGAACTTTACCGGCATCACAGAGGAAGCAGAGGCAAGGCTTGTAGCCTATGACTGGCCGGGCAACGTCCGCGAGCTGGCAAACGTGATCGAGCGCGCTGCCGTGCTGGGCCAAGGGCCCAACCTCACCCTCCACGATCTACCACCCCTAATCGCCGGCGATCAGCTGAAGACCATGTCAGACAGTCTATCTTATCGTCATGCCCTCGACGTTGCCCGACGCGAAGTCATTACACGGGCCCTGGCTTCCACGCAGGGGAACCGGGCAGCCGCCGCCAGGATCCTCGGCCTGCACAAGACGCATCTCCTGAATCTGATTAAGTCCCTTGGAATCGAGTAAGAAAGCGCAACCTTCCTTATCTGGCCGCCAAAGAATCCACAGGTTGCACGAATAGGGTGCGATTCCCTTCAAGGGGCCGATTGGGTAAGATGGCTTTCGTCGATGACTGCTATGGGAAACGATATGGGCGGCCTGATTGGCAAGCGGTTTTGCCTGGCTACCAAAACCGGGATTGTTCTGGCTACCGTGAGCGAAAAACTCTTTGAAACCACGCAGCCGGTGGGCGCGGCCGCGGGTAATGCATGGTGTCTCGCTCGAGACCGTTTCGAGTGCGCAATTTTGTACGCTGGCTATCTCGACCATGGCATAATCCGCAGCTTGGATGGCGGCAATACCTGGGAGAATTGCACTCCGAACGAAGCAAAAGGAGAGCAGATCTGGTCCTTGGCCGCTTCTCCGTGGAAGACCCAAACAGTCTACGCAGGAACCTCTGGCCCAAGATTGTTCAAGACTAGAGATGCGGGTCAAAGCTGGGAGGAGATTGGCGGCATTCGGGATGTCCCTGGGGCCGAACACTGGAGTTTTCCCGAGTCGCCGCACATCGCGCACATCCGCTCCATTGCATTCGACCCGGAGGCTAAAGAGGTCCTCTACCTCGGAGTGGAGGAAGGAGGCGTTCTCAGAACTCGTGACGAAAAAAATTGGCAGGCTCTGAACGAGGGCCTCTACGAAGACATTCACACGCTCCTTCCAAGCCCCCAGGAGTCGGGTCGTCTTTATGTGACTACCGGGGCGGGCTTTTATCTTTCCGAAAATGGGGGACTGAGCTGGCAGTTCGTTGAGACCGGGGACCGCTCTTACGTGGTCCCCTTGGCGGTTCACCCTGGAAAACCAGAGGTCATGCTTACGTCCGGGGCTGCCAGCCCGCCGCCAGGTTGGGCAGGTCGAAGGGGGGCAAGCGCCGTCGTGTTCAAGAGCACGGAGAGGGGAAGGTCGTGGGAGGCGGCAAAGGGAGACATATTCCCCCTTCGCGGCATGATTATGGCATTAGCTTTTGACCCAAGTGATCCGGATCGTGTCTACGGTGGATCGACCCATGGAGAGATCCTCATAAGCCAGGACGGGGGATCGGACTGGGAGGTGTTGGGCGCCACAGAAGAGGGTATCCGCTCGATGCTGGTTCTATAAAATTAGAATTTGGAGGGACCGCGATGATAACACCCGCCAAGACGCCAATCCTTGGAACAGAGGAGGCGATAGAAAGGCTGCGCAGCACAGTGCATGCCAAAGCAAAAAACTTTTACGCAGTGTACTCGAGCATCCTCGGGGGCATTGTGACCGATCCCGCGCTCATGGTTCTACCCCTGGACGACCACATGGTGCACCGCGGCCACGGCGTGTTTGATACGGCCACGCTCGCGAACGGGATGCTCTATCAGCTTGACCAGCATTTACAGCGCCTGCTGGGCTCGGCGGAGATGGCGCGCATCCCGCTACCCTACCCGCCGGAAAAGCTCAGGCAAATCATCATCGAGACCGCCGCCGCAAGCGGCCGGCGCGACGCCTCGGTGCGCTACTGGCTTTCCGCCGGCCCGGGAGGCTTCGGTCTCGGTCCCGCTGAATGCGTCGGCAGCGCTTTTTACGTGGTCGTTTTCGGAGCGGAATTCTATCCCGCTTCTTATTACACCGAGGGGGTCAAGGTAGTAACCAGCACCGTCCCCATCAAGCCGCCCTTTTTTGCCCGGGTGAAATCTACCAACTATCTTCCGAACGTCCTGGTTGTGCTCGAAGCCAAAGACCGCGGGGCGGACAACGGCATCTTCATCGACGAACGGGGCATGATCGCCGAAAGCTCCAACATGAACGTCGCTTTTGTCACCAAGAATCGCGTCTTTCGCCACCCCCCTTTCGACGCCATTCTGTCGGGTATCACCATCCAGCGGATGCTTCAGCTTGCTCGTCAGTTGGTCGAGCGGGGGGAGCTGGGCGCCGTCCGCATCGCCGACATCTCCGTTGCCGAGGGACGCGACGCTCAGGAGATGCTTCTCGTCGGCAGCTCGATCAAAGTGGCTCCAGTCGTCGAGTGGGATGGAAAGCCGATCGGGGATGGCAGGCCCGGCCCGGTCGCGAAGAAGCTACTGGAACTGTGGTATGAGGATGTCCAGAACGCAACGGACCAACTCGTAGCGGTGCCCTACCCCGAAGCGTGATTTTCTGGACAGGGTGATCAGGCCAAGCTGCATTTCCTCGAAAGCCTATCGGGGGCCGAGTTATCAGGCCGCGGCCGATGGGACTAAGCTCCCTCGGGAAGCCCGCTCTCGGCTGCGGCCGATGGGTTCGTGCCATGAGTCGTGCTGTTAGTAATCGGACGTCCGCAGCCTCGCTCGCGCTCCCCTCGGTCGCAGTCAAAGACGTCCGCCCACGGCGCTTACAGCAGCCTACAGGACCGGTTCGTAGTTGCCGCTAAGCAGGCTCCCCCACCCCACGATGGGGTTGCTGATCGCAAGCCTGTGGTAGGTCAGCCACATCTCCGCCGCTATCGCCCAGACGACTTTGACCTTGAGGTCCTTCTCAAGGGGCTCCATGGCCGGCGCCGCATCCCAGCCCCCGCCGTTGATATAAATGGCGTCCACAGAACGCCCCAGTCGCTGCACGCCCCTCTTACAGTGGCGGTAGACATCGATATAGGAAACGTCATCCAGCGCCAGGAGCGGCGTCGTGTATAGGTCCTCGCGCTGTCCCTTGAAATCGAAGCCGGGCATGAGCACCGATTCGATGCCGAAGCGCTGGAAGTGATTGACGATGCCCTGGTTGAGCTCGTCGCCGAAGTAAGTGGCCAAAGCAACTCTCTTCACCCCCATCGACTTAAGCGCGATGGCGTGGGGCTCCATGGCGGTGACCACGGGAAGCCCGATCTTCTTGGACAGGTCCGAGGCAAACTGCCTTTCAAAATCCAGCCCTTTGAGCAAGAAGGGCGGAGTGCCGCTTATCTGGATGATATCGCAGCCGACCTCTTTGAGCTGCACGGCGATCTCCTCGGCTCGGTCGAACCCCTGGAGAAAAGCCTCCTTCTTGCCAGTGCGAAATCCGATAAAGGTTGGGACGATCTCTACCCCATCTGGTGCATGCTTGTACCAGAAGCCGAAGGTCTTGCCCCGGTGTGTGGGCTTGATCAAGCCAATTCGTGCGCGCCAAGCAAACATGGTGGACTCCTTTCAAACCGCTCTGAAATCTCTGACGATGGGCCGAGGCTAACAAAGAAAAAACCTCAAATCAATCACACCCCGCACCCGTGGTACTCCTTTGCGAGAGTCCACCTCGGTACGAGCCCTCACCGGCACGGCTTCGCTTTTGGGGATATTTCGTGGTAAACTTCGCTTTTGTCGGCCGTTAAGGGGATGGCTTTTAGATGAGGTTTCTCTGCTGATGTCACAAACACCCGTCCGCATCTTGTCACGCCGCAACCCTTTACCCGCCTTCCGGGTTTTTCGCCTCCCCCTGGCAACCGCTTGCCGATACGGTTTTTAGATCCAACAGCAAAACCAGCGCAGGTAGCTTCGCGATGCAAGCAAAGCTCAAGGCACTGATGGCCAATGTCGGTCAGGTCATTCGCGGCAAAGATGACGCGATCCAGATGGCGACCGTCTGCCTGCTCTCCCGCGGCCATCTCTTGATTGAAGACATTCCCGGAGTAGGCAAGACGAGTCTGGCGTCGGCCTTGGCCAGCTCGCTCAGTTGCTCTTTCCAGCGCATCCAGTTGACCAGCGATTTGCTCCCCTCGGATCTCCTCGGCACTATGATCTACGACCCTGCAAGCCAGCAGTTCCATCTCAAAGCCGGACCGCTCTTCCACCACATCGTCCTCGCCGATGAGATCAACCGCACGACTCCGCGCACGCAGAGCGCTCTTTTAGAAGCCATGAACGAAGGACGAGTCACGCTGGACAGCCGGACGTATCCCCTTCCGCGTCCTTTCATGGTTCTTGCGACCCAAAACCCGGCTGAATTTGCCGGCACGTTTCCCCTGCCCGAGTCGCAGCTTGACCGTTTTCTCATGCGTATTTCCCTGGGTTATCCGGATCGCGCTGCCGAGCTCGAGGTGGTCACCGGCACGGCGCTCCCTGAAGAGCTCGAGCCCGTGATGAGGGCCGAAGAGGTGGTCGCCATGCAAGCGCTGACGGAAAAGACGCGGGTCGAGGCGAGTCTGGTGGATTATATTTTGGACATCGTGACAGCCACGCGGAGCTCGACAGCCATTTCGCTCGGCGCGAGTCCACGCGGCGCCAAGTCTCTCTACCGCGCAGCCCAGGCGCTCGCGTTTCTGGAAGGTTATGACTTCGTGCTGCCGCGCCACATCAAGGAGCTGGCGGTCCCGGTATTGGCCCACCGCCTCATTCTCGCCGAGCCTGGAGGAGGCCTCGCCCACACGCGCCGGAGCGAAGAGGTTCTCACGGCTGTACTCGAAGAGGTAGCGGTGCCCCTGTGAAAGCGCTCGTGCAGAGACTAGGGCGCGCCTTGAACCCGAACCGACGGCTTTACTTTACCCGTGAGGGCTGGCTTTTTTCCGTTCTGGCGCTAAGCATCGGGCTGGTGGCGGTGAACACTGGCCATAACCTCTTCTACCTCCTCTTTGCGCTCCTCCTCAGTGTGGTCATCGTTTCCGGGATCCTCTCCGAAAGAGTGCTCAGGCATATCGAGGTCAAGCGCCACCTCTGTTCGGAGATCACTGCCCGGGTCCCTTTTGCCGTCACCGTCGAGGTGCGAAATCCCCACCGGCAGCTACTCTCTTACTCTCTCGCGGTGAGTGACAGGAGCGATTTTTTCCCGCGCCGGGCGTTGGGCTACCTTGCCTGCTTGGGGCCGGGAGAGTCACGGAGCTTTCATTATCTCGTTCGGGTGGAAAGGCGCGGGGAGTACCATTTTGGCCCCATCTACTTAAGCACCCGTTTTCCGTTCGGCCTGTTCGAGAAGGTCCGAGTGATTCGTGCCCCCGCGAACTTTGTCGCCTACCCCGCCCACAGGGACGTTTCGGAACATTGTCCCTCGGTATGGGGGAAAGAGCGGACGGGATACAAAAAATGGCGCTGGGGAGAAGAGGTTCTGGGGTTTCGACCTGCCGTGCCGGGCGATGATCATCGCTTTATCCATTGGCCTACCTCGGCCCGGGTCGGGCAACTCATGGTCAAGGAATTTCTCGAAGAAGTCGAGCACCCCCGGCTGGTTTTTTTCGACAACCGCGGCGTGGCGGGAGAAAAGTTCGAATACGGCGTGGAGATGGCCGCAAGCCTCCTGCGCCAACTGGTCGGTCGGGGTGTGCCGGTATCCTTCGCCACGTGGGACGAATACTTCCAGCCCACGATGCGCCCCGAAGGGCTGCGGTCGGCCTTGCGCCACCTGGCCCTGCTCGCGCCAGCGCCTGGGATAGAACGAGCCGGCTTTAAGGCGTGGTGCAGTCAGGTAGGCATCGAAGGACAGGGAATTTTCATCGGCGGGGAGCTTTCTCCTCCGCCCTCCCTGCCACCGTGCGAGGTGGTTCAGGTATGACGTTTCGCCTTCTTTTTCTTACCTCGTCATACCTGCTCATCTTCCTCGGCATGTTCGGCCTCTTCATGACCGAGGAAATCTCACTTCCCTATCTCGCGCTCGCAGCCACAGGTTTTCTTTTCGGGATAGCGCGGGAAGTCAGCGGCGGTAAGGCGCTGCTGCCCCCGCTGGCGCAAAGTTTCCTTCTCGCCGCGGTCTTTGCCCACACCGTGATAGCGATTTTCGTCCTAAGAGAGCTTCCCCTTATCGCCTTAGCCCAGTTCCTTCTGGCTCTCCAAGCCGTTAAGCTCCTCGCCCTCAAAAAGGGCAAGGACTGGTCGCTCCTCTATTTGCTCTCTTTCTTCAGTATCGTTTCGGCCTCGGCGCTCAGCGTGGAGATGTTTTTTGCGGCAATCTTTGTGGCCTATCTTTTTCTCGCGCCGTGGGTTCTCGTCCTTTTTCAGCTCAAAGAGGGGGCCGAAGCTGCGGGCATGGATCCGAACCGCGAGCCGCGACTTCTGGGCTGGCGCCTTTTCCGGCTCGTCGCAAGCGTCAACATCGTCCTTTTCGTGCTTACCCTCTTGCTGTTTGTCACGTTCCCGCGCATCGGCGTCGGGCTATTCGGCGATGTCTTGGCCAGCGGCTCCGCGGTCATCGGATTCTCCGATCGCCTTGCCTTAGGGGAAGTCTCGAAGATCCAGAAAAACGGCGCTGTGGCCATGCGCGTCACCCTCGACCAGGCCGCTCCTGGAGAAAAAGAGCTCTATTGGCGAGGCATTGCCCTGGACCATTTCGATGGGCGGAAGTGGCAAAAAAGCACAAACGATACCGTCACCTTAAAGCGTGCCGGCGAGACCTACCGCCTGGGCGCGCCGGTGGAGCGGCGCTCGGCTCTGATTCATCAAAAAATCATCCTCGAGCCCACCGGCTCAGCCGTGCTTTTCGCGCTCAGCAAGCCGGTGATGATCTCCGGAAGGCTCGGCTATCTTTTCCTCGACTCCATGGGAAACGTACTCACGCTCCAACCCCATCCGTTTCAGATCTCTTACGAGGTCTTTTCCTATCCCGAGCCGGGCTGGAGCGATGAGCCTCCGGGCAAAAACTTTCTTCAGCTCCCCGCTCTCCACCCTCGGATCGTCTCGCTTTCACGCCAGATTACCGAGGGGCTAAGCGATGAAGGCAAAAAGGTCCAGGCACTGGAGCGATTCCTCCGCGCAAACTACCGCTACACACTGGAAGATCTCCCGGTGGGGAATGAAGACCCCTTGGCGGCTTTTTTATTCGACGTGAAGCAAGGAAACTGCGAATACTTCGCCTCCGCAATGGCGATGATGCTGCGGAGCCTCGGCATCCCGGCGCGCGTGGTGAATGGCTATCTCGGCGGGGAGTGGAACCCGTACGGGGAGTACTACCTGATCCGCCAATCGAACGCCCATAGCTGGGTGGAGGCCTATCTTTCGGGCCAAGGCTGGGTTAGATTTGATCCCACACCATCGGCGCCGAGAGGGCGGACCCGGGCGCTTTTTAGCTCGTTCACTCACCTCGCCGATTTCCTGCGTCTCAACTGGTACCGCTACGTCATCAACTTCGGTCTCGCCGACCAGTATCAGATCTTTAAGCTGCTCAAGCGTCCCCATCACTGGCTGGGCACCGGTCAGCGCGGCTTCTCCCTGAGGGACCTCAGCGCACGTTTTTCAGCTCGCCCCATTGGATGGGCGGAGCTCGGGGTCCTGATCCTGGCCCTTCCCCTCGTCTGGATCGGACTCAGAAAATTGCGGAGCGGTCGCAAAGCTTCATCCCGCATCGCCCCCCATCAGGCTACCGAGCGCTATCGGCGCTTCCTCAAGCTCTGCGCCCGGCGGGGGCTCAAAAAAAAGACCGGTGAGACCGCCGACGAGTTCAGCCGGAGGGTTGGTTGCGGCGACAGCGGCTTAGTCACCGAATTCACCTCCCTCTACCAGCAGGCGCGCTTTTCGAGCCCGAACGATTTCACCGCCGGCTTAAAGCAGATGGACCAGCTCCTGCTTGAGCTAGCCAAAGCGGCTCGCAACTGGGCTTGACCCCCTTCACACAGAACCGGATGAAGCGTGGACTTGACGGATCGCGCGGATGCGCTCAGCCGGAGTCGGGTGGGAGTAGTGATAGGCCGAATACCACGGATGGGGCGTCAAGTTGGCGAGGTTTTTGATCGTGAGTTGGACCAGCGCTTCCACCATAGGTCCCCCGTTCTCGAGCGTCTTTGCTGCGAACAGGTCCGCCTCGTATTCGTGGCGGCGCGAAAGAAAGTTCATGAGCGGTCGGAGATAGAAGGTTGCCGGGCCGCCAAGGAAGCTAAAGAGGACCAAGGCTCCGTAGTGCGACGGCGCGGCCAGACCGAACGCGCGAAACAGCGGCCCGTAGTCCAAAAGCAAGCCCAAGATGAATAGTCCCGCCAGCAAAAGGACGCCTGTGACGACGAGCATCCTGCGAATGTGCTTCATCTTGTAATGACCTATCTCGTGGGCCAATACGGCGAGGCCCTGGTCCACGGCGAGTTGCTTGATCAGCGTGTCGAAGAGGACAATGCGCTTGGCTTTGCCCAAGCCGGTGAAGTAAGCGTTGGAATGCGTGGAGCGCGTCGAGCCGTCCATGGTATAGATGCCGCTGGCGGTAAAGCCCAACTGCCGCGTCAAAGCCAAAATCCGCTCCCTAAGCTCCCCTTCGGCCAGGGGCTCGAATTTGTTAAACAGCGGTGCGATCAGCGTGGGGTACGCAACGACCATCAGAAATTGATAGCCGAAGATAAAAAGGAAGGCCCAAATCCACCAGGCCGCGCCCGCCCGATCCATGAGCCAGAGCACGCCAAAGAGAAAAGGGATACCGATTACCAGACCGACCGCGAGCCCCTTGATCTTGTCGGTAAAAAAAAGCCCGAGTGTGGTCCGGTTAAAGCCGAAGCGCTGCTCGATCACGAAGGTGGCGAAAAGTTCGCTCGGGAGCGCCAAAACCGCGACGATCAAGGCCACGCCCAGGCAGAAAATAATTCCGATTGCCTGCGTTCCTGAAGGAAAAAGCCCGTCCCAGCTCCGGGCAAGACGCTCGAGATAGGGAAGCACGCCGCCGAAGAGCACCCACAGAAACACCAGCCCGTCATAGACCAAAGCGCAGCGCCGTAACTGTCCCTTAGCTAGGGTATAAGCGACGGATTTTTGATATTCCTGTGTCGTGAGCCGATCGCGGAAGCCCTCGGGAATCGCCCCGCGGTCGGACTCCCTGCGAACGTAATTCAGGTTCATCTCGTTCAGGACGATCTCGACGAGAAGCTCGGCCAGGAAAAAACTCAAAAATAAAATGACGACCGTCTGCTCCATGCGCCAGAAAACTAACTCAGATTCCCTCGAAAGCCTATCGCTCCTCAAGCCCGCGCAATGACTCACCGATCTCAGGGGCAAGCCTCTCCGGCCGAGGGCAATGCGCCTCTACCTTGAGGAGGCCTTCAAACGAAACGTTCAGAGTGAGCGCCGATGAAGAAACGCGCTACGATCTGCCAAGCACCATAGAAGTCATTGGGGCTTCACGTCCGATGCCCTCGCCCGTCGCGGCTCGCCCCCTCAACCGGTTGGGCGACCGAGGGGAGCGCGAGCGAGGCTGCGGACGTCCGATTACAAGCAGCACGACTCATGGCACGAACCCATCGGCCGCGGCCGAGAGCGCGCTCCCCGAGGGAGCTTTGTCCGTCGGCAGCGGCAGGGAGCGGGCTCTGCGCGCTCAGGAGCCCGAAGGCACCTTGAGCTCCGACCCTGAAGTCGATGGGCTCGACTTCCTCACCTCCGAGCCCGACAGCTCGTGGTAGGTAAAGATAAGCTTGTCGTCGCTCTCGTCGATCTCCACCCGGCCGCCGTTCTGGAGCTTCCCGAAAAGGATCTCGTCGGCGAGCACGCGCTTGATTTCCGTTTGGACCAGCCGGGCCATCGGCCGCGCGCCGAACGTCGGGTCGTAACCGCGCTCAGCCAGCCACCGGCGAGCCCGCGGCGAGAGCTGGAGGAGAACCTTCTTCTCGCTAAGCTGCTGCTCCAGCTCCATGATGAACTTGTCGACCACCTGTTCGATGATTTCAAGGCTCAACGAGTTGAAGAAAATCGTCGCATCCAGGCGGTTGCGAAACTCGGGGCTGAACATCTTCTCGATCGCTTCCTTGCCCTTGCCGACGTTGGTGCGCGAGCCGAAGCCGAGCGGCTTCTCGCTCATCTCCCGCGCCCCCGCGTTGGTCGTCATGATCAGGATGATGTTGCGAAAGTCCGCCTTACGGCCGTTGTTGTCCGTGAGCGTGGCGTGGTCCATCACCTGAAGCAGGATATTGAAGAGGTCGGGATGGGCCTTTTCGATCTCATCGAGTAACAGGACGGCATAGGGCGTCCGGTTCACGCCGTCGGTCAAGAGCCCTCCCTGATCGAAGCCGACATAGCCGGGAGGCGCGCCGATCAGACGCGACACCGTATGCTTCTCCATGTACTCGCTCATGTCGAAGCGGAGAAACTCCACACCGAGGATGCGCGCGAGCTGCTTGGCCACCTCAGTCTTCCCCACCCCCGTGGGACCGGAAAAGAGAAAGCAGCCGATGGGCTTCTCCGGCGAGCCCAGACCGGAGCGGGAGAGCTTGATGGCGCTCGCCAAGGTATCGATGGCCGCGTCCTGACCGAAGACGACCAGCTTCAAGTCGCGATCGAGGTTGTGGAGCTGCATTTTGTCGGAGGCCGACACGCTTCGCGGCGGGATCTTGGCGATCTTCGCCACGATCTTTTCGATGTCTTTGGGAATGACGCTCTTTTTCCGCCGCTCCGGCGGCAATAGCTTGATCTGGGCGCCGACCTCGTCGATCACATCGATGGCCTTGTCCGGCAAGCGCCGGTCGTTGATATGCTTGGCGGAAAGGTCCACGGCCGCGCGCAGCGCCGACGCGGTATAGTGCACCCCGTGATGTTTTTCGTAGTGGGGCTTGAGCCCTTCGAGGATCTCATAGCACTCGTCCAGACTGGGCTCGGAGATCTCGATCTTCTCGAACCGCCTGGCCAGCGCCCGATCCCGCTCAAAGTAACTTTTATAGTCGTGGTACGTGGTCGAGCCGATGCAGCGAAGCTCGCCCGAGGCGAGCACGGGCTTTAAAATGTTGGAGGCATCCATCGACCCGCCGCTGGTTGCCCCGGCTCCGACCACGGTGTGGATTTCATCGATGAAAAGGATCGCGTTGGCATGCTTCTTGAGCCGGTTGAGGACTCCCTTCAGCCGGGCCTCGAAATCGCCGCGGAACCTCGTCCCGGCCAAAAGGCCGCCCATATCCAGAGCGTAGATCACCGCATCCTTGAGCACATCCGGAACTTTTCCCTCCGAGATTCTCAGGGCCAGTCCCTCGGCGATGGCGGTCTTGCCTACCCCCGGGTCGCCGACGTAGATCGGATTGTTCTTGCGCCGCCGGCACAGCACATGAACCGTGCGCTCGATCTCCTCCTCGCGGCCGATCAGGGGATCGATCAGACCCCGGCGCGCCTTTTCCACCAGGTTCACCGTAAAAGCCTGGAGCGGGTCAGTTCGGCTGGCCTGCTGCGCGCCCTCTTCCTCTTCCATCCCCTCCTCCGGATCCGCCGGGTTTTCATCAGCCACCGGAATTTTAGAGATCCCGTGGGATATATAGTTGATCACATCGTAGCGCGTGATCCCCTGCTGATCGAGAACATGAACGGCGTAGGAATCGGGCTCGCGGAAGATCGCGACCAAAACGTTGCCGCCGTGGATCTCCTTTTTCTCCGCCGACTGCGCGTGGATGACCGCCCGTTGCAGCACCCGGTGAAAGCCGATGGTCTGCTGCGGCTCTCGTCTCCAGCCCTCGGGGAGTGTCTCTAGATGGGTGTGAAAAAAATCCTCGAGGCCTTTTCTGATCGCTGCGAGATCACCCCCGCAATGGACGATGGCCGCGCTGGCATCCTTGTCCTGGAGCAATGCAAAGAGAAGGTGCTCGACGCAGACGAACTCGTGGCGCCGGCGCTTGGCTTCGGCTAAGGCCAGGTTCAACGTTGACTCGAGCTCCTTCGTAAACATCTCAGGCCTCTTCCATCGTGCACTTGAGCGGGTACTCGTGCTGCCGGGCGAGGCTTTCGACCAGCGCCACCTTGGTTTCAGCGAGCTCGTACGGGTAAACGCCGGCTACGCCAATGCCCTTTTTGTGGACGTGGAGCATGATCTGGACAGCCTCGGTATGTTCCTTGTGGAAGACGTACTGGAGGATCTGGACGACGAACTCTTTGGTCGTGTAGTCGTCATTGTGAAGCAGGACTTTGTACAGCGGCGGCTTTTTGAGCTTCTTTTCGGTCTCGGTGACAATCTCGTGGTCGAATTCGAATTCTTTTCGGCTCATCGAGCCGCCTCCGCAACTGAAACGGAAGTTAATCTAACACGCTTCGTGGCCTCCCGCAATCTTCCCGGCCCCGCAGTGGCCATCTCCCCTTGCGCCTCCCCGTCAAAAGAGAGATATTTAGCGTAAATCCGGGGCCGAGGATCTTTCGATTCCTGTGCCTGGACTTTCGGCTCGCTTGAGGGAGGTGCCCATGCTGTCCAATAAAGTCCGCGAGATTATGTCTAACGAGATCATTACGGCGGAGGTGACGAGCATGATTTTTGCCGTCATGGAACAGATGGTGGCAAAAAACGTCGGGCGCGTGGTCATCACCAACAAGGGGACACCGGCGGGGATATTCACGGAAAAGGATGTGCTCAGGCGGGTGATGAACAAGCCTCTGGACCCGAAAACGACGCGCGTCAAAGAGGTCATGACATCTCCCATCCGAACCGTGGGCCGGGAAACCCGCATCCTGGATGCGCTGGGAAGGATGTATAAGGGGAAATTTCGCCGCTTACTGGTGCGCGGCGAGAAAGGGCAGATCGTCGGCATCATCTCGATGCGACGCATCCTTAAGCTCGCCGTCGAGTTGGGAAAGGGGCTCACAGAGCACCGGACTATCGGCAGCATCATGTCCGGCAAGCTTGTGACGGTGGAGCCGTCGACATCGATCCATGACGCCATCGAGACCATGATCCAGGAAGATACGGGGTGCATCGTCGTCGCCAGCGGGGAGCAGCCGAAGGGGATCTTTACCGAACGGGATGTGTTAAAGCGGGTCGCGGTAAAGAACATCGACACTAGAGGGGCCCGGATTCATGAGGTCATGACACCCGAACTGATCACCGCACCCGAGTCAGCTTTGATCGGAGAGGTTTTGGCCGAAATGTATAACCGCGAGGTCCGGAACTTGCCGATCACTGGCGAAGGGGGGAAGCTGGCCGGCATTGTCTCCATGAGCGACGTTTTGCAATACGCTAAGGCTCTCGATATTGACGAAGCCGTGCGTCAGGCGTGGAAGGAAGTCAAGGAGTTTTGGGAGTCGGAGACGCACTACACCCCGGGATAAGCCCGGGATTTGTTGTCTTTATTCGCGTTTGTGATAATTTATCAAGTTGTGCAGTCAGTTTATATAGAGGGAAGGGTGTCCATTGGGTATGGAATCGCCGACGATTAATGATCTCAACATTTGCATCGCAACGGAAAACGGCACCGGAAGCGCCTCCGCCAATAACATCCTTTTTAAATCCATCTTCAAGATGGGGATCCCCTGTTCCTCGAAGAACATGTTTCCCTCAAACATCCAAGGGCTCCCGACCTGGTACCAGGTTCGCGCGTGCGCCGACGGCTACATGGGTCGAAAAGACGTCATTGACGTCATCGTGATGTTCAACGACGCCACGGCGGCCAAAGACATCTATCGGGTCCGCGACGGGGGTATCATCATTTACGACGATTCCACGCCGCTCCAGGCAAACCTGAAACGGGATGGGGTTCAGTACCTGGGGGTACCGGCCAACAAGCTGATCCAAAAAATCGTGCCCGCATCGCCGCTCCGAACCAAGCAGAGGAACATGATCTATGTCGGCGCCCTGGCGTATCTTTTTGGCATCGAAATGAAGACGATCAAGGAAGTTCTGGAGGATACCTTCGGCAAGAAGCCCGCGGTGATTGAATCCAACCTGGTCTGCATCGAGGCCGGATTCAATTACATGAAGGAGAAAGGCTTTACCCAGAGCATCGCCAGGCTCATGGCTATCCCCAACGGCAACAAGGGAAAAATCATCACCGAGGGCAATACGGCCTGCGCCCTGGGGGCGGTCTTCGGCGGGGTTTCGGTCGTCTGCTGGTACCCGATCACGCCGTCCAGCTCGCTCGCCGAGGCGATGGAGTACTACTTTCCCCGACTGCGCAAGACCAAGGACGGCAAGGCGACCTACGCGATCATTCAGTCGGAGGACGAGATCGCGGCCGCCGGCATGGTGGTCGGGGCCGGGTGGGCAGGCGCCCGCGCCATGACCAGCACCTCGGGTCCCGGACTCTCGCTCATGAACGAGAGCATCGGTCTTGCCTATTTCACCGAGATTCCAAGCGTCTTCTTTATCGTCCAGCGGGGTGGTCCCTCGACGGGGCTTCCGACTCGAACGCAGCAATCGGATATCCAGCTCATGTACTACGCCTCCCACGGCGACACGCGCCACATTATGTTGATCCCGCACGACATGAAATCCTGCTTCGACTTCGCCCGGCGCAGTTTCGATTTCGCCGAGCGTTTCCAGACGCCGGTTTTCGTGGCGATAGATCTGGATCTCGGCATGAATCTGTGGTCCTCCAACCCGCTCGTGCTGGGAAAAGAGCCCTTCGATCGCGGCAAGGTGCTCACGGCGGAGCAACTGGAGCAGTGGGAGAAGCAGGGGAAAAAGTTCCGCCGCTACTTCGATATGGACGGCGACGGGATTCCCTACCGGACGCTTCCCGGCAACATGCACCGGCGCGCCGCGTACTTTACGCGCGGCTCGGGTCACGACGCGGACGCGCGCTATTCCGAGGACGAAAAAGACTACAAGGAAACCCTGGACCGGCTGCGCCGTAAACTGGAAACGGCAAGGGAGTACGTGCCCAAACCGATCATCGAGACAAGCGATGGCGCCAAGACCGGTGTGATCTGCTTTGGCTCAAGCTACGACCCGGTACGAGAGGCGCGGGATCGGCTGCGGGCCGCAGGGCTAAAGACCGATCACCTGCTGCTCAGGGCGCTTCCCCTCGGCGAGGAGAGCAGAGAATTCGTTGCCGCCCATGACCGCGTCTATCTGGTCGAGCAAAACCGCGACGGGCAGATGGCGGCCATCTTCAAGGAGGAATGGCCGGAATTAGGCTCCAGGATCGCCAGCGTCCTGATCTACGACGGGCTTCCCGCGGCGGCGGGAGAAATTGTCAGACAGATCAAAGCTCATGAAGCACATCTCAGAACAGGGGCAGAAGAATGGCGGGAGAAAAAGTTAATCGCATCAATTTGACGGAGAAGGACTACCAAGGGGCGCCCTCCACCATGTGCCGCGGGTGCGGCCACGATGCCATCTCGGCATCGGTCATACGAGCCTTCTATGAAAGCAGCATAGATCCCCGCAAGGTCGTCAAGCTCAGCGGTATTGGCTGCTCCTCGAAAACGCCGGCCTACTTCCTGAACCAGTCCTTCGGCTTTAATGCCGTTCACGGAAGGATGTCTGCCGTCGCGACCGGAGCCAACCTGGCCAATCATACCCTGATTCCGATCGGGGTTTCGGGAGATGGCGATACGGCCGCCATCGGCCTCGGCAACTTCTGCCACATGATGCGGCGCAACGTGAACATTACCTACATCGTCGAAAACAACGGTGTTTACGGGCTCACCAAAGGGCAGTTTTCTGCCACCGCGGACAAGGGGTCGGTGATGAAGGGAGGGAAAATCAACGACATTCCCGCCATTGATATCGCGGAGATCGCCATTACCATGGGCGCGACCTACGTGGCGCGCAGCTTCTCGGGGGACCGCAAACAGCTCGCCCCGATACTCCAAGGCGCCCTGGCGCACCGGGGAGCGGCCATTCTGGACGTGATCAGCCCCTGCGTCACGTTCAACAACCACGAAGGCTCAACCAAGAGCCTGAAATACGTGAAGGATCACCTCGATCCGATCCATGACGTCGACTTCATTCCCCACTACGAAAACATTGAGGTTGACTATGCGGAGGGGACGGATCAGGAGGTGGAGCTGCACGACGGGTCGCGCATCGTCCTGCACAAGCTGGGAAGAGACTACGACCCCTCCAACAAAACGCAGGCGCTCACAGCCATCCACGGGGCCGTCGCGGAAGGGAAATTCCTCACCGGCCTTATTTATTATGATCCCACGCGGGCGGAATTTGTCGTGGAACAGAACCTGTGCGATACGCCTTTGGCCGATTTGGGTCAGGATCTGCTTCAGCCTGCGGCGGAGCTGCTCGATAAGATCAACGCCGAACTCATGAAATAGCCTCTA
>JACPAM010000197.1 GCA_016180805.1 Deltaproteobacteria bacterium | reverse complement strand
AAATGGCAAATTTCAAATCTCAAATCTGAGATATGAGATCTGCAATCTGAGATTCCGAGCCAAGCGAGGACAGCCCATCGGCCGCAGCCGAGAGCGCGCTTCCCGAGGGAGCTTAGTCCATCGGCCGCGGCCTGATGTCTCGGCCCCAAGCAGCTTTCGAGGGAATTCGGCTGCGCGCTGCTATCCCGATCTTTTGTTCTTGTTGGGCTCGGCATCGGATAGCTCCCCACAAAACTCCTTTGTGTTTTCATCGATAAAGCTCCTGATCGTCGCCCTTGTCTTTGAACTGGTGGATTTTGGGGAAGACAGAAAAGCCTCCGGGTCTGGCTTGAAGCAGGAAGTCCACCGGAATGAAACCCTGGAGAATGGGAATAGGGAGATGCACGCCGGCAAAAGGGCTTCGTCCATCCGTCCCTAAGGCGAGTCGATCGGCCCATATACCGGCAGGCAGCGAACCGCTGAGATCGAACCGGCTCGCGCCGATGTTGCCCTGAATTTGCGGCAGCCGGAAGGCTCCGCCCGACCGCTTCTCGTTCTCGCTCAACAGCTCGTAATCGAGCACCTTCGGGAACCCTCCCGGGAGACCGGACGCCTCGCGCACAAGGGTGAGGGTGGTATCCTCGCGCTCCGGCTCCGCCGCTTTTTTGCCCGGCTCGTTGCGGAAAAAGGCTAAAGGCAGATCTTTGAGCTTTTCCGGATTCTCGTATCGCTTCTGTCGCAAAGCGACGAGGAAACGATCGCTATCCTCTTGGTTCAGCGCGTAGGCCTGGCTCTGAATGCCCCACGGGGTCTGGAAATGGAGCAGAATTTCTCTCTCGCTCAGGAGGTTGAGGCCGCGATCCGATAGCTCCATGTTCTTCAAGTCGCTGTCGAAAAGCGCGGGCTTGAGCCCTAACCCCTGCGGGCCGTAAAGCTCAGGATGCTCGAGCAGAAATTGTTTGGTCAGCCTGAGACCCTGATTTTCCATCTTCTTGAGCTGGGCGAGCCTCTGTGTCGCCGTCTTGGCGGCTTCGCTGTCCGGATATCGGTCCAGGACCGTTTTGAGGTAGAGCTCCCGGGAGGCCCGGTCCCCGCTCTTTTCCGCCGCCTGGAGGAAGGCGCGTGCGGCCTTCTCTTTCAGATCGGCGAGCTTTGTCGCGCTGGCCTTGCCGGATAGCTCGTAGTAGAGGAGAGCCTGGTCGTATCTGCCCGCGTCCTCGTAGGCCTCCGCCAAAATGCGGTAGACTTCGGTGGCGCTCTCCGAGTCCGGATGGTTCCGGACATAGTCTACAGCGTTGTCGATGATGGGTTGAGACGAGATCGGGTTCGCGGTTAGGACTTCGAAGAGGTTGGTGCCGATCATGAGCACGTTCGCGGCCGCCAGGGAAGTGGCTCCGGCAGGTCCCGCGACGACCAGCGGCGCGGTCCCGTAAATAAGGTTTTTCCTGAGCAGATCCTCGCCGAGGAGCACGTATTTGACGGTCTGGAGGCGGTGCTGGCTGCGCGCCTTGTCGAGGGACGCGAGACGGTTGTATTCGGGGCTACCGAGCAAGGTTTCCGCCCGCCTTCTCTCCTGGGGATCACTGCCGGAGCGTGCGATGTCTGCCAAGATCCGCTTGGCTTCTTCGTGTCGGCCTTTGATCTCGGCGGCAACGGCCAGGGCGTCCTTTGCCGACTCCCCGAGGGGCTCACCATGTTTTTCCTCCGCCAAAAGCTTCGCCTGGCTCTCGATCCGCTGCGGCTCCCTGAGCGCCAGCGCATCGAGCAGCTCCTTGACCTCCGCCGTCTCCGTCGCCCCGGCGGATTCCCGGGCAGCCACGGAAAGCGCTTTGTCCCGTGCCTGGGCTTGTTGCCGCAAGTTTTCCCGGACGGTTTCGAGGCCCGTTTTCGCCGCGGCGAACTCCGGGTCGATCAGGACAGCCAGCTCGTAGTGAAACTCCGCCCGGCTGGGATCGCCCTGTTTGATGGCTGCCTCGGCTTTTTCCAGGCGCCTTTGCGCCAGCGCTCTGTGTTTCTTTTTCTCCAGCGCTTGAACCTGTTCGCGGATCAGCTCAGCTTGAGGATGGTCCGGGTAGCGTTTCAGGTGGTTTTGCAGTAGCGCGAGGGCCTTTCGCTCCTCGACCGACATCTCGGGCTGGCCGACCGTGAAGAGTTGGCTCATCGCGGAGTCCACTGCGGCGCCGACATACGAGCCCGACACGATGCTCACCAGGTCCACGGAGCTTAACAGGCGATTGAACATCGCGCCGAGGCGGTTCGCCGAGCTCTTTCTGAGCAGCCCCTCGGCCTGCGCCAGCTCGCCATAGCGTTCCCCCGACTGCGCCCGGTGGAGATCCCGGATCCTGTCCGTAAGCCCCGTGACCGTGCCGCGCTCGGTGCTGAGCTCGCGGTCTTTTTGCTGAAAGAAGCGCAGGTGATCCTCAAGCGCGTGCCCTTTGGAGGTGAGACTGTCGATGAGGGTGGCGCGAGTTTGCTTGTCCACCGCGTCGGGAAAGAACTGCGGTGGGGGAGGGGGCTTGTCGAAGGGATCGAAGGCCGGCAGGGGATTCAGGATTTTATCCAGCGCGCCGTGCCTTTCTTGCGCTCCGGCCGCGGGCACGGAGGTGCCAACTGAAGCGAGCGCCGATACCAGCGCAAAGGCCGCCGGGAGGATCCAGATCACCGGCTGAGCCTCCGCATTTTTTCGGTCAATCCGCGCATGGCCTCGATCTTTCCCTCGGCCTCGATCTTTTCCATGATACCGTCCACCTGCGCCACTTCCGTATAGAGCTTAAGGGCCGACTTTGCAAATTGATCGAATGTGTCGAGGTCAAAGGTCAAACCTTCAGGGTCGTTCTGCAACATGTACTCCCGGGCCATCCGGGCGTAAAAGTCGCCGAAGTCGAGGAGGTAGCGGTGAAGGTTTTTGCTCTGGCGGTGCTTCGTGATCAACTGGCTGTAGCCGAGGATCACGAGCTGATTTCCGTCTTTCATCCGGTAGCGGTTGAGCTCCACGAACGCGACCTTGGCGCGATCGATTTTCTCTTCTTCCATCCGGGCAAAGTATTCATAAACCGCTCCCTGATACTTGCGGATGATGGCGTTCCACGCGTCGACCTTTTCGTCCAGCCCTTTGATGTAAGCAAACGGATCCTCGGTGGACAGCGGCTTTTGCACAATGCGTTGAAACGCTTCGAGAGCTTCGAGGTTTTTTCCCGCTTCGGCTCCCAGGCGCCCGTCGAACTTTGCCACCGCGCGGTAGTGGGCGATCGCCCGGTCGTAGTCCCGGAGCCTTTCGTAGGCCATGGCCTTCGTGAAGTGAACGATGTCCGCGTACTGGCCCGGATGTTTTTTCTCGTAGTCCTGCAGCCGGATCAGGGTGGCCTTCATGACGTTGACGCCGGTGGGGTCCTTGGGAATCGGGAAGCGGTACAGATCGTCGCGCGCCAGCCGCTGAAAGTCTTTCACGATTTCGAGCAGGTCGCCCGCCGGAAGGTAGCGGGCTTCGGGGACCGCCTTTGCGGCACACCCGCTCAAGGCCAGAAGAGCGATGGCCGCCGGGAAGAAGCCGAGATGGCGACTTCGTAGCGCAAAGCGCATGGCGTGAAGTCTCAGGACCTCTTGGCCGCGTTTCGTAACCCGCGACTTGCCTGTTTGACCGCCCGAACGATCTCGACGTAGCTGGTGCAACGGCAGATGTTGCCGGCCATAAACTCGCGAATGTCGGCCGCGCTCGGCCGCGGGTTTTGCTCCAGCAAAGCCTTGGCCATCAGGATCATTCCGGGAGTGCAGTACCCGCACTGGAACGCCCCGTTGTCCAGGAAGGCTTTCTGTAAGGGATGGAGCTTGCCGTCGCCCGAAACGCCCTCGATGGTCGTGATGGTTTTTCCTTCCGCGTATGCGGCGAGCAGAAGGCAAGAGCTTACCGGGTGGCCGTCCACGAGCACCGTGCAGGCGCCGCATACGCCCTCGCCGCATCCATCCTTGGTTCCGGTGAGATTCAGCCGATCACGCAGGGCCGCCAAAAGCGTTTCCAATGGCTTTACGTCCACTTGGTGGGTTGTGCCGTTGATGTTCAGTGTAATCATCATCCTCTCAGTCGTTCAAAAAGTTTAAGCTTGTTCAAGTCGTTCGAGAAGTAAAACGGCTCGAACTATTTGAACCTTTGAACGCCCCTTGGTCTCTCTTGATTCTAACGCCCAACGCATCATGCAAAGCATTGGCGATCGCCGCGGGCACTGCCGGAAGGGCGGACTCCGCGAGCCCCTTGGCGCCAAACGGCCCGTCTTTGTGCGGCTGCTCGACGAGAATCACCGGAAAATCGTCGGGCACGTCCTGAAAGGAGGGGAGAGTGTAGTGAAGAAAGGAGGCATTCACCGGCTGGCCGTCGACGAATTGGAGCTCTTCCAAAAGCGCCTGACCGATTCCGATCGTGGCGTCGCCGCGAACCTGGCCCTCGCAAAGGCGCGGGTTGATCGCCTTGCCGGCATCGGAGCCGGCGACGAGCTTGCGGAGTTTGACAGCCCCGGTTTCCGTGTCCACTTCCAGTTCGACTGCGCAGCCGCCGACCAGCCAGAACGGCAGCACTGTCTTTTGGTCTTCCTCATCGCCGTAAAAACCCTTGCCAATCAGCTCTTCTTGGTTCCGGGCGAAGTAACGCGCCGCCACTTCCTTATAAGTGAAACCCTTGCTCTCGGCACCGGCGGCGAAGATCCGGCCGTTGTCGACTCTCAAGTCTTGCGGCGAGATCTCCATGAGATCAGCGGCGAATTCGACCAGTCTGTCGCGCAGGTTCTTGGCTGCGCGGCGGACCGCGTTACCCATACAAAAGGTTGACCGGCTCGCGGTCGTCATCGCGTCGAACGGCGTGAGGTCCGTGTCCGGGCGCTGGGGAACGAAGGTGACGCCTTTCATCCGCACGCCGAGCTCTTCGGCCGCGATCTGGGCCATGACGGTTTCCGCTCCCTGTCCCATCTCAACGCTGGCGCTCAGCACTGTGAACGTCCCGTCGCGGTTCGCCTGAACTTTCGCCTCCGATTGGGTCTCGGTATTTGACGCTTTGATCATGCACGCAATGCCCCGGCCGCGCCTCCTCTTGCCGCGCCCTTTGCGGCGCGCGCCGAGTTGGATTGCAGCGCCGAGCTTTCTGAGCAGCTCCTCATAGCCCACGCTGTGCATGGTGGCGCCTGTCGGATGGCGGTCCCCTTCGCGCAAAAGGTTCCCGATTCGAACCTCGACGGGATCGAGCCCGAGCCGCTCGGCCAGTGCGTCCATATGAGTCTCGTAGGCCAGCGCCACCTGCGGAACGCCGTAGCCGCGAAAAGCCCCGGCGGAGGGTTTGTTCGTGAGAATGCAGAAGCCGTCTGCCTGGATGTGCGGAATCCGGTACGGGCCCGTGGAAGTCAGCGTGGCCTTGTGGACGACGTTGGGACCGTTTTCGGCAAAAGCGCCCGTGTCGTAGTAAAGCTCGGCCTTGCGCGCCATGAGCGTGCCGTCCTTCTTCGCGCCGGTTTTCATCCGTACGACCGAGGCGTGTTTGGTCACCGTCAGAAACACCTCTTCGCGACGCAGTTGGATGCGCACCGGCCTTTTGGCTTTCCAGGCCAGAGCCGCGGCGAGGTGTTCCACTTTGAGATGGCTCTTCGCCCCGTAGGCGCCGCCGACGTAGGGCACGACGACCCGGATCTGCTCTTCCGGCATCCGGAAGATCTCGGCGAGCGATTTGCGAACCCCGTAAGGCGTCTGCGTGCCGGTATGAACGATGAGCCTGCCGCTCTCGTCGAACCACGCCAGCGCCATGTGAGGCTCCAGGTGGCAGTGCTGGGCTACCGGAGTCCGGAACGTATCCTCCAGGATGATATCGGATTCCTCGAATCCCTTATCGATGTCACCCTGCTTGAGCGTTGTATGGTGGCAGATGTTGTTCTTGATCTCCGGGAGATGGTCAAAAAGCTGCGGCGATTCCGCCTCAATCGCCGCCACCGGGTCCGACACGAGCGGCAGCTCGTCGTATTCCACCTCGATCAGCCTGAGCGCCTGATCGGCGGTCTCGACATCGACGGCGGCCACCGCCGCGACGACATCGCCCACGTGGCGGACCTTGTCGAGCGCGACCACGGTCTTATCCTTCATGCGCCGCCCAAAGAAAGGGCTGAGCGGCCCGCCTTCGGGAAAATCATCCCGGCTGAGGACGGCGTGAACTCCGGCGAGCCTGGCGGCTTCAGAAGTATCGACGCGGACCAACCGGGCATGGGGCACCGGGCTGCGCAGGATCCGGCCGTGGAGCATGCCCTCCTTTTTGAGGTCGATGGTGTAAAGGGCCTGCCCGCGAACCTTCTTTTCCCCGTCAAGCCGCCAGATCGATTTGCCGACAGTTTGAAACCCCATAGCTCTCCTAAATTGTTAAATCCGTTCCGGTCGTTTAAATCGTTGAAACGGTTCAAATCATGTTGAACGTTTTGAACTCTTATTTTGCCAACGTCTCCACGGTTCTACGGATATAGACTTCCGCGACCTTCTTTTTGTACCACTCTGAGCCGCGCGTGTCGTCGATGGGCTCGATCCGCGCGGCGCACGCACGGGCGAATTTCTTAATCATGCCCGGCGTGAGTTTTTTCCCTTTGAGTTCTTCGGCCTCGCTGTCGAAGCCTAACGGGACAGCCGTGAGCGAGCCGACACAGATTTTGAGTGCTTTGCATTGTCCGTCTTCCGCGACGAGCGACCCGGCCACTCCCAGAATCGGCCAATCGATCGGCGAGTTGCCGGAAAAGCGTAGGTAGGCAGTGCAGGCTTGCGGAGCGGGGGGAGGGATGACGATCTCGGTGACGATCTCATCCTCTTTAACGCCGGTTTCATAAATGTCGACGTGGAATTCCGCCATTGAGAGGAGCCGCTCCCCGCGGAGGCTTCGTGTCCTGACCCTCGCCCCGAGCACGCCCAGCAGGGGCGCCGGATCGGAGTGGTTGTCCGCCTGGCAGAGATCGCCGACCAGAGTCCCCATGTTGCGCACCCGGAGATTGCCCACGTGGTGGACGCATTGGGCCAGAGCCGGGCAGTGCTGTTGGACGATTGGAGAATGCTCCACCTGCGCGTGAGTCACCAGGGCGCCGATGCGCAAACCCTCGTTTTCGTCGAACGTGATCCGGTCGAGGCCCGCAATCCGCTTCAGGCTGATCAACTCCGTGGGAAAGAAGAGCTGATGGCGAATGAGCACCATCAGCGCGACGCCACCGGCAATGACACGCGCCTCGCCGGCAGATTGACTTAAGAGATTGCAGGCCTTAAAACAGAACCAGCTCTCCTTTCTTTCCCGCCGCAAAGTCGTGGGATGTTCCTTTGGGGATGTGACAGATCGTCCCCGGCCGTAAAAGGATCCTGCGCTGGTCGACTCGGAGTCGCCCTCGACCTTTCAGCACGTGGCACAGCACATCCTTGTCACGATGATTGATTTGCTTCGCATCCGCACGTTTTCGAGGCCGGAAAGAAATCAGCCCAGCGCTGAAACCGCTCCCTTCCACGCAACTGCGGAAGCGGATCTCCGTATTGACTTCTTTGAGGTTCTTCAGGGCTTCTTTGATCTTGATGATCTTCATCGCCACCCCAGGCAACAGGCGAGAGGCGAGAGGCGGTAGGCGCGAATAAAAACTCTTACTGTTGCCTGTTTCAGCCAGAGGCTGATCCGCCTCAGGCGGAGCCTTATGCCTATTGCCTTCTTCATTCTTTTATTGCCTCGAAAATCTCCGCAATTGCTTTTTCTGCCCGCGAATCTGGGACCCGGCACGAGCCAACCACCCGATGGCCGCCGCCGCCGTATTTTTCCAGGAGCGCGCCCACGTTCACGCGGGAGGTCGTATTGAAGATGTTATACCCGACCGAGATCGCCGTCGTATTCGGCCTCTGGCTGTCATCGGCGACCTTGAGGGAGATATTGCCGGTTGGAAACAGGGTGTAGAGGAGGAAGCGGTTCCCGTCAGGGATATCCTTGATGCCGCGCAGGTCGACGAAGATCACGTTTCCTTTGAGCTGGGTGCGATCGAGCAATATCGCCTTGAGCCTTTCTTGGGCGGCGAGGAGCTCCCTGCAGCGTCGCTCCACTTCCGGATCGCGCAGCATCTCCGCCAACGACGCGTCGCGCAAAAGCTCGATCACCCGCAGCCAGTATGGCTCATCCTCGGGCCTTTTGCCGTCGACGGTCATGGAGACGAGCACGTAGCCATCGGGGTGGAGAACGTCCTCGGGCGTGAGTTTGCCGGCATCGATCTTGTCCGTCTCGTCGATGAGCGTTTTCCAGCGCTCCGAGTTTAGAAGCTTCTGCCCTTTTTCGTTGTGTCGATCCCTTTCTCGCAGCAGGTAGTAATCGTAGACGACCCGAGCGGCGCTCGGGGCGAGGGCGAATCCCCCTTTACCGAGCACGACCGTCTCCTGGCCGTTGGGCTGTCTGCCCAAGTGGCGCTGCCAGAACGGGGCGTTGGTGACGTGGTGGTCAAACCACAGCGTGCAGTCTGAATGGTAGGGGAGGTTAGCGATGATATCTCCGGCCCGGATCTCCACCACGCCGTCCTGCATGAACTTCGGCTCGACGAAAACGTAAGAGTCGATCTCTTCCATCAGGGTGATCAGCGCGCCGCAGGCAAGGCCGTCGAAATCGGCTCGGGTGACCAGCCTCATCTGCCGATAACCTCCTTAAGCGGCGTCAGAGCAAGTCCAAAGGCGGTCGCTACCCCGGTATGGGTTATTTTTCCGTCGTAGGTGTTGAGCCCCCGGGCCAAGGCGGCGTTTTCTTTGAAGGCTTTCGGGAAACCTTTGTCCGCGATTTCCAACCCATAGGATAGCGTGGCGTTGGTCAGCGCGTAAGTGGACGTGTTGGGCACAATAGCAGGCATGTTGGTCACGCAGTAGTGGACCACCTCTTCTTCGATGTAGATGGGGTGGTGATGTGCAGTGGGGCGGGAGGTCTCAGCGCAGCCCCCCTGATCGATGGAGACGTCTACGAATGCGGCCCCCGGCTTCATGCGCTTGACGATGCTTCGGGAGATCAGCTTGGGAGCTTTGGCGCCGGGGATCAGGACCGCGCCGATGGCTAGATCGGCATCCACCACTTCCTCTTCAATATTGGCCCGGTTCGACATGAGTGTTGTTACGTGACCGCCCATAATATCGTGGAGATAGCGAAGTTTTGAGGGATTGATATCGAGAATGCTCACGTAGGCTCCCATGCCCGCCGCCACCTGACAAGCGATAGAGCCCGATGTGCCGGCGCCTAAGATGACGACTTTTCCCGGACGCACTCCCGAGGCGCCGCCGAGGAGAATTCCCCTGCCGCCGTTTTCGGCCTGGAGGCACCACGCGCCGACCTGGAGGGCGAGGCGTCCGGCTACTTCGCTCATAGGCGTCAGCAAAGGCAGGGAGCCGTCCTCCAACTGGATGGTTTCGTAAGCGACAGCGGTGACTTTTTTCTCCTGCAGGATTCGGGTGACCTCTTCGCTGGCGGCCAGGTGAAGGTAGGTGAAGAGGACAAGACCGCTGCGCAGGAATTGGAACTCCACCAGTTGCGGCTCTTTGACCTTCATAATGAGATTTGCCTGCTGCCAGACTTCGGCGGCGGAGTCGAGCGCGGTGGCGCCCGCCCCTTCGTAGGAGCGATCGAGGATACCGCTCCCCAGACCGGCGCCCTTTTCGACGAGCACCCCGTGGCCGTGACTGACGAAGGCGGAGACCCCGGCCGGAGTGATCGCAACGCGATTCTCTTCCTCTTTTATCTCCTTTGGAACGCCGACGATCACGAGCCACCTTTATGCCGATTTCTGTTCCGGAGTCTAACACAAGAGGAGGGCGGTTTTAAGCGGGAAAGAGAATTGGTGTCTCGTTCCGGCGGGATGGTGAAAACCCCTCGGCTGTAGGCGACGCAGAGTTGTCATTCTGAGGCGAAGCCGAAGAATCTCAATGGAATAATCGAGACCCTTCGCCCTGCTCAGGGTGACTGACTGAGCGAGAGGTTTTGAGAGAAAGGTGGACTTCCAGCTCAGATGCAATGAACTTACCGGCTTGGAGCGGTGAGTGAGTCAGTTTCCTCGCCATACTCCCCATGCAAGCGCCAGCCACCCAAGCAGAAAGGCCACGCCGCCGATCGGAGTGATAGCGCCGAGCCAGCGCGCTCCGGTCCACGTCAGCAGATAGAGGCTTCCCGAAAAGACAATCGTTCCCGCCACGAAAAGCCATCCGGCCGCGCTTACGCTCGCGCCCGGCCAGCGGCTCGAGGCCCAACCAACGGCCAGCAGCCCGAGCGCCCCAACGCAACTCCCACGAGAGCTGAAATCGAGCCGGCGATGAAAAAGAAACGGTCCATAAGTCCCTTATTCTTGCTCGATGCTCACCCCATTCATTTCGCTGCGAAGCAGTAGATTCGTCCGGACCCTCCTCGCGGAACGGTGTCGGCGCAGCTTTGATTGTCATGCGATGCATTCCACGAACCGGAGCTTCCCGACGTATTGCCGCCAAGCCCGATCCCGTCCGAGTGACCCACCCGCGCTTGCACGTCAGAGGCTTGCGACGTCCAACTGTTGCAGGTTTTTCCGACCATGACCGTCCCTTCGGGCGTCGATCCGGTCAGGATGTCATGCTCGGTGGGCTTGGGTGAACCCGGCCAATTGCCTGGAACGGGTTGGCCGCGCTCATCGACAAACAGGATCGGGTTCCCTCTGCGCGCGTGAAGGTCGTCGAGATCCTTCCCGACCATGAGGCCGTTGGCATTGTACCAGGGGCCGTTGCCGATCCGGCTGCGGGCATCCGTCGGATTATTGTTATTGTCGGGGTCCCGCTCCGCGCTCAAGTAGGCTCGCCACGTCTTGTCCCAGGTTGCCGGTCTTATTCTTAGCGCTGGTGACAAAGAAGCCCATGGTAGGAGCGCTCGGAGCGCTGGCAGCGCCAACGATATTGTCCCTACGGCCGCCGGCGAGAACCAACGCCGCCACAATCACCAGAAGAGAGATGTAAAGCCTCATAAGACCCTCCTTATATAGAAGTCAGGCCCCGAATTCATATCATAGGCGGCTGATTGGAGGAAGCCAGCGCCCCACTCGCGTCCGGTATTCCTCGTATGAACCCCCGAACAGTTTCTGGAGATGAGGCTCCTCGTAAAATACCACGAACAGATGAAACCCTAGACCCGCACACAGGGCGTAGATCAAAAGCCCGAGCGCATTGAACAGGACTGTCCAGCCCAGGAGTATCGTCAGCACCCCGACATACATCGGATTTCGCGTAAACCGGTACAGCCCGCGAACTACCAGCTTTTTCGGCGCGTCGATCGGGGCGGGAGTCCCGCGACCGAAAGCGGCGAAATCCCACACGCACCAGAAATAAATAGCTGCGCCGAGCGAGAACAGGCCTATGGAGACGATCAATGATACTCCGGAGCCGACCGATCGATCGCGTACGATCAGCAACGGCACGTAGACCGCAACGGTCCCTGGAACGACTACGGTGAACAAGAGGTTCTTGA
>JACPAM010000196.1 GCA_016180805.1 Deltaproteobacteria bacterium | reverse complement strand
CCAGGAATTCAAGGCCGGGCAGTACGCCTGCCGCCCTCCAGGGATGCCCCATGGCCCCTGGAAGACACCCAACGGCTGCACCACCTTCGAGGTCCGCTACACGAAATGAAATGTCAACCTTAACAGCGTTTTCCAAACAGGGCGGGACATCGCGCGGCAGCCTAGGGTAGGAAAGGCGGGTCCTGTTTCAACCACTCCGAAACTTCCTTTGTCTCCGCGAGATAATTTAAAACTGCCGTCTCTTCCAGTATCCAGGACGACGGCGTCCATGAGCCACAGCGACGATTTGGACCGCATTAGCGGTAACGCGATAAATTACAGAGTAGGGAAAACGCCTGAGGAGATACTTCCTTGTGCCGTGCAGATGCCGAGTCCAACGGTCCGGACTTTCGAGAATTTGACTGACAGCCTGATCGAGCGCTGCCATGAAGCCACCTCCTGCGGTGGGATTGCGCTCAGCGTACCAGAGATAAGCAGCTCTCGCTTCGGAGATAGCGTCAGGATGGGTTTCAACCCTTGGACGAGCCACTGGATCGCCCGAGGATTTGGCGTCGCGCGACCGACCAGGGAACTGTCTTTACCGTTCCCCGATCTAACTCATCAACGCGTCTCGCGATCTCCTTCCCCCACGCCGCTTCAGCATCCTCATCCACCGACTCATCCAGGCTTTCGATCAGATAACCCGCAAGTGCGGCTCGCGCTTCAACAGGTAGACGGAGAGCTTCTTCTAAGACCTTTTTATGACCCGGATTCATGGTCACAATTTTATATCAGTTCGTCCCGCCAACACAAGTGTCAGCTTTCGGACGCCAGATGGTTAAGAAACTAAGTCTCGCTATTGTCGTGGCAGTTGTCGGAGCGTTCGTCCATCTGGCCCAGGCGCAGCAGCCGAAGAAAGTCCACCGGACAGGGTACCTGTCGGGGACCGACCCGGCGACTGATTCCGCCCGTTCCGAGGCATTTCGGCAAGGTCTGCGCGAGCTTGGCTACATAGAAGGCCAGAACAAATGAAGTTCCTTTTTGAGCTACAGCCGCCGACCTGTCTGCCGGGCACAGGCAGGGAACTCAAATTCGCCCTCTGAGCGTCCTTGCCCGGCCCCCTTCCCCGACTTCTGGCAGCCATCGGAAAGGGCGGACCAGACTCGCATCGCGATTTTGGAGCGGACAGTATCCGATAAGCGCAGTTATTTCAACCGCAGCCCGGCCCGATGATAAGGCTGGACATCTGCCTCCCGATTGGGGTATGAGGCTTTTAAATCAGCTGGCTATAGGAGGGATCGAAGGTCATCTCTTTCACCGGAGGATCTCTTCCAGGCGGGGCTTGGAACTCTTCCCGTAGACCCTGGTGCTGAAGGATCTTTTTGATGACATCACGCTGGTCAATGAAGCTGATGATGCGCATTTCCCCCTTGCACTTGGGACAGGTAGGCGAATCGGTCTGATAGACTTTTCTGAGGCAGTAGGACCAGAGCTTTTTTAATTCCTTGGATATCGGTGGAGGGGAGTATGCAGGGGCATTTCAATATCCGACGAAGCTTCGGATCGCGTGGTCAGATGAAGACTTGCACGCGTTGGACCCATCCGTGATGTTTTCCGGAATCAGTGGCGTCCAGGAATTTGCTGAGACCTTACCACCACCGCGCTCCTGGCTCGCTAGGCGACTGACGAGTGGAATCAGGAGTCATGACCAACAAGTCCCAGTTGGACCTGCTTTAAGGTGGCGAGTAATCGCTCGACAGTTCAAAGAGATGAGTCTAAAACTCAAACTCTTCGTTCCGATGTGTTTGGCGTCGTGTGTGATTTTGGCCGCACCTTACACAGCCGAGGCTCAGAACCCGATACCGGGGACAGCCGACTGTGACAACGCCGGTCTGAAGTTCTGGAAACTCGGAGGTGAACGCCTTGAGTACTACGAGGACGCGTGGGGCCGAGATGTCGAGGTATGGTGCATTCGCGGCGTCTTCAACGCACATTTCGACATCCGGATTAGCTGGACAGTCAGAGAAGACACTGGTGGAATCGCGGACGGCAGACCGCCAAATTACTACAAGGTGGTGAAGACCGTAGGTGGGTGCTATTTCGATAATGGTAACAATGGAGGACCAGACATCGTCACTGGAGCGGACAAGACGTTCAGCACAGTTGGATGGACGAACATCGATCCGGCCAGTAAGAAAGAGTACAAGTTCAGCTACGACTGGTTGACCGGCAAGCTGACAATCACGACCACTAAGCCTGGCGGCGGCCCGCCGAATGTCCAAGTGGTTGATCCCCCGAACAGCTATGAGGACTTGGCAAAGCTGCTCCCAGACCCGGAAATTCGCAGCTGCACGCTTGAGAGTCCCACTTCGGCGATCCGACTTAGTCAGACTTCTTACGCCTTTACGGTCCTGGTGCTCGACTCATTGACCGGTCGACCGTCGCCTTCAATCAATGTAACGATCCGTCATTCCAGACAGGGTTGGCTAGTGACGAAGCCGACTGACGGAAATGGAATAGTAAGGCTGAATGTCGAAACTGGGGACTACAAAGTCAGTTCTCGGGCGGGCACTGCCTTCCTCAGTTTCGGCTCGGAAGAGCAGTCGATAACTGTGACAGGAAGCCAGGGCATCACTCTGAGACTTCTTACGTTTGGACTGCCTGGTGGCGTCGTTACGGCAGTCATTCTACTGCTTGTGCTAGTTGCGGGGACGCTGACCGTCGCGTCACGAATGCGCCAGCGGACTATTGCGGGAAGCGTCCCAAAGCCGTAAGCGGATCCAGCCTAACCCAGCGGACCGCGACGGGGGCAATCTCGGCTTAAGGCTCTCGTTCCGTGCTACGGGTTCCTCGACGAGCATCGCGTTTGACACTCCACAGGCTGCCGTTTGCCGATCCGTGCCTCACACTCATCGCAGTCGACGGTGAATTTATCGCGGATACTTTCTACCCGCACGAGTAGCCGCTTCCCACAACGGCCGCAGTTAACTTGAATGAAGTCGTCGTTTTCCACTACGCACGACGGCTGCAAAATGATAGTAGCTTTCTCCTCACAAACACAAATTTTGTTCACGTTTTTTCTTGGCAGCAGTGACAGGCACAATTGATCGCCAAACCCGCGCAAGTCATCACGGATGGTTTGTGACTTGCAGGGGATTTCAAGGGGGCAGCCGCTTGGCTAGGAAGTTCCTTTTGAGGGTCAGCAGCCGAGAAGTCAGAATTACCGCGAATGACTCGGTGTCAGCCCGCGCTTTAGAGCCTCGTTCGACTGAGACTCACGAACGTCCGGGAGCCATCGAAGCAAGCGAACTGGACCTCTGCCCCCTTAGTTCTTCTCCGCCTGTTTACTGCTGGGTCATCTTTTTCAGCGCATCCCGCACAGGGACAGTAGCGGACCGGAATACGGCAGCGTTGACTTTCTCCGCATCGTCCCCGACAAAACTCACCAATTGGAAGCGCAAGACGCGTTCCGACTCCGCTTTGAACTCGGGGTCTTCAAATGTGTCCCGGAAACCTTTCCGCAGGATCTCAACTACCGTACCGGGCGTCTTCGGAGGGGCTACGACGTACCTCCCCATGCTGCGTACAGCCCCCGAAATCTTAAAGGCCTCCCCAAGGGGCCCCGATGGCTCGGCTTTTTTGACCGTTCTAAAGAACTCCCGGAAAGTAGGGAGGTCAGTTCGCGGATCGCGAACGATATCCCCCTGGGGTCCGGCCAAACCGTCCTGATATAGAGGGACCACAATCCCTTCTCGGGCTAGTTGAGCGCCACCCATGGTATATCCGGTCAGACCCTCAGAGGCGTAATTGATCTCGCCGCGCTGAAGGGCTAGCCGAAGGTCGGCCTCTCCTCCGTATCCCGTCACATAACGGTAGGGGACGCCCAGGAGGTCAAGGGCCATACGAAGCGCTAGATCTTTGTTGCTCTCGCGGGTAAAGCCCCCGATTACGATGGGTTTTAAGGGCTTCAAAATATCCGCAGCAGCTTTCACCCCCGTATCAGCTTTAATGTAGACGACGGAGGTCTCGCCTACCCCAGCGATAATCGGCATGGTGTTAAGGTCAAAGCGGACACCAGAGCTGCCAAGAATCTGCGGCAGGTATCCTCCGGAGAAGACGCCGACGGTTAGCCCATCGGGCTTGGCAATCTCGTAAACGTAGTTGATTCCAATGTTGCCGCCGCCGCCAGCCATGTTCTGAACCACAACCGTCGGGTTCCCGGCAATATGCTTGGGCAGATACCTGGCGACGAGGCAGGGAAGTTTACAAGGAATCGAAGGGACTTGCCTTTATAGAACGGCTCCTGCGCAAGCACTGACTGAATAGGCATGCAAAAACTGAGGCCTATGACAGTGGCTAAAAAAAGGGAACAGCTTTTACTAGCCATTCTACTTTCTCCTTTTTAGTGATAGGAAAGTGCGCCGTCAGCCTCATATACTCGGCTACTTCCTTGCATGGTGATCGAGGCCGATGTAGGCCTCGATGAATCTCACGATTCTCTTCTCATCAAAGTCATTGAACTTGTCGATCCGGCTCCACGCCGTCAGGGCGATTTTATGGCTCATCCCCGGATAGGGCGCCAGGATGGCATGGTCGTAACGTTTGACGATTTGCGCGAGTTTTTCGACCAGTGTCCGGCACTCCTCTTCGGCCTGCGGACGACAGTTGTATTGGACTACGATCCCTCCGTCTTCGAGGTTATGGATCTGGAGTTCCTTCGGGATCGGATTCTCGTGGATCCCCCAGCTTGCAATCGAAGGGAGGTGGGGGCCCGAGGTTGGCGGGTCGCTATTGTAGGCGTTGACGCCGATGGCCGAAGTCGTGATGTGGCGATTCCCCATGCTCGCCACGAATTGGCCGGGCATCCCGCTGGCCCACTGATGATAGGCCCAATAGCCTGCGGCCCCGACGAGAAGAGCTCCCACGAGGTAGGCAAGCGGTTTTCGGACCCAGGCGAGACTGCTACGCCTCTCTTGCTCTTTTTGCCTGTGCTCTTTTCTCGCCCTGCGCTCGGCGCGGCGTCGCTCTTTTCTTCCGGCCTGCTCCTGGAGTGCCATAAGCGGTGACCTGCGGGAGGATCACAGCGTCGCGCTTACGGCGGGACGGGCGAGGAGCCGCTCCATCCAGCTTTTCAGGTGGGGCGTGCCGCCGTCTATGGCCACACCATATCGCTGCTGGCGGGTGAAAAACGGTATAAAGGTGATATCGGCCAAGGAGTAGTCTCCCGCGATATATTCCCGATTGGCCATCTCCCGATCTAAGATCGCCAGATATTGCCTGACTTTTTCCTTTGCCTTCTCCGGGTCATTGTCGTGTGCCACGTCGCTGCCCGCTGCCTGCAGCCGGGTGTTGCAGAAGTCCACCCAGATTCTCACGCGAGCCCGTGCAGTCGGATCCCTGGGCATGAGCGGTGGCTCAGGGAATTTTTCCTCCAGGTACTCGTCGATGATGGCCGACTCATAAATCACCGCGTCGCCGTCAACCAGCACGGGTACCTTACCGTAGGGGTTCAGTTCGAGCAGGTCTTTAGGCTTGTTCTTGAGGTCGACCTCAATCAGCTCGTAGGGAAGGCGCTTTTCGGCCAGGACAATCCTTGTCCTGTGGGCGTAGGGTCACATCACGTAGGAATAAAGCTTCATGAGAAACCTCCAAAGCTCAGAGTCCAGAGATGAGAGCCGGAACTCTTTACAGCTCTTAGGCCTCAGCCCTAGCCGTTTTCTTCTATCATTATTTTCCCCTTTTCTCCAGCCGGTCTCTGAGTCCGTCACCGACGAGGTTCAGGCCGAGAATCGTGAGCATGATGGCCAGCCCGGGAAACGCCGTCAGATGCGGAGCTACCAGAAGAAACTGCCTGCCATCGTTCAGCATGGCTCCCCAGGACGGCGTGGGGGGTTGGACGCCGAGTCCGAGAAAGCTCAGGCTGCCCTCGGCAAGAATCGCCGCAGCCATGCCGAAGGTTGCCTGGATCAGCAGCGGCGGTAAAAGGTTCGGTACCATGTGCTGGCAGATGATGCGGCGGGGAGAGCCCCCTAGGGCCTTGGCGGCATGGACGAATTCGCGCTCGCGCAGGGCGAGTATCTCGCCCCGAACCAGGCGGGCATAGCCAGTCCACCCGATGAGGCAAAGGGCCACAATGAC
>JACPAM010000195.1 GCA_016180805.1 Deltaproteobacteria bacterium | reverse complement strand
TGAAGGGCGTGGTCCAAGCCAAAGACTTGTTGGCTAATAGCTTGGCCGGTAAGCCCGTAGACCTTAAGGCATCAATACAACAACCGTTGTTTGTTCCTAGAACCATTTCCGCATTACAAGTGCTGGAATTATTCAAACAATCTGGCAAGCATATTGCGCTGGTGGTGGACGAGCATGGGGGCGTCGAGGGCTTGCTGACGCACCATGATATTCTGGAAGCCATTGCGGGCGAGATGCCGTTCGGCGGAAAAACCAAGGAGCCTATGGCCGTGCAGCGGCATGATGGATCATGGCTGTTAGACGGAATGCTACCCGTAGATGGGTTTAAAGAAATCTTTCATCTCGAGAGCTTGCCTGGTGAGAAAAAAGACGCCTATCAAACACTCGGCGGCTTCCTGTTCACACAGATGGGGCGTGTCCCTTCCGTCTCCGACCATTATGAGTGGAGTGGGCTCCGCTTTGAGATCGTGGATATGGACGGAAAACGGATTGATAAGGTGCTGGTTACGCTATTGCCAAGGCCGGAGTTAACGAAGTAAATGTCAGGTCCATCTCCTCTGACCCCCTATGGAAATCTTTGCCTCTAATCGTTCCGCAATCGAGGGAAAAGACGCCCGGACCAATCACCGGTGTCAGGCGGCTAACGATGTGAATGAATGCCCAAGCCTTCGTGCGTTTCATTGCCAGACAAGCGGGAAGATTAGTCTGTCTCTGTTGTTTATTTAGCGTCAGCTACGTTTCCTCCTGAAATACTCGTAAAGGTCGTCGAATACAGCAGAGGCGCGGGAAAGGCGCGTTTCATCGTCTTTATGCGCCATGGCGATCCCAGCGATGACTCGGTCGATCCCGGCAGTGTCCTGCCTGCCGAACTTCGAGTCCTTTAGGTCTATGTCGTGAACAATCTCCGCAATCGGACGGAGCGCAGGATCATTCAGTCTTAGTCGATCCATCAGCACCTCGAAAGTGCAGCGATCTCCTTCGTGCGTAAATTCTGCCTCAAACATGTCGAAGCGCAGTTCGGCGGGCTCTGGTCGGTAACCTCTCGCCGGGACGAACTTGAAGCGGGCCTCTGGGTCAACGAAGCGGCGGATAAGCCAGGCGCTCGCCATGCGGTCTACATGAATGCCCCTTCTTGTGACCCATGTGCGGCCACGCAGCTCCTCCAGACGAGCTTTCGCGGCAGTCGCGCCGCGCGTGCCTGGCCTGACCGGTCGAAGTCGTACTTCAAGTCCGGATATAAGTCCCTCGGCTGCTTCGCGTCCGGGAGCCCCGAAGAAGTCGATAGCCGCGACGTCTGCGAGGCGTCGTTTCAGACGGTCTAGAACTATCTCGGCCTGACCCCGACGGTCATCCTCGGCCCTCGGGTTTGCCGGGAGAGATTTGGTGATGCGTCGCGTCTCTTCAGCGATCTGGTGGTAGTCAGAGCTTCGGGCTGCCTGAAACAGCTCCTCGATCTGCTCATCTGATAGCCCCTCCACGAAGCGTGCTTCGCAGAGCGTGGCCTCTCCGCCGCCTTCGATGATTTCGCGCAGGATCCACTGAAAGTCCTCTTGCGCCTGGTCGCTTTTGGGAAGCACGTAAACGGAATTTTTTACCGCAACAGCCCCAAGCCGCTGAAGCCTACGCCAGATTTTAACCCTAAAGTAGTTCGGCTTCGGCGGGATCTGATGGATGAGAAGCAGCCAGCGTCCTTCAACCGGTTGCGGTGTATAATTTTTGGTCATGTTGACTCGAAGATACAACTGTTATAGTAGAGATTCAACAGGTATAGCACCGCCTCAAAGGGGCGAGGCAGCCACAAAAACCCCTCTTGTTAAAGGACCTAGGGCGGAACTAGAGAAGTGCCGGGACGGTTGATGCGCAATACCTTAAATCCGTTCTTAACTCTTGTTGTTGCCGGGATGCTCTCGCGCTTCAGCTACCAGATGGCGCGGAGCCCGGTGCTGCCGCGTTTTGCCGAAGATCTCGGCTCGTCCCCGGAGCTCATCGGCCTCATCGTTGCGGCTTCCACGATCACTGGCATCTTCATCAAGCTCCCCGCGGGCGCCCTCTCCGACATCCTAGGACGCAGGCGCATGATGCTGTTGGGAGCCCTGTTCTTTGCCGGTCCTCCCTTTTTGTATCCGCTGGTCACGGGACCTGTAAGCCTCCTTCTGCTGCGCTTCCTCCACGGCTTTGCCACAGCGATCTTTGCCCCGGTGGCTTCTGCCTACGTGGCCGATATCTTTCAGAAAGGTCGCGGCGAAAAGCTCGGCTGGTTTGCCTCAGCCAACGATATGGGAGCCACCCTAGGTCCCCTGGTCGGCGGCTTCATCCTGTTTTCCACCGCAAGCTATCCTGTTACTTATTTGGTCGTGGGAGGGCTGGGTATCCTTCCCCTCTTCATGGTTCTTAGCCTTCCCCCCGAGGAAAAAAAGGTTCTCGTTCCAGCGACGGCTAATCCAGGCCGATGGCCGCAGTTCACCTGGCGTTTGGCGGAGTTCAATAGAGGCGTTCTTGAGGTCGTTTCAAGCAGGGCCGTCATTATTGCCTCAGCGTTGGAAGCTGCCATGTATGTGGGTTACGGAGCCTTCCTCGGATTTTTTCCTATTTACGCCAAGGGAGTAGGATACAACGACGCTGCGATCGGGCTCATCATGGGCGCCCAGCTCGCCACCACGATGATGGGAAAACCAGTCGGCGGTTGGCTCTCCGACCGGCTGGGGAGAAAACCGATAATTCTTTTGGGCCTCGGGCTCTGCGCCGTAATGCTTCCTCTCGTTGTGCTGGCGGAGAGCTTCTTTGCTCTCCTCTTACTCTCGTGCATCTACGGGCTAGGTGTGGCCACGGTTACGCCTTCGACGACCGCTCTCGTGGCCGACCTGGCCAAGGCTGGAAGAATGGGCTCAGCGATGGGTGTTTTCGGAACTATCTGGGACAGCGGTGAGGCCGCCGGGCCAATCCTGGCCGGATTTTTGATTGCATCCATCAGCTACTTCAATGGTTTTCTCGCGATCTCCGGGCTCATGGCCCTTGCGGCACTAATTTTCGCGCTCACCGTCAAGGACCCGGTCAAACCCTTATCCGAGCAGGCTCAAGAAAAACCGGCTTAGGGGTGAAGTACTGAACCATGGCACAATACGTAAAGGTTGGCCGTGTTGAGGCATTTCCCTCGGGGACTGCCAAGCTGGTGAAAGTCGAGGGCAAGCCGATTGCCATTTTCAATCTAAACGGGAACTTCTATGCCACTGACGACACCTGTCCTCATGAGGGCGGCCCGCTGTCGGATGGCTTCATCGAAGGAGAAAATGTGACCTGTCCCTGGCACGGAGCTACTTTCCACATCATAAGCGGTCAGACTCTGGAGCCACCGGCCGGAGAGAAGATGGGCCCTCCGGTGGACAAAGGGATTGCCTGTTATTCTGCGCGAATCGTGGGAGCAGAAGTAGAAATCGAAATCTAACGGGAGATCGCGTGGAGAAAAGGTGGCGATGGAATTTCGATACGGACAATGAGGGGGTCACCCCCCCGGAGCTTGAAGTGGTTCTAGGGGAATGGATTGTGCAGGCTGATCCCAGCGCTCCCAGCGCACCGAACGTCCTCGCACAAGTGGCGACCTTTCCCGAAGGGATTCACTTTCCCCGGTGTCTGGTCAAAGATCTCCAGTTGGAAGACCTAAGAATGAGTGTAAAATTTAAGCCCATCTCCGGGCAGTGCGACCAGGGAGGCGGATTGCTCTTTAGATACCAGGACCCCCGGAACTATTATGTCCTGCGCGCCAATGCCTTGGACGACTTCGCCCTTTTTAAATGCGTCAACGACCAGCGTTGGCCCATAAAACGCTACTATGTGCGCAGCGACGAATGGCAGACCCTCATGGTGGAGTGTCGCGGTCCTTTTATCTCCGGCTACTGGAACGACCGCCTTTTGATCGAGGTGCAAGACGGGACTTTTGGCGCGGGGAGGGTGGGTCTCTGGACCATATCGGACTCGGTGAGTTATTTCGATGATTTGGAAATCACGGCCCTTGACTAAAAAAGTAGGATTAGGAGGCGTTTATGCAAACCTTAAAGATCGACGACCATATCGAGTTTCACCCCAAGGCCTTCGTGCGCAAGCGCCTCTTTGAGATGGAAGAGCTTTCGTCTACGTTCCCGTCAACGCACCCCACGAAATCATCAACACCGGAAAGACCAACATGATTGTGGTCCTCGTGCAGACCCCGCTTCCGTGCGAGCATGTTTATGTGCGGCCAGAGGAGATCGGGGAAGTCATCCAGGTACAATAACCTCCTACCCATCCGTGCTTGGCCCATCGTGGAGATCCTCCGCTCGTTCAGTTGACAAAGCCAACTCTGCGATGAAATAAATAAGCTGGCGAGTGAGGATAGATAACCATGCTTAAGGTCATACCCGTGGAAGAAGCCGTTGGCCTCCCCTTGGCCCACGATATCACGGAGATCGTTCCCGGAAAGCACAAGAGGCCGGCGTTTCGCCGGGGTCATGTGATTCGTCCCGAAGACGTCGGCAAATTGCTCGATCTCGGCAAGGCCCATATTTACGTCATGGAGTTGGAGAAGGGAGAGCTCCACGAGGAGGATGCGGCCCGGAGGTTAGCCCAAGCTGCCGCGGGTCCAAACATTGGCCTTACGGACCCGGTGGAAGGCCGGGTCAACCTGATAGCGGAGATCTCCGGCTTGCTTAAAGTCGATGCCGACCTCTTGTATCGCTTCAACGAGCTTGGGGACCTCATTCTGGCTACCCTTCCCGCGAACCGCTATGTCAAAAAGGACGACATTGTAGCGGGAACGCGCACGATTCCTGTGTTTGTGAAAGAGGATTTGGTCGAGAAGGCTGAGGTGATTTGTAGAGAGAAGCCTATTGTGACGGTCCTGCCTATCCCCGCGCGGCGCATCCACCTGATCGTTACCGGAAGCGAGGTC
>JACPAM010000194.1 GCA_016180805.1 Deltaproteobacteria bacterium | reverse complement strand
GGCTTTTATGTGGCGGTATGGCTGCTTGGTTTCTCCCTCGCTGTGCCGGTGACGACGGTTTTGTATCTTAAAATTGCTGGTCGGGAAAAGTGGCCGATCACGATTATCCTTACGCTCATTGCTTGGGGTTTCTTTTACGGTTTGTTTGACTACGCGCTGCATATTCCGTTTCCTGAAAGTCTGCTCCTTGCATGGCTGGGATTCTAGCGACGAGTCGCTTTCGGTGTAGATGAAAAAGGTTGTTAAAAAGGAGCGGTGTTATGGATTGGGTTTGGTTAGCGCAGGCGGTTAAGCGGTTACTCTGTCCGGCCCTCAGAAAACTGCCCGGGCCTGTTTACACGGACCTGTTTTTGAAGGGGAAGGAACCTCACGGGACGCTTGAGCGGTTACGGTGTGTCTTCCAAAAGGCAGAAATTGAGGGGCAGAAGGTTACCCGAATCCGAATCGTAGACCCGTTAGATCTGGGGCAACGACGGATTACGGTTCGTGAGTATGCCGATCTCGATGGTCATGCTGAGGTGATCTGGTACGAGGGGTGGTTTGGGTATGTGCCCGGCCCCAAGGTTGAGCTGACCCCTGTCAACCCATCCGGAAGGCGCTCCTAGCAGTCGCGGTCGTAAGGTTCTTAGACCGCTGATCTTGCCGGTATCTTGGCAAGGCCCGTCGTGGAGAAACGGGTGAAAAAGGATTTGCTTTGCCAGACACACCTTCTCCGGTGGATAAGGGCAAGGCGGGTAAGAGTTGATTCGCTCCTTACCAGAAAAGTTGCCTTGATTGAAAAAGCGACCTGAGACGGTAAACTACTTAAGCAAATCAAAAAAGGTCCGCTGCGATGTATCCAACCTTTGGGGGCCTCGTTCTCCTTGTTCTCAGTCTTGTGGTTTCAGGCTGCGTGGGATTTATCCCGCCCGAATTACGGGAGAAGATACAATGGGAGGTGGGCCTAAGGAATCTCCAGCAGGACGTTGAAACCCACAAGGGGCAACTTGTTCTCGTAGGAGGCGAGATTCTGGATGTCAGAGGTGGGCTGGATGAGGATACTGTAGAGGTGCTTCACCGGCCACTTGATGCCTCGAGCCGGCCTATTCTCACCGGGGAGTCAGAGGGAAGATTTGTAGTCAGGCTAAGTAAAGAGGTTCCGCTGGAGAGCAGCTACCGGGAAGGGCAGCCACTCACAGTTGTGGGAGAGATCACGGGAGAGATTAAGACGCGGGCCGGGAAAGACATACCATCTCCAATCCTCATGGCGAGATATCTCCGCTTTTGGTCCACGACGGATTATACCGCCAGATCCGCGCCGACTTATTATTCAAGAGACCCCTATTTCTATCCGCGCCGTCTACTCCTTCGTCCCAAGCGGTTGAGAAATCCCTGGAGCTAAAATTTGTCTAGGTGGCCTTTCTGAGGGGTTATGAAGACCAATGAATTTGAGGCCTCAAAGAAAAAGTGGCTTGATGCCATAAAGCGATGGCAGGAAGAATGGAAAGCGCTAGTGGATGAGACAGGCATCATGCCCATGATCGCCGGTACCTACGGGTTAATTTTGCGGCCAGAGCATGGGATTGACGGACCGGCTGAGTTGAGGTTTAGACAGCGACCAAAGAAGGCCAAAAGGTAAGCCAGATCTCTTTCGTCTTTCCTTTACCTCCATCCGCAGGCTAGCTACCCTAGGTAGCGGGCAAGAAAATCCGAGGGCCGTCTCCTTTCCCTAAGCACTGGGGATGACAGCCCCCTCCCGTGCGTCTACCATCGCTAGCCAAATTCTCGCCTGACACCTTTATGATATGAGATAATCATCTTGCGAGTGCCCCCCGACAGAATTGTTTCGCCGGGACATCACCCACCTCTATGGGCGCGTTGACACAGGACTTAGGCCAGCATAGGATGCATCAATACCCTCGAAGCCCGTGCATAAGGGATCTTAGACCTTAATCGCGACATCCCGGTAACAGGGAGGCCTGATGGCGAAGCAAGAGAAGGCGATCGCGGCGCAGAGCGAACTTGAGGCAGCCGTAAGCGCAGGCGTTGAGGCCATCCCGCGGCGGCGCAAAAGTGCCTGGACCGAGGCGATCCAGGACGTTGTCCTGAGGGTCGCCGGGGTTTTGGCTCTGGTATTCGTCTGGTGGATTCTGAGCCTTATCTTCCCTGCCACCCTGGTGCCCAGGCCCATGGAGACTTTCGGCGAGGTCGCCGCGATTGTCACGACGGGCGATTTCTTCTACGAGATGGGAGCCACGCTGCGCCGCGTTCTGGTCGGCTTCGGCATCGCCATGGTGGTCGCTATCCCTCTGGGCATCGTCATGGGGACCCTGCGAAGCCTGGAGAGCTTTTTCGAGCCCCCGGTTATTCTTGGCCTCACGATGCCGGGGCTCATTTGGGCCGTCCTCATGATCATGTTTTTCGGCCTGACCGAAACGAGCGCGTATGCGGCCGTAGCCGTAACGATCTGTCCCATGCTGGCCATCAGCATCTGGCAAGGCACCAAATCGGTCGACAAAGACCTGATCGACATGAGCAAAGCTTTCCATGCCAGCCCGTGGTCGAAGGTCATGGACGTCATCATTCCCCAGCTCATATCGCATATTTTGGCTGCGATCCGTTACGGCTTGGGTCTCGCCTGGAAGGTCGTCGTCGTGGTCGAGATGTTCGGCTTCAGCAACGGCGTGGGCTATCAGGTCGTGCGCGGCTTCAACATCTTCTCGATGAAGGCCGTTTTGGCCTGGGCGATCACTTTTTTGGTGGTGATGATCATCATCGAATTCGGCTTCATCGGCTGGCTGGAGCGGGTCGTGACTGCCTGGCGGCCGAAGATCGAGGCGTGGAGACGATAGCCTAAAGGCATTTCAAATTGAAAATTGCAAATTGCAAAATTATCAGACGACTTTTGGTCTCGTGCCCGCTTCATTTTGCATTTTGCGATTTGCACTTTGCATTTTGCATTAGCGGAGCGGAGGCCTGGAGACAATAGATGGCCTACGTTCGGGTGGAGAACGCGGTCAAGTACTTTCCCCGGGAAGACGGCAGCGAGATGCTGGTCCTGGACGGGGTGTCGTTCGAGGCTAAAGAATTCGGCATCACCTGCCTGCTCGGACCGTCGGGATGCGGCAAATCGACTCTCCTCAACATCATTACCGGCCTGGAACGTTTGGAGCAGGGACGCGCGGAGGTGGTCTCGAACCACCGCGAGTCGGGAAAGGAAGACCCGCGACTGGGCTACGTTTTTCAGGACCCGCGGCTGCTCAATTGGAAGCGGGTGGAGGATAACCTGATCTTCGCCCTGAAGGGGATGGGAATTCCCCGGGAGGTGTGGGATGAGCGCGTGGAGAAATACTTGAGCCTCGTGGGCCTGATCGAATTCCGCAAGCAGTATCCGCTCTACCTCTCCGGCGGCATGCGGCAAAGAGTCGGTTTGGCGCGTGGGCTCGTGATCGAGCCGGAGGTTCTGCTCATGGACGAGCCCTACAGCAAGCTCGACCACCTGACCGCCCGCAAGCTGCGCGAGGACACGCTAGAGATATGTGCCCGGCTGAAGCAGACCGCACTTCTGGTAACCCATGACGTGGAAGAGGCCGCTTTCATGGGGGACCGGATCGTCATTTTTTCTCCCCGCCCTGCCCATATCGCCGACATTTTCGACAATCCCCTGCCGCCTTTGGAACGGGACATGGACGATTCGCGGTTTATCCAGTTTAAAAAGAAGCTGCTTCAGTCGGTCATGAGACTAATAAAAACAGAGGAGGTATGAGCATGGAACGGTTCCTAAGTAGATCGATACTGCTGATCACCCTTATCGTTCTGGCTGCCTTTTCTTACAGGGCCCTGAGCGTCGGAGCGGCCGAGCTGCCTACCATCGACGTGGGCTTGCCCGACGATGGAGTCTTTGGCCTTGGAGGCCACTACCTTGTAGACAAGGGACTGGACCGCAAAAATGGATTCGTTATGAAGCCCCGTTGGTCAGGAGTCGCCGAAGTAGAGCGTCTGTTGGCCATCGGCGCGATCCCCGTAGGTCTGTCCACGTCGGAGTCGGCTCTGAGGGCGAATATTCGGGGGATCCATATCCGGCTGATCCAACCCTTCATGACGCCCCATAATTCGATCCTGGTGCGCAAACAGTCCCCCTACAAAAACCTCTTCGACCTTAAGGGAAAACCCTTCGCTGTGCCGCCGGAAGTAACTTCCGCGTACAACAATTTCGACTATTTCATGAGGAAGCAGGGCGTCCAGATCGAAAAGTACTTTCAGCTCAAGAAGCTCGGCGCAGCCGGGATAAGCGCCGTGCTAGAGGAAATGAACCGGCAACTCAACACCAAGATCAAGCTTCTTGGCTGGCTGGGCGCGCTCGACTCATGGGTGGATAAAAATCCCAACCTCATCCCGGTCCTGCGCAAAGCCTGGCAGGAAGCTATTGCCGGATTCCAGGAAGACGAGAGCCATTTTCGAAAGCACGCAAAAAAGCTTTTCGGCCTGGAAAAACCGGAGGAGCTCGAGATCGGCTGGCCACGAACCCGACAATTCATATTGCCCCCCGATTTTCCGTGGCCGGACAAGGCTAACATGGAGACAGAGAAGCGATATCTCAAAGAAGGGGTGGAGCTTGGAATCTTTCCGAGCGAGGGTCTGGCGGTCGTTGATAAACTCTTCGTGCCCTGAGTTCGATAAGTGAGGGTAGGGGCTATGAAAAACTACCATGGAAGAGCAAATCCCGATGCCAAATGCGGAGGTGGAGCCATGAACAACCACAAGATTTGGCAGGTTGCCGCAGGCTTTTTTCTTGCCTTGGGCCTGGCGATAGCTTACACGCCGAAGGTTGAAGCCGCCGCGGAGCTTCCGACGGTGGAGGTAGGGCTGCCCCAGGACGGGCTGTTCGGCCTCGGTGGCCAATATATCTTGGATAAAGGGCTGGATCGAAAGCACGGGTTCACCATGAGACCCCGCTGGGCGGGAGTCCCAGAAATACAGCGTCTTTTGGCCATCCGGGCCATTCCCGTTGGATTGATGACGCCGGAGGCAGCTCTTCGCGCCCGGGTTGCGGGTACAGCCGTAACGCTGATCCAGCCCTACCAGGTTCCTCACATGCATGTCTTGGTTCACAAGGCTTCGCCATATAAAGAGGTCCCCGACCTGAAGGGAAAATCGATCGCTCTGACCCCAGAATTGACCGGACTCTATAATTTGTTCGACTTCATGATGCGAAGAAACGGCTACAATATTGAAAAAGACTTCCAGCTCAAAAAGCTCGGCGCACCAGGTATCATCGCGGTCCTGGAAAAGGGGGAGGTAGAAGCGGGAATCATCTGGGAGGCACATGTTTCCCGCCTTCTAATTTCGGGAAAATACAGGGTCATCATGACGTATAGGGATGAACTCGAGAAGCATCTGCATACGAAAGTTTTGCCCACTATCTGGCTTGGGGGCCTGGAGACCTGGGTGGAACCGAACAAAGATATCGTAGCTAAACTGCGGGCTTCCTGGACCGATGGCTATCGTGGGGTGCAACAGGATGAGCTGCACTTCCGCAAATATGCCAAAAAGTTCTTCGGCCTGGACAAGCCGGAGGAGTTGAGCCTAGCTTGGGACCGAACGCGAGTATTCCTGCTGCCATCGGACTATACTTGGCCTCACGTGGCCAGCCTAAAAGCGCTGAAGAGCTTTCTCCGGGAAGGCGTAGAGATGGGCATGTTTCCTAAAGAGGCTGCTGGGTTAATCGACGGGATGTTCGTCCCCTAGCCGGGTCTCGATTAGAAACAAAATCCCAGTACCATAAAAAACGGAGGTGGAGCCATGAACAACCACAAGATTTGGCAGGTTGCCGCAGGCTTTTTTCTTGCCTTGGGCCTGGCAGTGGCGTACACCACGCAGGTCCAAGGGGCCGTAGATCTCCCGACGGTGGAAGTAGGCCTCCCGGAAGACGGAGTCTTCGGCCTGGGCGGTCAGTACATCCTGGATAAAAAGCTCGATCAAAAAAACGGTTTTGTTATGAAACCGCGCTGGGCCGGAGTCGCCGAGGTTCAGCGCCTGATGGGAATCGGGGCCGTCCCGCTCGGCCTCTCGGTTTCCGAGGTGTCGCTGCGCGCAAATTTAAAAGGGACCCCGATTCGCCTGCTTCAGCCCTATCAACTCCCGCACATCTTTCTCCTGGTTCCCAAGGAATCGCCCTACAAAAACGTCATGGATCTCAAAGGGAAGAAACTGGCTTTAACCAGCGAGACGACCTCGCTTTACAACATGTTCGACTACATGATGAAGAAGCGCGGGGTCAACATCGAGAGCGACTTTAGCCTGCGCAAGCTCGGCGCCGGCGCCATCATCGCCGTGCTCGAAAAGGGCGACGTCGACGGCGCGCTAATCTGGGAGGCTCACGTCTCCCGGTTGCTGGCCGGCGGTAAGTACCGCCCGATCATGGGTTTTCGTGAAGAGATGCAAAAGCTGCTGGAGGGAGAGACGGTCTTTTTAAGCTACATCGGCGCGGTCGAGTCTTGGATCAAAGCGCATCCCGATCTGGTGCCGAAGCTTCGCGCCGCCTGGGCCGAGGCCTCGCGGGGAGTCCAGGACGACGAGGCCCACTTCCGAAAGCACGCCAAGCGGTTGTTCAACCTCGAAAAGCCCGAAGAGGTTAATCTCGGCTGGAGCCGCACCCGGACCATCCTGGCGCCGAAAGAGTTGAAATGGCCCAACCCGGCCGCCGTGGGAGCGCAGAAAAAATATCTGCGCGAAGCGACCGAGTTAGGAATCTTCCCGCCCGAGGCGAAGAAATATATTGATGCTCTGTTCGTGCCGTAAATCCCGGTGCCGCGCTCAGCGGGGATTGTCGAGCAGGCTCTGAAAGCGCGGCGGCGGCGAGCCTTCCGGGAGAAAGTCTTCGAGGCGCACCGTCTCCCAGCCCATCGGCCGCAAGCGCTCAAACTCGAAGCGCCGTGGCGGATCGCATTCCGGTGGCTTGGTCGCGTCGATGATCATCTTCCCGCCGATGCGATGCCACCCGGGAGCGCCCGTCGACCCGAATTCCCGGCACGAAGCATCCATCGCGTGGATCTTGGCTCCCGGTATGATGACGATATCCTCCTGGGGGTTGACCCGGGAGGAGATCGCCCATAGCACATCGGCGTAGTTGAAGATGTCCACATCTTCGTCGACCGCGATCGCGATCTTGGGATGCTGGTACTCGCCCGACAGCACAGCCATCAGCACATTCTTTGCCTCACCGTAATAGCGCGGGTTCATCTGCACGACGACAGTAAAGATGCCCGGCATGACCAAGACGTTTTTCACCTCCGCAAAACCACCCACGCTCCTGAGCCGCCGCAGGATTTGGGCGGACATGGGAACTTTGTGGTAGACACAGCCTTCAACCTCGCTACCGTTCTGGACGGTCTTAAAGATCGCGTCGTGACGCATCGTGACGGCCTTGATCTCCACCACTGGGTTCTTACCCGACCCCGTTAGGTAATAGTCCTGAAATTCGCTGAACGGGCCCTCGTCCTCCCGAACCTTTGGCGGGATCTCTCCTTCGATGACAATTTCAGCGTGGGCGGGAACCTCAATGTCGACGGTCTCGCACTTTACAAGCTCCACCTCTTCATCGAGTAGGGCGGAGGCGATCTCAAGCTCATCGACCCCGTACTGGGTGGTTGTGGCCGCCGCGAAATAGTGCATCGGATGATGCCCGATCATGATCGCCACAGGCATCGCCTTCCCGGCCTGCTCGTAGAGTTGATAGTTGAGCCAGGCATGGCGCGGATAGATGAAGATGCCGGTTTTCCTTGGCCCCTTCATCTGCAACCGATGAAAGCTCATGTTGCGGCGGCCGGTCTCGGGATTCTTGGTGATCATCAATCCCGAGCCGATGTATGGACCACCATCTCGAACTCCTGCCTGATGGATCGGCAGCTTGGTGATGTCGGCCTCATTACCGATCATCTTTTTCTCTTTTACGGGCCCCGACTGCACGAGGCGCGTCGTGCCCAGCCGCTCGGTGCGCCGGAGAAACTCAGGCACCATCTCGTTACGCTGGCATTCGAAGGCCAACGGGGCCAGCGACACATCACTCGGCGCCTGTCCCAAGCAGCGCCACCGCGGAAAGCCTGACAAGTTCTCAAACAGAAGCGCGCGGTCGCGCGCCTGCCACACTCCCCCATCTGAGTCCGCGGATCGACAGCTTTTGTAATCCGCGCCAGCGCTCCCGCTTTCTCCAACTGATCGATCCATAAACGCATGTCCTTGGCCATAACACCTCTCCTATCTGTTGCGATTACCGGCTAATAAAGCAGAGTATGGGTGTAAAACGCAAGTTTGATGTCGGCTCAACCGGACAGGGGCCTATTCCAAGGCATACGAGCCGAATTCGTAGGTGAGCCGATAGTCTCGTCCACAACAGCGGATGGTGTCTCCAGGTTGGGCATTATCGGAAAGGACAATGACTCGCTCACAAACAGGACAACTGACTTTTTTGAGCCGAATGAGGACTCCAGGCCTGACCCTCAATCTCTCAACCTTTCCGCTCAGTTCGCCTGCGGGAACCAGTGTCGCGTGCGGTTGCAGAACGAGCAAACCGATAGCATGACGGGCACCTCTACCAGCACACCTACCACCGTCGCCAGCGCCGCCCCCGATTCCGCCCCGAACAGGGCAATCGCCGTTGCTACGGCCAACTCAAAGAAGTTCGACGCGCCAATCAGCGCGCCCGGCGCAGCAACGTTGTGTGGCAGTCTGAGCCAGCCCATCAAGCCGTACACCAGCGATGAGTTGAAGTAGACCTGAATCAGGATCGGGATCGCGATCAAAACGACGTGAAAGAATCGCGCGGTGATGTTGTCCGCCTGGAACGCGAAGATAATGACCAGCGTGGTCAGCAACGCAAGAATGGAGACAGGATGCAGGGCGGGCAAGAACTTCTTGTCAAACCACTCCAACCCGCGCGTGCGCACCAGCGACGCCCGCGTAAGGCTCCCCGCGGCCAGTGGAATCACGATGAACAGAATCACGGCGTAAACCAGTACGATAAACGGCACCGTCAACGCCGACGCGCCGCTCACCAGTAGCGTGACGAATGGGGCAAAGGCGAAGAGCATGATGAGGTCATTCACCGATACCTGAACCAGCGTGTAAGCCGGGTCGCCATCGGTCAGGTAACTCCACACAAACACCATCGCCGTGCAGGGCGCAGCAGCTAAGATAATGACCCCGGCGATATACTGGTCAGCCAGTTCGGCGCCGATGAGCGGCAGAAAGAGGCGCTTGAAGAAGAGCCAGCCGAAGAACGCCATGCTGAAGGGTTTGACCAACCAGTTAACGAACAGCGTGATGAGCAGGCCTTTGGGACGTCTGCCTACCCCCAGCACAGAGGCAAAGTCTACTTTCAGCATCATCGGGTAAATCATCAGCCAAATCAGTACGGCAATCGGAACGTTGATGTGGCTGCTGTCGCCGAATTCCATGTCGCGCACGGCGGCGACCACACCTGGCAACGCTTTGCCCAGCAGCACGCCTATAACCATGCAAATAGCGACCCAGACGGTCAGGTAACGCTCAAACAGATTGAGGCGTTTTGGTGTCACTTGTGCTGTGGCTGTCAAAACGGTTTCAATGGCTTTCACGGTTCGTTGTCCTTTCTAGTAGAAACTCCTTCACACGCCGTGCGATGTCTTCCCGCGCGGCCCGGAACACGCTCAATACTTCCTCTTGGGTCCCCGCTGCCTTTGCCGGATCAGGGATAGACCAGTGAAGACGGTTAACATGTGGGATTGCCGGACACCTTTGATCCGCCTCGCCACACACGGTAATCACCGCGTCCATACACCGCGCGAGGTTCAGGTCCAACCCCTTGGAGGTGTGCCCGGAGATATCAATTCCCTTCTCCGCCATCACTTGCACGGCCAGCGGGTGCACGTAGCCGGCGGGTTCCGTGCCTGCGCTGTAAGCCTCTACCCCGGCTGCCCGCGCAAAACCTTCCGCCATCTGGCTCCGGCAAGAATTGCCGGAGCATACGAACATGACCTTCAACTCTTCAACTACCCCTCTTTAAGGCTGCGGCTCTCCGCTGCGCATGCGCTCGACTCAATGGTGCTTTATGCTCTTGGGAGCAAAGCGCGAAGATGCTCCTCGCTGGAGGCGCCGTGCCAAGGCGTTTCTCGCTGAAAACCTCACGCAAACGGGTAAGATACTCTTGTATCGCTTGGAGCCTGATACTGTAAAACATCCACTTGCCTATTTTCTTGTCCGCAATGAGACCTGCGTGCTTGAGCGTCGTGAGATGAAATGAGACGTTAGATTGCGTCGTGCCCAACGTCTCCACCAGTTCGCACACGCAGGTCTCGCGGCGGGTGAGCAAGAGATTAAGAATCTCCAGGCGCGTCTCATCGCATAGAGCGCGGCTGACGGCGGCTAACTCTCGCCACTGACTCATCATATCCGAGTCCTCCACTTAACAACAGATCAAGTTCCATTGATCTAACAGATTTCGTTATCACCTTGCACCGCAAGGTGTCAAGGGCACCATCCCTGCCCACATCAGCGGCTCGGAACTGGTCTGGATGGAACCCTATTATGCCCGGTTTAAGGACCGCAGGCTGATCCCCCTCATTTGCCAGCTCCGACCTCTGTTCAACTGGCGGATCGGCGGCGATGCAGCCCTCCACTGGAGGATAAAGGATCTACCCTGCTACCTTACGAGGAAATTTCTGGACTCCTCAGATTCACTCCCCCACTGCCTTCAGGGCATAGGAGCCGAATTCGTAGGTGAGCCGATGGTCTCGTCCACAACAGCGGACAACGTCTCCCTTCCGGGCATCATCAGGAAGGAGAATGACTCGCTCACAAACAGGACAACTGACTTTTTTCAGCGCGGCGCCGACAAGATGACCGTCCTCTTCCC
>JACPAM010000193.1 GCA_016180805.1 Deltaproteobacteria bacterium | reverse complement strand
GTCTTTTCCTCGATGCCGAAGATTTTACCCGGCTGTGGAACGGTGGCCAGAGGGTTTTTCTCGTTACCCGCTTTGACCGGGATAAAAGTGTGGTCCAGAGTCTACCGGAAAAGAGCGTGTTTTTGCTCGGACGTTATGGCTCGCGGTTTCTGTTTGGCAACGCGCCGGCCACCAAGAACTCGTAGCCGCGGGGATGGGTGCGAGGCTTGGTAAGGGCCTGGCTTTGTTTGGCGTTTCTAGTAGCGGCCTTATGCGGATCGGCCGGAGCCGATTCCGTCTCTGGAAACGTCGATCCCTTCGATCTCCTGCGGAAGGCGGAATCGGCTTACGAGACCGTAATGGATTACACCGCGCTTTTTCGTAGACAGGAGAGAATCGGAGGTGAGCTAAAGCCGGAAGAGACGATATTTCTGAAGTTCAAAAAGCCTTTCAAAGTCTACATGCGCTGGCTCGAAGGGCCGCATGCGGGGCGGGAGGCCATCTACGTGAAAGGCGCATACGGCGATAAATTTCTTGTCCATGAAACCGGGATCTTTGCGCGGTTTTTCGTTGTCGCGCTGGATCCCGCAGGCGCGCATGTACTAGAAGAGAGCAGGTTCCCGGTGACGGAAATCGGCATAGGCCGGCTCATCGAGCGGCTCGCCATGGATACCCGCCGGGCCTGGAAGGCCGAAGCGCCGGCTTTAAGAGAGCTGGGTAAAAGCCGAAGCGGCCGGATGGAAATTTTGGAAGTCGAGGCCGCCCTCTCAAAGCATCTCAGGGAAGAGTTCTCCTATTCCCGGATCACGCTCGGCATTGACGTCGCGAGCGGGCTTCCGGTAAAAGCCGCGTTTTACGATTGGGATGGCTATTTAGTCGGACGCTACAGCTACGAAAACTTGCGTTTGAACCCGGGACTCGAGGAGGCCGAGTTCGATCCCGCCAACCCCGACTACGGCTTTCCCAGATGGCGCCTGGAACTGAACAATGAGCGTTGAACTAGAGGCCGCTCTGTTCTCCGTACAGCAATTCGCCTTCGGGCTTCCTTTCCGACTCGGAGGGTCTCGCTATCAGCAAATTCTTAATTGCTTGGGAGCGCTTCCGCCGGGTTTCTTATCCGCGCTGCGGCGCAGGGCTTTCAGGCGTGTGGTGCGCTTGGCGGCGTCTAAATCTGCCTTTTACCAGAGAAGATTTTCGGAATGCGGGGTTAATCTTCAGAGGGTTCGAGTCCCGGAGGATTTGGGCAGCTTTTATCTCTCCTCGGAGGAAGTGCGCAGCGCTCCGGAGTCCCTTCTTTGCGACCGGCCCGAGATCGCGATCGAAAGCTCGGGAACGACCGGTCATGCGGTCAGGGTCTATACGAATCACAGGGAGTTGGAGTATAACGCCAGGCAAGGCTTGCTTCTAAAGGCGATCTACCAGATCCGTGCTGAGGACCGGATCCTATCAACGTTCGACTATGGGTTCTGCCTCGATGGGCTTCTGGCCCAGAAAACCCTGCCCTACTGGAAAGTGTTTGGCATGTGCGTGGGGCGCGTCGATCCAGCAGAGATCTACCGGCGCTTGCCCGACTATCGATTCAACATCGTGATGAGTGGGACTCCCTGGCTTTCCCGCCTGACGGAAGTCGCTCAGGCCGAGGGAAGGCCTTATCCGCTCAAGCTCCTGGTCGGTGGGGGGGGTGGTGGGGTCACCAGACGCACGCGCGAGTGGATCGAAGAGTTTTGGGGAGCGCCGCTGTGCATGACTTACGGTTCCACGGAAGCCGCGACCCTGCTCGGGTTCGAGTGCCTTCGAAGAGACGGCTATCACGTCAATGAATTCGATTTCTGGGTGGAGGTTTTAAATCCTGATGCCGAGGGTTACGGCGAAATAGTTCTCACTACCGTCAATCGATCGGTCATGCCGCTGATCCGTTACCGCACCAGGGATGTTGCGAGATGGATTCCGGAAAGGTGCGGCTGTGGACTGCCGTTTAGACGCTTATCACCTCTTCGGGGGCGAACCGATGAAATCGTGGCGTCGGTTTGGGGAAACGTCCATCCTGAGTTTTTCGAAAAGATACTCAACGACGTTCCCGGTCTTGCGGAAGACTGGCAGGTCGCGTTGCAAGAAAGGGAAAGTAAGCAAACATTTCTCTTTCGGCTCGAATTAGAAAATGGCGGCGCGGAGCGGAAAGATGATGTTGCGGCTTGTGTCCTCAAAGCGATTGAGAGAGAGCATCCTTTGGCCTGGCAGGCCTGTGCGCAGAAGCTCGCGGGCGTGGATTTTTTGTTTTTCTCCAAGGGCACGCTAAGAAAGAACCGGAAGTTGTTGCGCCTCGTAGATGAGAGGCGCCGGGGCAATGGGTAGGAGCGTCAACACCTTGCTTCGAATCCCCATTGTGGTTCGTAGGGTATGACGGCAAAGTTCGTCGAGAACGCAGGAGCGGCCATTGAAGTTTAATTTTCTGGGCCGCGTTATTTCGGTTGAGGCGGACGGCGGCGGGAGCATCGTCACTTCGCAGAGCTTCCCGCAGGGCGAGGATTATTTAGAAAGCCCTTTTCATCCACCTTCTCAGGTCCCCGCCACGCTCATCCTGGAAAGTATGGCGGCCTCGGGCGGTCGTCTTGTGAGGGCCGTCAGCGGGGAAAAGGCCTTTGGCCTTGTCGTCAGGGTCGAAGAGGCCAGGTTCTGGTCTTCCGTCAAAGCGGGAGAAGAAGTGCTGGTGCGATCGGAACTCTTGGGAATCCAGGATAAGAGCGGGGAGTCTTTCGGGTTGGCGCGGACCCGGAGTCAGGCTTTCGTAGGGGATGAAGCCGTGGCGGAGGCTCGTATCGCATTTATCTGCGTTCCCGTTGCGGGCTTTGGACTCAAGCCGGCTTAGGCAATGCGGCGGGTCGTCGTCACAGGCCTTGGAGCGGTATCCCCCCTTGGGATAGGGGTCGAGGACTTCTGGCTCTCCCTGCTCGGAGGGCGGCGCGCCGTGGGTCGAAGCCGGCGGCTTGCTGCCATGGAGTTTCCGGTTGACTGTGCGGCGGAAATTCCGGAGGAGGCGCTTCAAAGACATGCTTCTAGACTGCCAAGAAAACAGCTCAAGCTCTATAGCAGAGTTGCGCTTTTCGCGATGATCGCCTCGGCCATCGCGGCGGAGGATGCGGGGCTCCAAAACGGGGCTATCAATCCCGCCTCCTACGGGGTCTTTCTCGGGACCTTTTTTACCACTTTCCCTTTTTCGAGCTTTCTTGAGTGGATGCGGGAGTCCGAATCCGAGGAGGAGGCCAACGTTTTCGAATACCGCAAGGCCAACGCCCATTGCATGAGCTCGATCAACCCGATGGATTTCTCCCTGAAGACCATGCCGAATCTGACGGCAGGGCATATCGCCATCGCGCACAATGCCCAGGGCTTCTGCCGTGTGATCGCCGACGGTTGCACCGGGGGGCTTCAGGCGGTCGGCCAGGCTTTCCTGGCCGTCCGGGAAGGTCGACTGGACATCGCGCTTTGCGGAGGGGCGGAGGCGCCGCTGGAAGAATTCGTCTTTGTCAATTTCTGCACGATGGATTTCCTGGCGCGCGGGGTGGAGCCCCCGGAGAGCGCGTGTCGGCCGTTTGACGCGGAGAGAAAAGGTGCCGTGCTCGGCGAAGGGGCCGCCATGCTGATCCTTGAAGAGTACGAGCACGCGGTCAAACGGGGAGCGACGATCCACGGGGAGGTGCTGGGCTGTGGCGCGGCAGCGGGAGCAGTCAGTCCCGAGGGCGAGCCGGGAGAAGTTTCGGTGGCAGACCGGATCGCCCTTGCTATGAAAGGCGCCTTGGGGGCTGGCGATGCGGCCGAGGTCGATCTCATCATGGCCAATGGCGACTCCACGAGACGGGACGATCTGGCAGAAACGCTGGCCATCCGGGCCGTCTTCGGACCCAGGGCAGAACAGATCCCGATCAGCGCGACCAAGTCCATGCACGGGCATCTGATCTCGGCATCCGGGCCTCTGGAGCTCATCGCCTGCCTGAAGGCGATAGAAGACGGGCTGGTCCCGCCCACTATGAACCTGATAAACCCAGATCCTCGCTGCGACCTGGATTATGTGCCAAACCTGGCCCGGCGGGTTCCGAATCTTCGCACGGGCATGGTTAACGCGGTCGGTTTTTTCGGTGAGAGCGCTAGCCTTCTGGCGGGTAAGGTGCGTGACGATTAATCTTTTGGGCAGGGTGGCTTTGGTCACCGGGGCTTCCCGGGGCATCGGCAGGGCCATTGCCGTGGCCCTGGCCGGGGCGGGGGCTGCGGTGGCGGTCAACTACAGAGAAAGCCAGCCTGGCGCAGAGCAGACGGTCAGCGAGATTAAAGCCGGCGGGGGAACCCGGACATCTTGGTGAATAACGCCGGTGTGATCCGGGATGCTTTGCTCCTGCAGATGACCGACAGAGATTGGGAGCAGGTTTTGAGCGTCAACCTCAGCGGCGTTTATCACTGTTGCAGAGCCGTAATCCAGGGTATGATGACAAAGCGCTGGGGCCGGATCATCAATCTCAGTTCCGTGACGGCGCTCAGGGGAGGAAAAGGACAGACGAACTATTCTGCATCGAAGGGGGCCATTAATGCCTTTACCTCCAGCCTGGCAGCGGAGGTCGGGCCCAAGGGGATCACGGTCAACGCGATCGCGCCGGGACTCATTGCGACGGATATGACTGAAGGGATCATGCCTTTCGCCGAAACCGTGATTCGGGAGAGGGTGGCGCTGCGCCGCCCCGGGAGACCGGAGGATGTCGCCCCTCTTGCTGTTTTTCTTGCTTCGGAGCAGGCTGGTTACATCACAGGGCAGGTATTTACTGTAGATGGAGGCATCCACTAAGCAACAAGGAGGTTTTCCATGTCTCAGGGAGAGGAAGCAACTCTGCGGAATTGGAAGAGAGAGGAAGTCGAAAGAGAGCTTAAGAACATGCTCGTGGATGCCTTGGGTGTCGATGAGGACAGGGTGGTTCCTGAGGCCTCCTTGGTTCACGATCTTGGCGCTGAGTCCATCGACTTTCTCGACATCGGCTTTCGGGTCCAGCAGACCTTCGGTGTCGAGCTTCCGAACAAGGCGATTCAGGACAAGGTGTTGAGCTGGCGGAACTTTCGGGAGATCGGCCGGCTGATTGAGGAGCGATACGGAGCCCAACTATCCGCGCAGGATATAAAGCAGCTTCAGACCAAGGGTCTTCCGGAGGTGCTGCGCTGGCTTGCCGAAAATCGGGGTGTCGCCGTAGCCAACGGGGAGGCGGAAAGGGTCGCGGCGGCGCTGGCAGATCGGCTCGCGGGACAAGTGGAATCACTGGGTTTCAAAGCCGCGCTCGTGAACCGCGACGGCATTATTCAAGTGCTGCTTGAGAATCTCAACTCGCCGAAAATCATGGAAGGGATGATTCGCCTGTTAAGCGTCGGCGCACTGGTGGACTTTATCGCCGCCCGGGTTTGTGACGGCGCCGGCGCGAATGGATGAGGCTGGATGAGGTTTTTTCTCATCGATCGGATTTTGGCAGTCGAGAAAGGGAAGGCGGCGAATTTTCTTAAAAATGTCAGCCACAGCGAAGACTATTTTACGGATCATTTTCCCGGAAGTCCCATCATGCCGGGGGTGCTGATCCTGGAGAGTTTCGTCCAAGGCGCCAAGCTTCTGATCGGCTCTAGCTACGATTTTTCTCTCTATCCTGAACTTCGCTGCCTTCGTAAGGCCGCTTTTCGGCATTTCGTTCTCCCAGGGGACCAACTGACGATCTCTTTGGTTATGGCTGGGGTGCGCGAACAGGCAGTTGAGATCGAGGCAAAAGCCTTCGCTTCCGAAAGGCTCGTGGCTGAGGCAACCCTTGAGCTTGTGTGGCTCCCGGCTGACGTCAACCCGGAAGTGCGGGAACGATGCCAGCGCCTGAAACAGCTCTTCGAGCTACTCTCTTCAGATCCAGTTTCTCGAGCTTGGGAAAGCCTGGCGCGCGGCGCGGACGGGTCCTAGCTTAGATTTTCTGTCGCAAGATTTTCTGATCAGAGTATGGAAGGGCGTGTAACCCTCGTTACGGGCGCCTCCGGAGGCATTGGCAGGGCCATCGCTCTTAAATTTGCCGCGGAAAAGGGTTTTCTTTTCCTGAATTTTTTTCAGAATCGGAGCGCGGCAGAGAAAATCGCCGAGGATGCGGGGGCCGCAGGCGCTCGAGCGCGCTTGGTCCAAGCCGATCTTAAGGACGAAGAGCAGGTTCGCGAAATGTTTCGGGAAGTGGAGACGATCTGTGGTCGTCTGGATGTCCTGATACACGTCGCGGCCTCCGGGGTTCTTCGCCCGACGATGGAGCTCACGGCCAAGCACTGGAGCTGGGTGATGGACACCAATGCGCGGTCCCTTCTTCTCTGCGCGCGCCAGGGCGCGTCCCTCATGCAGCCCGGGAACGGAAAGATCATTTCTCTGTCGAGTCTCGGCTCTTCCCGCGTCATCCCGCAATACGGGGCGATCGGAGTCTCAAAGGCGGCGCTTGAGAGTCTGACGCGCTACCTGGCGGCAGAACTCGCTCCCAAAGGCATAAGCGTTAACGCGATCTCAGCGGGCGCCGTGCCCACGGAGGTCTGGAAGCTGTTGCCCGACGGTGAGGAATTGCTGGAAAAGGTGCGGCAGCGCACGCCGTCAGGACGCCTGCTGACGCCTCAGGATGTGGCGGAAATCGTTTTTTTTCTGGCGACCCCCCAGGCCTCGATGATCCAGGGACAGGTGATCGTGGTCGATGGAGGCTATTCCCTTCTGGCATAGCAAATAGCGAATGGTGAATAGCGAATGGTGAAAATTCGAAATTCGCAATTCGAAATTCGCAATTGAAGCGCGAATGGCAAATAAAGTCAGAGTGGTTGTCACCGGTATAGGACTGGCAACGCCCATCGGGATTGGGGTTGAGGAATATTGGAAAGCGGCCGTTGCCGGCATATCGGGGATCCAGCGCATCAGCCACTTTGATCCGTCGGGGCTTCCAAGCCAGATGGCCGGAGCCGTGAGAGACGAGGGGAAAACCGAGGAGCTCCAGGCCTGGGTCGGTTTGGGACCGGAGGAGTCTAGAGTGGCTCTTTTTGGTCTTGCTACAGCGCGGATGGCGTGCGATGCGGCCCGCTGGGATGCTTGGTACCGGAGCGACCGCGTAGGGGTTTTCTTTGGCACGACTGGGGAGCGTCTGGAACTTAGGCGGATGGCGGAGGTGGCCTATCGATCCCGTGCTAACAACGGAGGCCAGATTAACGCTTCGGGTTACGTGCGGGAGTACTGTTCCAGCTTCACCGGACAGTCCATTCTAAGGCTTTTCCCTCAGTACGTGACCGCGCGGATCGCCAGTCGCTACCGGATTACGGGGCCGAGCTGCACCATTCAGACCGCGTGCACCTCGTCCGCACAGGCGATCGGAGAGGCCTTGCGTGCCATCCAGCGCGGGGCCGTCGATGCGGCGATTGCCGGAGGATCTGAGTTCATCGTTTCTCCTATCGAGGTGCAGCTTTTCTGCCTCCTCGGCGCTCTGTCCCGAAGAAACAACGACCCGGAGCGGGCCAGCCGTCCCTTTGATGCACAGCGCGACGGGTTTGTTTTGGGTGAGGGGGCTGGTGTGATGGTCTTGGAGCGCCTGGACAAGGCTCTGGAGAGGGGAGTATATCAACGCGCACGGGACCTCCACGCTGATGAATGATAAAGTGGAAACCGCCGCCATCAAGACGGTGTTCGGTCAGCGCGCCTATGAGATTCCCGTAAGCTCCACCAAGTCTATGATCGGACATACGATCTCGGCTGCGGGAGCGATCGAGCTGATCACCTGTGTCCTGGCCCTCAGGGATCAGGTCATCCCGCCCACGATCAACTACGAATATCCCGATCCCGAATGCGATCTCGACTACGTTTCGAACCACGCCCGGCCTACTTGTGTCCGGTCGGCCCTATCCAACTCGTTTGGGTTCGGCGGGCACAACGACTGCCTGGTCGTGAAGCGCTTGACGGAGCGGGAGCCCTCATGAGCACAGTGCAAAAAAGGGCGGTGCAGGAGCCGATGCTCGAACCGGTCGAGGGCCGGATCGGAGTTGGGGAAGCAGGAGCACTCTCGGAAGGCGCCTTTGCGGGAGCGCGGAGGGAGGGGCTAGAACTTTCCGTCGTCGTTCCCGTCTATAACGAGGCTCCGGCGTTGCACAAGCTCCATGAACGGCTCTCGGCTACGCTTCAGTCTCTGGGTCGCTCCTACGAGATCATTTATGTGGATGATGGAAGCGGCGACGGCACGAACGGCCTTCTCAGAGAGATTCACCGGAGGGACCCGAAGGCCAAGGTCATCGCCTTCAATCGCAATTACGGCCAGCATGCGGCGGTCCTGGCGGGTTTTGAGACGGCTCGGGGCGAGGTCATCATTACCCTGGACGGCGACCTTCAAAACCCGCCGGAGGAGATTCCTCGACTCCTTGAGAAGATCGAGGAGGGACATGATGTCGTCGGCGGTTGGAGAAAAGGACGGGAGGACACTCTTTTCCGCAGAATCTGTTCCCTCATGATCAATCGTGTGACCTCCCTCATCGTCGGGGTGAGGATGCGGGACTACGGCTGCATGCTTCGTGCTTACCGGCGCCCGGTTATTGAGCAGGTCTGTCGCTCCCAAGAGGCTTCCAGCTTCATTCCTGCGCTCGCCAATTGCTTCGCGGGCTCCGTGGCGGAGATCCCGGTAGCCCACTCGGCTCGGAAGTCAGGCCGGTCGAAATATACTCCTTTCAGACTTTTGCGGCTCAATTTCGATCTCCTCACGGGCTTCTCTTTGCTGCCGATCCAGGTGGTGGGCCTTGCCGGTGTTTTCATCGCCTTTCTCGGGCTTGCCTTTGCTCTTTTTCTCGCCATCCGCAGGCTTTTGGTCGGCCCGGAAGTGGAAGGTGTGTTCACCTTGTTTGCCATTCTGTTTTTCTTTGTTGGCCTTCAGATCCTGGCCCTCGGTCTTATAGGGGAATACATCGGTCGAATTTACATGGAAGTCCGCCGCCGGCCCAGGTACGTGATTAAAGAAGTGCTCGACTGAGAAACCTGGTCATAAGTCAATGGTTATTGGTCAATGGATAGGATCGAGTGACGGCTAACAGTCGACCAGAGCAGCCGATTGACTATCGACCAATGACTGTTGACTATTAACTGAAATGAGGATTGCGGTTTTCGCCTACCATGATGTCGGGTACGAATGCCTCAAGGTTTTGCTCGATCTCAAGGAGAATATTGTCGCTGTTGTGACACATGAGGATGACCCGGAGGAAGCAATCTGGTTTCGTTCTGTCGCCGAGTTGGCTCGCGCCCACCGGATTTCGGTTTATACCCCGCAGAAGCCCAACGCGCCCGAATTTGTCGGGCTCATGCACATTCTTTCTCCTGACCTGATCTTGTCCTTTTATTATCGTCGTCTTTTGTCGAAGGATCTGCTCGAAATTCCCCGGCTGGGCGGCATTAACCTCCATGGGTCCCTTCTGCCAAAGTATCGCGGCCGGGCACCGGTCAATTGGGCTATCATCAACGGGGAAGCTGAGACCGGGGTCACCCTCCACTACATGATCGAGGAAGCCGATGCGGGAGACATCGTCGCTCAGAGAGCCGTGGCCATAGAGGAAAGGGACACGGCGCTTGACCTTTACAAAAAGATCATCGCTGCCAGCGCCGAGCTTTTGCGCGAGACTTTTCCGCTAATCAAGGAGGGCAAAGCGCCAAGGATGCCGCAGGATTCGCGTCAAGCTACGAAGTTCGGCGGAAGGCGCCCGGAAGACGGAAGGATTCTGTGGGATTCGCCGGCCCGGGCGGTGTATAATCTTATCCGGGCGGTGACCCATCCGTATCCTGGGGCTTTCACTTATTTTGGTGGGCGAAAGCTTTTTGTATGGCAGGCAACCGTGAGCGGAGCATGGTCAAAAGGCAGCAGGCAAAAGGCAACGGGCCATAGAGCCGATCCCGGGACCGTGGAGGCTGCGGAAAAAGGTAAAGGGATTTGGGTTAGGACGGGGGATGGCTCTCTCCTTTTGGCCCGTACACAGCTTGAGGGGGAAGAGGAGGCGCCGGCAGATAAGCTGGCGGCACGCTGCGGAATAACCGCGGGAACCCGACTAGGGGAATAGTCAATAGTCATTGGTCAATCGTCAATAGGAAAGAGCAAATAGCAAGGAGAGATCGAGGTGGGGACTATTTACTATTGACCATTCACTGATTTATGCAGCTTGCTATCCGAGTGGACGTAGACACAAACATCGGAATGCGCGAAGGGGTCCCAAGATTGCTCGAATTGTTCAAGCAGTACGCTCTCCGGGCGAGTTTTTTTATAAGCTTCGGCCCCGACCGTTCCGGACGAGCCATCAGGCGGCTGTGGCGCCCGTCTTTTCTCTTAAAGATGATGCGCACGAATCCACTGCGTCTTTATGGCGTTAGGACCCTTCTTTCGGGCACGCTCCTTCCGTCGAAGCCTATTGGCGAGGCAGAGGCCGAGATTCTGCGTTCTATCCCTCAGGAAGGGCACGAAATTGGCATCCATGGTTATGATCACGTTCGCTGGCAAGACGGGATTGAATCTATGGAGGAAGGCGAGATCGAGTTGGAATTGAAAAAAAGTATGGATGCGTATGAGCGGATTTTTGGCAAGCATCCATTGAGCACGGCTGCACCAGGCTGGAGATGCACGTCCCTGAGCCTAGCAGTTCAGGAGCGATTGGGTTTTCTCTATGCGAGCGATGTGCGGGGCAAGTTCCCTTTTTTTCCCGTACACAATGGTAGGACCATCCAAACGCTTCAGATTCCGACGACGCTTCCTACCGCAGATGAGCTGATCGGAAGACGGAGGGAATTGGCCGGCGTGTTTCTATCCTCGATGGGGCCAGGATTGAATGTTCTCACGGTCCATGCGGAGGTCGAGGGCCGCGCTTATGTGACGTTTTTCCGCGATTTCCTCGAAGGGGTCCTTAAGCGTAAAGCCGTCCTGGTCTCCCTTGGTGAGGTGGCGCAGTTGATTTTGCAACGGCGTAGAGAGGCCGTTCCTCGTCTTGCGGTACGGCGGGGAAAAGTGCCGGGGCGAAGCGGCTGGGTCGCGATGCAGGGACCGTTGGCAGCGTAAAAGGCCTGCGGTATAGGGGACTGGCTTTAAGGGGACAGTCGCCTTTCAGGCAGGGGGACTGTCCCCCTCTGCTTGCATGCCTGTTCTCCCTGGCCGTGAAAGGCCCGGGGTAGGAGTAAAGCCGATGCCGATCTATGAGTATAGATGCTTGGGTTGTAAGAAGGTTTTTTCATTCCTGGTCGGGGTTGTGGCCGATTCGGGAGAGCCCGTATGCCCCAAGTGTGGCGGGAAAGAGCTGCAAAAATTAATCTCTCGTGTGGCCCGAATAAGGTCGCAGGAGGCGGTTTTGGAGGATCTCGCCGACCCGGATCACATCGCGGACCTGGAAGACCCGAGGGCGATGGCTCGGTGGGCCAAAAAAATGGGCAAGACATTGGGTGATGAGGCCGGCGAGGACTTCGGCGCGGAACTGGATGCCATGCTCGAAAATCCCGAGGGAACAGAGGGCGAGCCGGATGAAGAGTGAAGCGGAACTTGCCGCCAAAGTCAGTCTAAAGCAAGCAACCATCTGTGTCTTGGGGCTCGGTTACGTCGGGCTCCCCCTGGCATGGGCGTTCGCCGAGGCCGGCTTTAAGGTTTCGGGAATCGATGTCGATGACGAGAAGGTGGCGAGTATTCGGAAGGGTACCGCCTGCGTCTCCGGAGTGACGTTTGACGTAAACCGAAGTCGTTCTTTTTCCGCCTCTACGGATTTCTCCCTCTTGGCGAAGGCTGATGTTGCGATTATCTGTGTTCCTACGCCGTTAAGCAAGACGCGGGATCCGAATCTCTCCTTTGTCTTGGAGGCGGCGCAGACGGTGGCTACGCATCTTCACCCCGGCCAGCTTATCATTTTA
>JACPAM010000192.1 GCA_016180805.1 Deltaproteobacteria bacterium | reverse complement strand
CATTGAACGCTGGCGCCAGCAGAGCGGTGCTCCAGCGGGCGTGGCGCTCGATCGTGTTCGGGATTTCTCGATCGTGAAGGAGGCAGCCAGGGAACTAGGGATACGCTAGCAGCCTTCTAACTTCCTTGGACCGGCTGAGAGCATACCGACGACTCGGTGCCAGCCCGCGTCCGATCTAACAGCCGTTAGGGCAAGCGAACTCGTCTCGCACCTCCGTTCTCTGGGGAGAGAAAAACGTCGTCAAGAGACAAGCCTGTCCTCCATCGCCTGGAATCGGGATTGCTCGTTTTAGGCTTACTATCCAGGCTGGAGAGCCTTTGTGGCTGGGCTTTGCCGCCTCCCGAACGGGACGTGCCTCATCCGTCTCGACAATCAACCCCCGCGCGACTGCCTCTTTTTTAAAATTGCCCTACATGGTATCTAGCCTAGAGTATTCAGGGGCACGGGATTGCTGCGCCATTCGCTTAAGGATCTCATCAACATAGAGCTTGATGAGGAAGGCCTGGACCGCCTCTCGTGGCGGGATTTTGGCAACGGCTTGTCGATGGCGAGGCTCGCGCGGGAGGGAGCGAGGGAGCTTGTGCTCTACCGGATTCGGGTGGATGCGGATCCGAAAGCTTTCCTAAAGCACGAGCACGTCGGAGGAGAATTTTATCTGGTCCTCAAAGGCGGGATTGAAGATGAGACGGGCGTTTACCGCGAAGGGGATATCGTCTTTCTTGATCCCAAGTCTGTTCATACTCCGCGGGGTATCGGTGAAACCGTGGTTCTGGTTCTCTGGCCCGAAGGGATTAGGCTATTGGAGTAGCTGGGCGGTGTTGTGGAGAACTCCGTCCAGAGTTGACGAGTCGGCATGGTGAACGAGCTGGCAAAGATTAGAAACGATGTCGTTGGGAGCCTATTGCGCCCGGCTCATCTGAAGGAAGCCCGGCTCCGCTACGACGAGGGGAAGATCGGCGTCGAGGAGCTTCGCGCCGTCGAGGATCAGGCGATTCGTGAGGCGGTCGTCCTTCAGGAAAAAGTTGGCTTAGCAGTCGTCACCGACGGCGAGTACCGGCGTCTCAACTTCCAAGACAGCTTCGGGGCGTCCGTTTCCGGTTTCGATGCCCGTCGGTCGGACCTGCGGTTCATGGAAAGTTTGTCGAAGGAGGGAAAGCCCCTGCAAAGATGGGATGCCGCCTATCAAGTTGCGGAAGGCGCGGCCATTTTGCAGCGCCGCCCGGTGAAAGAGCGTCTTAGGCTTCGGCGCAACCTCCCGTTGGAGGAGTATCAATTCGCCAGCCGTGTGGCCAAGAGGCCGGTGAAGGTGACGCTGATCGGTCCGGATCGGATCTCACAGCGCTTTGACTATCAAAACTCCAAGGCTGTTTATGCTGCCATGGACGGGTTCATGGCCGACGTCGTGAGGATCGAGCGGGAGATCATTCGGAGCTTGGTCGATGCCGGCTGTCGCTACGTCCAGGTCGATGCGCCAGGATATACAGCTTACGTCGACCCGCCGTCTCTTGAGGCCATGCGCCAGCGCGGCGAGGATCCGATGGAGAATTTTATCCGCTCGCTCAAAGCCGACAATGAGATTCTCAGGGGTTTTACGGACGTGACCTTTGGGATTCACCTGTGCCGGGGAAACCAGCGCAGCATGTGGCACCGGGAGGGAACCTACGACGCCATCGCCGAGCGGCTCTTCAGCGAGCTCAATCACGATCGCTTCCTCCTGGAGTACGATAGCCCGCGCGCTGGGACCTTCGCGCCGCTTCGGTTTGTGCCTAAAGGTAAGGTGGTCGTTTTGGGGCTGGTCAGCACGAAGGTTGCTGCGCTTGAGAAGATCGACGATCTCAAGCGCCGGATCGATGAGGCGACCCAGGTCGTGCCGCTCGAACAGCTCGCGCTGAGCCCGCAATGTGGTTTTGCCTCGGATGTGGTCGGAAACCTGATCAGCGAGGATGACCAGAAGAGGAAGCTCGAGGTCGTCGTAGAGACCGCACGCCAGGTTTGGGGATAGGAAAGGAGGCCTGGCGATAAAAACGCCTCTCCCAATTCTTCCCACTTCTACGCTGAAAAATGATAGGCGTTCGTTTTTGAGGTTCAGCCATTGAGAACATAGGAATTGTCTCCCGACGGAGGTCTTTTTTTGTAGTGTTTTTCCATCTACCTTTTTCTACAGCCTCAACATCGTGGCTGAGGCGCGCGGTTTTCCGCGTCGAGCGGAAGCCAGTTGGAAGGTTTTATAGCCGTCGGAAGTTTCTGCGATCGAGCGCCGCCCGGACTATAACGCTTTCAAGCCGCGAATCGGGTTTCCACCACACACTGTGATCCCGGCGTCGCTTAGCAAATCGCTGCTGGGCTTCGATCACACTACGGTCTGCCGATTCTAGCTTGAACCGTGGCAGTCCAGCTTCCATAACCGTAACCTCGTCCTTCATGAACCGCTCGTAATCCAAACGCCCGTTTTGATCGAAATGAATGTAATAAAAAATCATTCGAACCACCCGCACAGGTCGACCGCTGCGAAGCTCAACGGCAACCTCAGCTGCGCGGACACGTTGTCCTTTCAGCTCTGGCAGGGTCTCACGTGAAGCACGTGAGGCTAGTCGCTCAAAACGAGCTTGTGGTAGTCGGACAATGTCATCATCTGCGTCGACGAGGAAGTAACGAACCGAAAATGAACTCATAGATATCCCGTTCAAGCCGGCTATCGCTAAGGCTGAGGGGCCGAGCAAATCGCACCAGCGTTTTGCGAGGTCCGTCTCAAGCCGTTTGTGTGTGCCGGGCTTGCCCGGCTGCTTAAAGGTGATGATAGGGAAAGGAGGTGAACTTTTCAATCAGAGTCCTGACCCAGCTAGACGGAGGCGAAGGGTAGCCAAAGGCAAGGGTAATTGGTCGGTGACGACCGCCTGAAAGAAGCCGGAGGCAAAGACGCGGGTTGACGAACAGGTATGCCGCCAGTCTGAGGCGGCAGGCAGATCAGGCGGGCGAGCCGAGACGAGCCTGCACTACAAGGCGAAGTCTTCTATCCGTCACAGGGCTCGTACCGTAAATCTGACAATCGTGCGTCGAAAGCAGTCGGGAGTACCCCGGGAGACCTGCTGGGGCTGTCCGCAGGGACTGGGCAGGGGAGCAATCCCTTGCCGAAAGCCCGGCAGGAGTCAGCAGCGGGCATAGTAGCCCGCAGCCAGGCGAGGCTAGTGAGGCACTCCAAAGCCGAAAGGCGGAGCAACAGATAGGCCAAGCCGCAAAGCGTGCGGGTGAAGGCCCAAACGGTGCCAGCCCTGAATGGGGCGGCAAGTGAGAGTGGTGAGTAGGGGACACGTACTTATGAGCGGATTGCAGCAGCGGAAATGGCGCGGGCCATACGAGCAGTTGTCCCTATGGGACGATTGCAGTTCTGAACCGTTTGTAGCGTCGTCGATCCCCGAAAGCCCGACGGGAGAGGTCCAACTCTTAGAGAAGATTCTGGAGAGGGAAAATCTGCGGCGCGCGCTCAGGCAGGTGCGCCGCAACAAAGGTGCGCCGGGGGTGGACGGGATGACCGTGCGCCAACTCGGCAGACACCTTAAGAAGCATTGGCCGAAGATAAAGGCCGCTATACTGCAAGGACGGTACAAACCGCTGCCGGTCCGGCGAAAGGAAATAGAGAAGCCGGAGGGCGGGGGTCGTTTGCTCGGGATACCGGCTGTCGTGGATCGCTTTATTCAGGCGGCGGTAGCTCAGGTGGTCTCTGAAATGTGGGAGCCGATCTTTTCGGAGTCCAGTTTCGGATTCCGTCCGGGCCGTAGCCAGCACGATGCGGTGCGCCGCGCGCTGGGGTATGTCAGAGCGGGTTACAGGTACGTGGTAGACATCGATCTGTCTCAATTTTTCGACAGAGTTTGCCATGATCGCCTGCTAAGCCGCCTGGCTACCCGCGTGAAGGACCCGCGCGTGCTCAAGCTCATCCGAGCGTTCCTTAAATCGGGGGTGATGGTGGATGGACTCACCGAAGCCACCGAGGAAGGGGTGCCACAAGGCGGTCCTCTTTCGCCCGTGCTTTCCAATGTCGTGCTGGACGAGCTTGATAAAGAGCTTGAACGGCGCGGCCTGCGCTTCGTCCGTTTCGCCGATGACATCGTGATCTACGTCAAGAGCCGGCGGGCTGGCGAACGAGTGCTTCAGAGCGTCACGCGGTTTATCACCCGGCGGATGCGGCTGAAGGTCAACGCCGACAAGAGCGGCGTGAATCACCCGTGGAGAAGTAAGTTCTTGGGTTTCACCTTCACCAACTCCGTTGCACAACCGCTGATCCGGCTCCACTGGAAGACGGTCAAGCGCATGAAGGAGCGGGTGCGAGAACTTACGGGGCGTAGCTCTGAAAGGAGCGTAAAGCGCGTCGTG
>JACPAM010000130.1 GCA_016180805.1 Deltaproteobacteria bacterium | reverse complement strand
CGCGGCCTTCCTTCTCGGCCCCCTCATGGAACCATTTGCGCTAGATCAGTCCCCACTTGCGCCTGAGCCACCATTCGCTTCCGAGTAGGGTGAGGACCAAAAAAAACGCCCAAAGCGTGTTCCAGAGCTGGATCTGGCGCCGCTCGACGATCTCGGATGGGGCGATTCTCTCAAGCCTCTCCGCCATCGCTCTCAGACTCTTTTCATCCCAGGCCGCAATGGGAGTGAATTCGCCGCGGGTCGTCGCGGCGATCTGTTGGAGCACCTCAGGGCGAGGGCGGCCGTCCGAGCCCTCTTCGAAGGCAAAGGCGACGGAAAAGTTCTTGCTGCCTTTTCCGAGCAGCCTGCCCGCCAGGTGCGCCTCTGCCTCGATTCGATACGATCCCTCCTTGGCCGGCGTGAACAGCGCAGTGAACTCACCCTCCGCGGGCTCCGGGGCCGCTTCCAGAGGGATCTCTTCGCCATCGGGGCCGATTACGCGCAGCCGCACGGTGGCATTCGAAGCCGGCGTGAAGTCATCCTTGAAAACCCGGATCTTAAAGTCCATCTTCTCTCCGGGTTTGCGCGCGCCTCCGATGGAGCCGATCTGCACCTGCTCAAAGGCAGGCTCCTGCGCGAGCCACCGAACCCCCTGGCGAACGAGCTTGAGGTGGTGCTGGGGGCTTTCCTTCTCGCCCACGGCGATGAAGTTCCACCGCCACAGATCGTCGCTCATGAAGGCCAGGGTGCGCCCCTTGCCGAAGCGCCCCACCGCCAAAAGCGGCGCGCCACCCCGGCCGCCGCTCGTGTTCGCTAGAAGCAGGGTCTCTCCTTTGACTCGACGCACCCGATTCAGGGTCGTCAGAAGCGGCAACTGTTTCCACGCCTGCTCGTTGGCCTGGGCGTCGGAGAGCAGGCGGGTGATCGGATGACCTTTTCCGGCAGGGGTCAGGACCGCGCGTAGCTCGGCGCCGATCTCGTAGCCGCTTTTGCCGTCCATCTCCACGGGCAGGACCTCGCTGAGCTGGCTCTCGGCGTAGCCGCCGCTATCGAAGGAGCGGACTCCTCCCAACATCGCCAGTCCGCCGCCGTCGCGAACAAAGTCCCTGACCTTTTCGAGATAAACGATGTTGAAGTACGAGCGGTGGGAAAAATCGTCGAGGATAAGGACGTCGAAGTTCCTGAGTTCTTCCAAGAAGATCTCATCGATCGGAAAGGGAATCAGGCTGAGCTGATTGTCCGGCACGTCGACGCTATCGGTCGGGGTACGCAGAAACACGAAAGAGACGAGATCGATCGATGGGTCCTGCTTGAGCCCCAGGCGCAGGAAGCGGTAGTTCCACGAAGGCGAGCCGGAAAGCGTCAGGACGCGGATTTTGTCCCTTTGAACGTCGAGTTTGAAATCCCGGTGGTTGTTTTGCGCGATCGCTTCTCCGGGTTGGACCGGAATGCTCAGAGTGAAACTCTGGGGGCCTACCTCCCTGGGCGTATAGCTCAGGGAGAGCCGCGTCTCAAATGAATCCCGGTCGATCGTGATCGTCCGGCTCAGGATCAAGTTTTTCCCGCCGGCTCAGGATCAAGTTTTTCCCGCGGTTGAAATAGAGCGGAACGGTTTTTCCTGCAAGCCCGTGGGCCTGGACGGAAAAGTCGAACTTGAATTCGCGGCCGCGGAAAGCGAAATCGGGCACATTGACCTCGGTAATGCGAAGGTCGGTATAGCCGCGCGTTTCTCCCACGCCCACGGCGAAAACGGGCACAGGTAGGGAGGGTGTTTCGGCGGCGCGCGTCGGTTCTCCGTCCGTGATCCCATCGCTAAAAAGCACAATCGCCGAGTTTGGCCCGGAGCGTCGTCCCGCCTCCCGTACGGCGTCCCACAGTCGCGTTCCGCTGCCCTGAGCTTTGAGCTCGGAGATCGATCGGGGCGTAACGGTTTCGAGCTCGTCGCCGAATTGATACAACCGAAGCTCGTAGTCGCGCGCGAGTCTGTGGAGCAAAGGCTCTTTTCCCCCTAGGAGTTTCTCCTTGACGAGGTCGATTCGGGTCGGTCTCGAACCCGGGCCTTGCGCTGTGTCGGCGCCCGCAGGCAGGGACATGCTCTGGGAGACATCGACGACCACGGTCAACGAGCGGCGGAGCCTTGTGGTCTGCTGCACGATCAGGCCGGGACTCAGCAAAAAGAAGAGAAGGACGCCGTAAACCACACCGCGCAGGACAACCAGGATCCACGATTTGGCCGTGGTCAGGCGCTCCCTCAGACTTCGGAGCTGAAAGAGGAGGAGGGCCAGGATTCCTAAACCGATCCCAAGAACGGCCCACCACGGAAGGGGGCTCAAAAAGATGATTTGGTCCATGGTTACCGCGTCAGCCTTTTCCGGATAAAGGGAACGTGGATGAGATCCTCTTTGTAGTTTTCGGTCATGGCGTAAAGGATCAGATTAATGCCAAGGTGGAATGCGTCTCTTCGCTGCTGCTCTCCGCCCGGAGTGACCGCGTTCGTCCAGTTTCCCAGCGGGTCTCTCTCCCATGCCCCGCCAAGGTCGTTGTGGCAGTAGATGACCGGGGTCGCGCTGCCTACCTGAATGCTTTCGAGGTAAGGGTGGACCATGCGCATGCCGCCGATGCTTCTGAGGAGATAGTAGCTTTTCAGAGCCGCATGCGCTGAGGGAAGGCGGCCGGGTTCTTTATCGGGGAAGATCTTTTTGAGCTCCCGCCTGAAACTCCGGTCGAAGCCGTAGCCGGGCTGGCCCAGGGCATCGTCAGCGAGCAAAAAGCCGCCGTAGGAGAGAAAGCGTCGCAGGATCTCGGTCTCTTCCTGGGTAAAGGGGTCGAAGTCGTATTTTCCTGTAATGTACAGAAAGGGATAGGAGAACAGATCCCGGTCGGTAATTCTGACCTCGTGCCGTAGGGTGGAAGCTTCCACGCTCGTCCGCGCCATGAGCTCTTCCATCAGCGGAGTCACGGCGAGCGGATGGGGATTCCAGTCGCCGCCGCGGTAGCGGATCTGGGCAAAGACGAACTGGAGCGGCCGGCTCTGTTCGCGCGGGTGAGTGGCGCCCGCCTTGCGCGGCACGACGCCGGAGGTCGCAAGCAGGGCAAAGGAAAGGAGGCGCAGAAAATCCCTTCTATGCATGGCTTTTTTGTGCGATCCAGCCCTCGGCGGCCAAGGCGGCCAGGAGTAAAAACAGGAGGGGAAAGGAGAGGTCCCAACTCCCCCCGCCCTTCTCGAGCGATTTTAAGGCTAATACCTCGGCGCGGATCGGACTGAGCTTCGCCTTCAGCTCGTCTTCGTCGATGGCTTTGAGCCGTGATTCGAGAAAAGGCGGGTTGACGGCGTAGTGCTGCGGGGAAAAAGCCGACTCCGCCAACGTGCCCTGCACCGATAGACGGTAGACCCCGGCGAGATCGTTTTCGGTGAAAGCCGCCGCCTTTTCTCCCTCGGCGTCGATGGCAAGCTCTCTCTCACTCTGGTCCGGCATGACGATTCTGAGCTTTCTTCCGGCGTAGGCGCGAGGAAAAGAGAAGCTTTTGGGGCTGCCGACTGTAAGACCGGGATCCGCGAGTCCTCGCTTGCCTCCGGCAAGATAGCTTACCAGGGATTGCACAAGCGGAAGATAAGCGGTTTTAAGCGGCAGATCGCTCCAGTCCCGATCCGCGGCAGTGGTAAAAAAGAGCACCCGGCCCGAACCCACCTTCTTCTCAAGGAGAATCGGACGGCCGCTGCTTAAGGTGAGCAAGGCTGATGCTCCGTTCGGCTCGACGAGGAAATAGCCCTGAACCCGCGAGGAGCTGAGCGACTCCTGAAGGATCCGGTCCTTGAGGCCTTGTAGGGCGGGGTGACCGAGATCGAGCTTGTCGATTGTCTCGCCCGGGGACGCCGTCGGGATTTTTTTATCTTTCATCAGGCCCGGGAGGATCGCCGGAGAAGACTGGAAGAGTTTGCGGTTGTAGTCTTCCATATGAACGCGGTCGCCGAGAAAGAAAAGGATCCCGCCGCCACGGGCTACATAGTCCCTGAGCTTCGGAACAAGGTTATCCGGGATCGTCGCCACGTTACAGAACACAAGCGCTTGGTAGGAGTCGAGATTAACCGAGCCCAAGCCTTCCGGGATGATCACCGTGGGGAGGAAAAGCGAAGCGTCGCTCCCTGCGGAAGGATTGAGGGCGCGGGCAAGGAAAAAGGTTTCGCTTTGGACCAAAGAGGTTCGGGGGTCGCCGTCGATGAGCAGCACTCTGAGCTTATCCTCCGCCTGCACGGTAAAGTGGGTAACGGGATTCCCCGCGAGCCCGGCTTTCTTTAGCTCCACCTGGCCCGAATGGGGACCTGGTCGTTGGAGACTGAACTGAAAGCTTACAGCCAGTTCTCCTTGCGGGGGAAGGGAAACGAGTTTTTGCTCCCGGTTTTTTCCTTCCAGGCTGAGGGCAACGGGTACGTCCCTGATCTCCTCGTCGCTGAAGTTAACGATATGTGCCGTCAGATGAACCGGCATTCCCACGCCGATTCCCTGGCCTTCGAACTTGATCTCTTTGATGGTGGCATTGGGAAGCCGGCCGCTCTCGCCGACCTTCACGATCTTGAGCGGGATGAGCCCGTCGTAGTGCTCGAGTTGCGCAAGGCTGAAGCGCTCCCAACCCGTGAGGTTCATGTTCGTAAAAAGCCAGATCTCCTTTTGCGCGGCGGGCTCCTTGAGCAGCGCGTAGGCGCGCTTTAACGCGAGCGCAAAATCGGCGGTTGTGGCGCTGAGCTTGATCGCTTCGAGATCCTTGAGGAGCAGCTCACGTTCGGCTTTGAGGCGCGGCGCCGCTCGCGCGCTATCGTAGGTGGGAATTACGGCCGCGCGGGCGCCGGCTTTGAGCGCGGTAAGGAGCCCACCGATTGCCCGCTTCGCGTGGTCAAAACCTTGACCCCCATCGCTCCAGGTCATGCTCATGGAGTTATCGAGCAGGACGACGATCGAGGCCGGACCGCTCCCGGCCAGAAGTCCAACGCCGGTTTGAAACACGGGGCGAGCCAGCAGGAGCACGAGGAGAATGACGGCCAGGGTTCGAAGCGCAAGCACGAGCCAGTGGCGCAGCCGGTAGCTTCGCGAGATGCGGCGCTGCGAGAGCAGGATGAAGCGGACCGCGGGAAAGCGGATTCTTTTTAGCCTGCGCCGGTTTAGCAGGTGAATGATCAGCGGAAGCGAAGCGGCAAAAAGGCCGTAGAGATAAACCGGATGGAAAAAAAACAGGGACATGCGCGGATCACCCTCTCCAGCTCAGGTAGCTCACCAGCGCGTGATCCAGCGGCGTTGAGGTCGTGAGCAATTGATAATCGATGGAGTTATCGTGGCACTCTTTGCGCAACTGCTGGGTGAATTCCGTTACGACTTTTTGGTAGGCGCGCCGGATGACCTGAGGATCGGCGGTCACCTTAAGGCCGGCCTCCTCGATATCCTCGAATAGAATATTCCCGTCGAAAGGGAGATCAAGCTCGGCGGCGTCCAGGAGGTGGAAGACGATGACATCGTTGCCCTTGAGGCGGAAGAGGCGAAGGCCCTTGAGAATCTTCTCCGGCTCGTCGAGCAGATCAGACACCAGGATGACGAGGCCCCGCCGTTTCATCTGGCCCGCGATCTCCTGGAGAATCTTTCCCACGTCGGTCTCCCCTGCCGGTTTGCATGCTTCCAGGGCGTGCAGGATCTCCATCAAGTAGCCCCGTCTCGCTTTGGGTGGAACGAAGGAGCCGATGCCGCTCGAGAAAGTGACCAGCCCGGCCGCATCCTGCTGTCTCAGAATGAGGTAGGCGAGGGAGGCGGTAAGGGTGCAACCGTAGGTGAACTTGCTGATGCCGTTGGAGGCATAGTCCATGGAGGCGCTTGTGTCCAGGAGGAGATAGGCTCTGAGGTTGGTCTCATCCTCGTATTCCTTGATGAAGTAGCGGTCGAATTTTCCCAGCGCCTTCCAGTCGATCCGTCGGATCTCGTCGCCAGGCGAATACTCGCGATGCTCTTCGAACTCCACGCTGAAGCCGCGGGCCCGGCTTCGGTGGATGCCCGACATCACTCCCTCCACCACCCAGCGCGCCCTGAGATAAAGACTCGAAAGCCGGGCGAGGACTAGAGGATCAAAATAGTTTTGCTGCTGGTCAGCCATGGCCTTCCATCTTAGCGGAAAAACTCTACGACCACCATCCGCTCAGCCCATCTGGTCGCCCCCAAACGTAAGGGCTTCGGGGCTGGCGGCCGATGGAGTATGCTCCCTCGGGAAGCGCGCTCTCGGCTGCGGCCGATGGGTTTGTGCCATGAGTCGCTTCGAAGTGACAGTGCGCCGGTCGAGGGGGCGAGCCGCGAGACCTTCGGGCGAACTCCCTTCGATTAACTCGGGGCCGGAGCCTGTCGAAGGCAGTCGAAGCCCGGACGAGGGCACCGGAGAACGTAGGGGGCAGGTTTGAAACCCGCCCCTACTTCTATGACTTTTCTCGTCAGCCAGCGAAAAATGTGCCAACCGGAACGATTTCCTGGGCGGGCCAAGTGGTAAGAACCTCATGACCGTGGTCGGTGACCAGGACCATCTCCTCCAGGCGCACGCCGCCATAGCCGGGCTCGCCCTCACGGCATTCGACCGCGATGACCATTCCCGGCTCGAAGGTCTGGGGGTGGTCGAAGGACCAGAGGCGACTAATGACTGGCTCTTCATAGGACATGCCCATACCGTGGCCCACCTCAGCAACCAGGAGGGGCTGCTCGGCAGCATACCCCCAGGTGCTTGCCGGCAGGAATCCCTTGGCTGCATCACCGGTTGTTGCGCCGGGCTTAATTTTTTCGATAACGGAATAAACGCGCTCATAGCAGCGCTTGTAGAAATCCTTCTCCTTACTGTTCGGCCTCCTGCCGATGATAAAGCTCCGATAGATGCAGACCTTATATCCCGCGTACGTCGTAAGGCACGTGTTCACCTGCACAAGATCGCCGGGCTCGACAATCTGATCGGTGTTTCCGATATGATAGACATCGAAAGTGCTGGGGCCGGCCCGCACGCCGCCGGAAACCCATTCCGCCCCCGCTTTCAGCATGGCGTCATAAAGGGCACCCCCCCCATCGCGCTCCCGCTGGCCAGGCTTGAACGACAGGAAGCTCGTATAGCCGGCATTCGCGATGGCGACGGCCGTGCGGATGCAAGCCACCTCGTCCTGGGTCTTACATCGCCGCGCTTCCATCATTGCCGGCTTAACATCGGTCAGCGCCACGCCCGCATCCGCCAGCGCCCGGCGCCCGACCTCGTCTAAGACATCCACCCCAAGCTTCTCCCCGAATAGGCCATGGTCCTTGAGGTCCCTCGCGATGGCATCGGCGAACACCTTGCCTTCCGCTCTTGCCGCCTCGGGCCCACAGATCGAGCCGAGCCAGCAGTACGAGAAGCGCAGGTTCTCCGGGCGAATCCAGGGGCAGTAGATCTTCTGCTGCCCGAGTTGGTCACCCAGCTCGTACATGATAGGGTCATGCTCCGCAAAAATCAGAGCATAGGAGAGCTGCGGCGCGAAGGGAAAACACCGAGCGGTGGTGTAGCGAATGTTCTCGTGCCCCATCAGCAGCGCCGCAGGAATTCCGTGCCTCCGCAGGGCGGCCTGGGCCCGTGCCAGCCGCTCCTTCCGTAGCCGATCGAAGTTGATACCCACCTGGTAATCTGTCGTCCCGATGCCGTAGGGCATGTTTCTCATGTTCCTCTCCTCTCTCATGAGGGATTCCCTCGAAAGCTCCTCGGGGGCCGAGTTATCAGGCCGCGGCCGATGGGTTTGTGCCATAAGTCGTACCGTTTGTAATCGGACGTCCGCGGCCTTCTTCCTCGTCCCCCTCGGACTTGAGGACCGGACCCCCGACTTTCATCAGCGAGAGTGAAGTTAAGCTTCATGAACATTCCCCGGAGCCGCGTATCAGGAGGAAACATCCGCAGGCAGGCATCCCACTTCAGCTCCGGTCAGCGCCGGGCCCCGCGACGCCCCGGCCGCCCCGACTGCTCCGCCATCCCGTGGCTAGCATGCCGTTCCCGCCGCTCGAGCAGCCCCCAGGGCCGACGGGGAGGCCCTCCACGCAGGCGACCGCCTTCTCGCCGAAGACTCTGCCCCTGCCAGGACCGAAGGGGTAATCGGTGCCGAAGACGATCCGATCCACCCCGAACATCGCCGCGGCGCAGCGCACGGCCTCCGGGGTCACGGGGCCGGCGGTATCGTAGTAAAAGCGCTTGAAGTACTCCAGCGGAGGCTTCTCTGCCCGCCCACGGCCTGAGGCCATGTGGATGCGCTCCACCACTTGGGGGATGTTCCCTCCTAGGTGGGAAAGGATCAAGGGGAAATCGGGGAAGCGATCGAAGAGCCCGCTCAGGACCATGCGGGCCACCGCCAGCGTTGTCTCGAAGGGCCAGCCGATCCACAAGTCCAGGCGGAATTCGTGATACGACTCGGGCCAGCCGGGGTCCATGGGATGCAACAGCACCGGCAGCCGCATCCGGTTCACCACCTCGAAGAAGGGGAGAAAGCCGGGATGGTTCAGGGGTCTCCCCCGGACGTTGGTCCCCAGGATCAGACCGTGGCAGCCAAGATCCTCCACGCCATGCTGGAGTTCCGCGATCGCATCGCCCACGTGGCCCAAGGGGACGAAGCAGAACACGCGGAACTTGTCGGGGTACTTCTTTGCCGCCTCGACGAAGGCCTCGTTGGCCATTCGGGCCAGGTCGCGGGCGAGGCGGCGGTCGGCTAGGTAGGTGGCCGAGGTGAGGGCGAGCACCATCACGTCGATGCCGGTGGCCTCCATATGGGCGAGCTGCTGGTCCAACCGCCATGGCAACAGCGGCTCCGCCACCCGCGGGAACTTCCCGCGCGCAATCAGCCGGTTGATCTCCCGGAGATACCGCTCGGGAAACTCATGGGCGTGCACGTCGAGCCTCATCGCCTCCTCGTTATTGATGATTTTTGACCTCCCAAGTTTTCTTGAAAAGGGGGTTTTTCAGTGGCTTTGTCTACCTGAAATATCCCTCCTTCACCAGTTGGTCGACCAAACTCGCATCGATGAACGGAGCCGGATCGGCACCGGCGGCCTTCGGAGTCTTTGCCTTGATGGCCTCGAACATGGTCTTGATCCCTTCGGCCTTCGGTCTCGGCGTGCGGTCCGCCCACTTCTTGTAAACTTCGTGCGCGTACTCCGTGTCTTCGCGGTTGCTGCCGAGGAATTCCATGAGATAGCCGACCGTCTTCTCCTTTTGCTCGTAGAAGACCCTCATGGCGTCGGCAGTCGCTCTGAGGAAGCGAACGACGGTGTCGCGGTTTTTTTGGAGGTATGCCCGCTGCATCAACTCGCCGTTGTTCTGCCAGGGAATGCCCAACTCCGGGAGGGAGAAAAGGAGCCGGAACCCGCGCTTGAGCGCGACTCTGTCGAAAGGCGGAGCGACCGGCCCGAACTGAACGTCCCCTCTTTCCATCTGGGCAATTAGATTTGCCATATCCGGTCGGGGGCTCTGTACCAACTTCAGGTCCTTCTCGGGATCAATCCCCAATTTCGCCAGGGCAAATCTCAGAGCGATGTCCGGGGCCGTACCAAAAGGCGAGCCGACGTGTCCGGTCTTCCCTTTCAGGTCCTCGGGTCGCTTGATGTCCTTGTGGGCCATCACTATGTAAGGGAATACGTTGACCCAAGATGAAATCAGAATGAAGGGAGGGGCACCTTCCAACGTCGCGGTGACGAAGGCTCCCGACCCACACCCGGTGCAGAGTTGCATGCTCCCGCCGAGCATCGCCTGCACCGCACTCGGCGTGCTTGTGCGAATGACGTTCACATCCAGGCCGTGCTTGGCGTAGAGGTTTTCTTTCTGGGCGATGAAGAAGAGGCTTGTCCCAGGATTGATGCCCGCCTGACCCACAGTCATCTTGATGTTTTGAGCGGCCGCCCATGAAGACAGGCATAAGATTAAAACGACACTCCATAACAGAATCCGCTGCGAGAACCGAAGCAAAACCAATTTTGGTATTAGGCTTTCCATCGAGTACCCTCCTCTGTGTTTTCTGGAACCCTGTTCGAATTTCATTCTTGCGGTTTCCGAGTTTCTAAGCGTCCTTCAAAGGCCTTGAGCAGCAAGGAACGGGACATTCGCCTTTTTCGGTCATATAAAGTGGGGCGGCGGATGCGATGGATTCTTATGCGGTTCCCGAGAGTCTGTCAACCGTCCTGCAATTTAGACAATGTGCCGCCCCGTCTTTGTTGCCCAAGCGGCCACAGCCAGGCCGCGCCCCGAACCCCGCTCGACTCCCCGTGGCGCGGCGGGAGCAGGGGCGTACCCACGCGATCCGAGAAGGCGTATCGGCCCCAGAGCTTCGGAACGTTGGTATACAAGCGCTCTATGTTGGATATGCCACCGCCGAGCACGATGACGTCAGGATCAAGGATGTTGATGACGTGGGCGAGCCCGCGCGCCATGCGGTCTTCGTAGCGCTCCAGACAAGCTTCGGCTGTTTCCTCGCCACGGGATGCGAGCTTGGCGATTTCAGGAGGCTCGCGGGATTTGCCGCTCGTGTTTTGGTAGTCCCGCGCCAACCCCGGTCCGGAAAGAAAGGTCTCGATGCAGCCGTGCTTGCCGCAGTAGCACTCCGGGCCGGGAAGCTCCTCGGCGCGCGGCCAGGGGAGGGGATTGTGGCCCCACTCGCCGGCGATGGCGTTCGGACCGGTCAGGACTTCGCCCCTAACGACGATGCCGCCTCCCGTGCCGGTGCCGACGATCACGCCGAAGACCACCTCGGCGCCGGCGCCCGCCCCATCCGCGGCTTCGGAGATCGCGAAGCAGTTGGCGTCGTTGGCGATGCGGATTTCCCGCCTCAGGGCTTGCCTCAAGTCCTTATCCAGAGCGTGGCCGATGAGCACGGTGGAGTTGGCATTTTTGACGAGACCCGTGGCCGGGGAGATCATGCCCGGAATGCCGATCCCGACGGAGCCCCGCGCTTTGAGCTCACCTTCGATTCCGTCGACCAGTTCGACGATCGCGCGGAGCGTTCTCTCGTAGTCCCCTGTGGGCGTGGGCACCCGCCGGCGCGCCAGGACCCTTCCGTCCTCCCCCAGCGCGATGGCCTCAATTTTCGTTCCACCCAGATCGATGCCAATCCGGATACGTTCGTTTCTCATGAAAACAGCGAGGCAAGGTGCTCGACCACCTGAAGGTGTGGTTCAGCGCACTTCTTTTCCGTCCGTTGAGGGTTTCACCTCGGTAAGAAGCCGGCTGACGATATCGAGGGAAGAGAGACCATCGGCCTGGGCCTTGAAGTTCGGGATGATGCGGTGGCGCAGGACGGAGGGAGCCAGCGCCTGGATATCCTCGATCGAGACGGCGTATCGCCCCTGCAGAATGGTTCGGGCCTTGGCGCCGAGGATCAGGTACTGCGAGGCGCGCGGACCCGCCCCCCACTCGACGTAGTCTTTGATGAATTGGGGCGCCTCGGCGCTTTGCGGCCGGGATTTTTGCGCGAGCGAGACGGCGTAGGAGATGACGAACGGAGAGGCTGGGACTTTGCGGACCAGTTCCTGGTAGCGCAGGATGGCCGTTCGCTCCACGATCTTTCTGGGCGCGGGTTTGCCCACCGAAGTAGTCTGCTCGACGATCTGGACCTCGTCGTCAAAGGAAGGGTACTGAATCCCGATGTTGAGCATGAACCGGTCGAGCTGGGCTTCGGGCAGCGGGTAGGTTCCTTCCTGTTCGATCGGGTTCTGGGTGGCCAGGACGAAGAAGGGCAGGTCCAGGGGATAAGTCGTCCCGCCCGCGGTGACCTTGTATTCCTGCATCGATTGCAACAGCGCCGCCTGGGTCTTGGGCGGCGTCCGGTTGATCTCGTCAGCCAGGAGGATGTGGGTGAAAATGGGCCCTTTCAGGAACTGGAACCTTCTTCTTCCCGATGCAGGATCTTCCTGCAAGATGTCGGTGCCGGTGATGTCGGAGGGCATCAAGTCCGGCGTGAACTGGATCCGGTTGAACTCCAGATCGAGAATCTCCGCCAGCGTGCTGATCAGGAGGGTCTTGGCGAGGCCCGGGACGCCGACCAGCAGGCAGTGGCCTCTGGCGAAAAGCGCGATCAGGACCTCCTCGATGACCTTCTCTTGACCGACGATGACCTTGCGGATCTCGCCGAGCATCTGGTCCCTGCGAAGGGCAAACTCTTCGATTTCTGCGACTTCTTGTTCTCTGATTTCGATGTTCTCCATTCTTTTACGCTTACCTCGGAGTCAGAAGTTTTTCCAGCGTCGCTCGTGCCCGCTTCGCCAGCTCCGGCTCTCCCAGGGCATTGTAGGTATCTTGGAGCAGGCGGTAGATGGCGGGATTGAAGGGGTTGATGTGGATGGCCTCCTCCAGCGCCGCCCGTGCCGCGACGGCGTTTTTCGCCGTGTGGTAGATTTGGCCCAACGTGACATAAGTGCCGGGGTTATCCGGGTCGAGGGAGCGCGCCTTCTCCAAATAGGGCAGCGCCTCGTCGTAGCGCCGCATCGCCATCAGCGCACGCGCGAGCTTGTTCAGGATGACCGTGGAGTGGGGGCTAGCGTTCAGCGCGCGGCGGTATTCTTGAACGGCCGCGGTCGTCCGGCCCCGGCCCAAGAGCTGATCGCCAAGGTGGGTGCGGTTGCGCGCGACGACGGATTGAATCTCTTTAAGCTCCACGGCCTCGCTGTCCTCGCTCTCGCTTTTTTTCACCCTGAGCCTGCGCACCCGGGTGCCCTCGATCTCCTTCAAGCCTTTGGCTTTGAGAAACGCTTTCCACTGAGCTTCGAAGTTTTCGAAGGAAGTCCCGGCCACCTTTTCAACGGCCTGCGGCACCGGCTTATCCCGCAATTCGCTGAGGAGCTGGCGGATCCCCGCCGCCCCCCGGCTCCGGATCATGAAGTCGATCGCGGAGGCCGCCTCGGCATAGGCCAACTGCACCTCCTCGGGCGTCTCCAGATGGATCAGCGAGGGCTCCATGTTTTTAAAACCGACGAATTTGTTCTTTTCCAGAGCCTGGGCCAACAGCGTTTCGTTCGCCGGCGTGAGGTAATCATGAGCGCTGCCTTGAGCGTTCGCTCGCCGCCAGCGCGTCTCGTAGAAGCGCGCCAGACCCTCGTGGAGCCAGATCGGCGCCTTGTTGTCGCTCAAGGCAACGATCGCGTAGTGCAGGTATTCGTGGCTGAGTGAGTCGAGCCAACGGTAACCGTGGACCAGAGCCCGCGGCGAGATCGTCATGATCTTGTTGAATTTGCAGATGCCGACGGCGCCGGTCTCCTCGATGTCCCTGAGCGAAAGGGTTGAAATGGCATTGAAGGCAGCGGCGTCCGGGGCGATCTCGACCCTGACCTTAGCCGACGGGAAATAACCCAACTCCTGCCCGATCGCCTGGTATGTTTTCTCCAGCGCGTCGACGATGTGGGGCAGCAAGATTCCGTCACGCTCATCGTCCAGGTAGACGGTGAAGTGGGCGCTCTCGAAGCGTTTGAGTTTTTTGACCGTGTCCAGGGTCCGCTGCGTCAGGAGGCGCAGGGCCTGACGCCGCTCGTTGGCGGAGTCGCGGGCCAATGCCTGCTCCAGGTAGCGGAGCGAATCCTCGTAGCGGCCCAGGTAAAACATCACCTGCGCGTTGAAGTCGAGGATCTTGGGGGACTGGGAATTCTCGCTGAGCAGCCGCTCGCCCGCCGCCTGAGCCTCGGTCAGGCGCCAGGCCTCCAGGTGAGCTTCCGCTACATCGAGCGCCGACTTCACCTGGGCCCCGGCTGGCGGTGACAGCAGGGTGAGCCCGGCTAGAATCGTTATCGAGACAATCCTTTGGAGCTTCAAGGCGATACTACTCGGACAGATTCTTGAAATAGCTTTCGATCTGCTCTTTGAACTGGGGAGGGACTCCCCGCTTCAGGGACTCGAGGATCTCTTCGCGAAAACTGCGCGGCGCCTTATAGTCCTCTTTTCCCGGCAGGCGGAACCTTTCAGTATCCAACCCGGTAAAGCCACCCTGGAAATCGAACTGCGGAAACTCGGGCATTCCCGGCAGCGGCACGAGCACGCCCGAGGGGAGAAAGCGACCTCTTTGGAAGAGATAGGCAACCGGCAAGCGTCCGAGCTGGCCGCGCTGCGCGAGCTGCTGCATGGAGTTCTGCATTTCCTGCTGGGATCGGGACAGGCGCTCCAGCGCCTCGCGCTCCGGCGGCACGGCGCCCTTGGGATCGAGATCGCCGAGCCGAGTCGTCGCCGTTGCCATGGATTTCCCGGCCTCCTCGATGTTTTTCGTGATCTGGGGATCGAGGGAAGGGAAGAGCTGAAAGAGCGAGTTCAGCCGCTCATGGAGCCTCTGCGTTCTCTCTTTCAGGACTCCCTCCCGATGGGAAAGGTCCCGCAGCGCGGTTTTTTCTTCGTCCTTGAGCGGCTCGGCGCTCTCGGCCAGCAGAGACTCTAAACCGGCCTTCAGATCGCGCAGGCTACTTTCCGCCCGCTTCGCGTTCGCCTCTTGCTCCGGCATGCGCCGCTTCGATAGCTCCTGCCGCCCGAGCTCCATGATCTCGGCGAAGCCGGGAAAATCTTTGTTCACGAGCCGGGAAATCATCTCCTTCACCAGGTTGTTGAAGGTGGCGTCGTCGAGGATTTCCTCTCTGGGCACGGTGCGGCCCGTCTCTCTCTCGTCATCCGGAAACAGCTCGGCCAGCTCGCCGAGCTTCCTTTCTGCCTCGGCCTGGAAGCGGGCGAGTCGGTCTCGCAAGCGCGCTTCTTTTTCCTTGAGCTTCTGCTTGTCGATTCCCTCGGTATCGACGAGGATCTCCTGTTGTTCCCGGACGATCTGCTCGAGCTCGCTTGCCGAGCGCATCATTTCTCCCTGCATTCTGCCCATGGTGGAAGACATGGCCATCTGCTGCGCGCTCTGCAGGGAGGCGAGCATCGAGGCCAGTTGGTTGAAAAGCTCGCGCGCGAGTTGCCGGGCGCCCTCGAGGTCTCCTTGCATGAGGCGCTTGCGAATCTCGTCGAGGGAGTTGAGCATGTCGGAGAAGCTGAGGCCGCGCATGGCGTCGCTGTTCATGAACTCGTCGGGGAGCTGAGGCGCAAACTGCGCGAGGGCTTGCTGCAGCGACTGGAGCTGTTTGGCCAACTCAGAGATCTCCTTCAAGACCGCGTCCAGGGCCTTATCGCCGCTCTGGAGGCGCTCCAGCGATTCCAGCAGGCGCTCCTGGCTCTTGGTCAGATCCTGGGCCTTCGAGGCGAGCTCCTGAGCCTTGAGCCGCTTGGCGATCTCTTCGGTGAGGAGCGACATCCGCTCGAGCTCCGAGGCGACCTGATCATGGAGCCGGTCGCTCTCCTGTGGCGACACGGCCTGCTGCTGTCGTTTGAGCAGCTCCTCCTGAGTGAAGCGGAGGTTGCGCTTAAGGGCGTCCAGATCCGACCACGTGGCAAAGTCGCTCAGGCGGTCTTTTTCCGTGCGCTGCATCACCTGATCGACCTGCTTGAGGGCCTCGTCGATTTTCTGCTCCAGACCCCGCTCGGGAGTCTGTGTTTGGGTAAGGTCGGTTCCGGCTTCGGGAGGCCGCTCCAGATGCTGGGCCAAAAGATCGAGCATGCGCTCCGACAGACCGCGGATCATGTCCGCAACCTTTTCGTGCTCGCCCTTGAGGTCTCGCAGCCTCAGCCGCAGGGCTTGCGAAGATCCTAGCTTGGGCCCCGAGATCGTATCGTTGTCGTAAACCTCGAGGTGATAGGTTGCCTCGATGCCTTCCCGTAGACCCAGCTTCCCGAGGTCCCAGTTGTACCGCTCCCTCAAGATGAGATGTCTTCTCTCCTCAATCGGAATAGATAGTTTTTCCTGGCGCTCGCCCAGGTTTACGACCAACGCGATCTCCTGAATGCCGAAATCGTCGCGAGCGCTGAATTCGAGGAGTAACGTTTCGTCGCCGTTGACCTCGAGATCCCCATTCGGGCTGAGAATCTCGACGATGGGAAAGCCGTCCGGCTTAAGCTGGAGCTGAAAGGTCGCCGGCAGGTTTTGGAAGCCGAGCGGGTCCTCCACGACGATCTGATACCTCTGGGGCTGGAGCAGGACGAGGCTCGCCGAGAGCTTTCGCCCGTCGATTTTGAGCGGGACTTCCCTGCCCTGATCGAGGCGAATTTTAGCCTTCACGACCTCCTTGGTCGCAACCGCCTCAAGGCGCACCGTGGAGCCGCGAATCCCTTCCGCGTTGCCGCCGGCGGTGGTGCGCGCCGCAAGCCCCGTGTAGTGGGGTGGATAAAGGGTGAGCTTCACGTCGGCGATTTCGGGTCGCTCGACCACTTCGATGGCATACGCGGGAGAAGAAAAGGGGCCGGTGGCGACCCGGTACTGGAGGCTTCGCTGCACGTTGCGGAGCGTGACCGAAAATCTCCCCTCTCCCCGGCCCTCCATGGGAGCGCTTTCGGCAATGACCTTGTCTTTCTCATCCTTGGCTTCGAGCCAAAAGAGGAGGTCGATGGACTTCGGCAGCGCCCCCGATGTTTTGGCCTCCACCGTGACATCAGCGCCACGGATGATGCGCGTGCCCTTGGGTGTGACGTCGATCGAAATCTGCGTGGGCGGAAGGTCCTTCAGCGGTCGAACGAGCAGGCTAAAGGTCTCACCCACCGAAGATGGATTGAACAGCACGACGAGGAGAACAGGGACGAACAGGATCCCAAGCAGGCGCAATGTGGCCTTGATGCCACTCGTCGGAATCAGCTCTTCGAGCCGCAGAGTTTGGAGCTGCGCGCGCGTGGCCCGAAGCAAGGCGAGGACCATGGTGACGGAGATTCCCCGGGCGGCCTGGGTGCCGGAGACCTGGGGGTAAAGCTGGAGCGAGTTGATCAGGTTGTTGCGGAGCTGGGGCCGCTTGTTCTCGATATAAAGGGCCGCCCATTCCCGCGAGATTTTTCTGCCGCACTGAACGAGAATTCGAGCAGCGAGCAGGAAGACGACCGCCGCGCCGGCAGCGCTATAGAAAAGCGGTGCGTAAGGGAAGACGGCTTTGATCTCCTTTACCCCCAGCCCGAGGGAGAAAAGGAGCAGGAGGCTGATCCCGATCAGGCACAGGCCTTCCAACCCTTGCAGCCACTTGAGGCGGCGGATGAAGCGATCCACAAACGTGGCTACTTCTTGATAATCTTCCTGGCCCATAAAATGCGCAATAAAAATTATCTTACTATCTAGTCCGCGGGTTGTCTATCCTCCATAAGTCGTGGAAAGGAGGAGGGAGAGAATAGTTGGCAGATCTAGCTGGAAACCGCCCCCAAGGTTGGTATAAAAGAATCATCATAGCTTCTATTATTCGGCTGTTGCGGCAAAGCCTTTTGCGTCAATCGCAAAGGTGGAGGGAAGGTCCATGAAAAGAGCCAATCTTCGACTCGCTGTGATTTACACCGTTTTTGGGCTGGCGCTGTTCTTGACGCGCCCAGCGCAAAGCGCCGCGGCTGCTGAACAGCCATTCTACGCGGGGAAGACCATTCGAATCATTGCCGGCTTTGCGCCCGGGGGCACCATCGACTTGAGAGCGAGGCTCTTTGCGCGTTACCTGTCCAAATGGATTCCCGGTAATCCCGCCATCGTCGTCCAGAATATGACGGGAGCCGGGGGACTGGTAGCAGCCAACTACGCCTTCAGTGTAGCTAACCCTGACGGTTTGACGCTGCTTCACTTTCCGTCCAGCACGGTTATGAATACCTTTCTCACCACCGCGAACATCCAGTATGACATTCGGCAAGTACCTATTCTTTGGCTCGGTTCCGATAGCTGGCTGACCGTCATCACTCCTAAAGTGACTCAGGTAAGGAAGGCCGAGGACCTCTTGCGTACTCCGGTTCAGTTACGGGTTGGCGGCTCTGGAGTTACGAGCTTGAGGAGTCTCAGGCCCAAGCTGGCCCTGGAGCTGTATGGGGTGGACCATACGTGGGTGACGGGTTACAGGGGATCCTCAGATTTGCTGTTGGCTCTTGAAAAAAGCGAAATCCACCTATTCGAGGACCCCCAGGATGGCTACAAGACCAATATTCAGCCTAAAGAGAAGGAAGGAAGCGCAGCGGTTCTTTGGCAGACCGGTATCATGGCTCCAGACGAGAGCTTCAAGCGATCGGAGCTCCTGCCACATGTGCCGACTTTAGCCGAGATCCTGCCGAAGGAGAAGAAAAGGGGGCCTGCATGGGAAGCCTGGAAAGCCGCAGTGGTCCCGCAGGTTTTCCAATACTCGATTGGTGTGGCGCCGGGCGTGCCGCGTGACCGGGTTGCGATCTTGAGCCGCGCCCTCGAAAAGATGACACAGGATCCAGCATTCCGAGAAGACTTTGAAAGGGCCCTCGGGGAGCCCCCGGATGCTTTGATCGGCGAGCAGGCCGATCGGGTTGTCAAAGACGGGCTCAAAAAGCTCTTCGAGGATTATCAAGTGGGCGTCCGCTACCTGCGCGACCTTGGGAAAAAGTAGCACGAGAGAGGTTGAGGGCAGGTGGCAAGTGGCCGTATCTTATGCTATCAAATTTTTGTTTGCCGGCCTAAGGCGAGAAGAACACGCGAAAGGATTGTTCCCAGAATATGGAGCAGTGGGCTGAAGAAACACAAGTTTTTCACGAGGGACATGAGGAAGAGTTTGACCCGGAGCACGATTGGACGCACGAAGGAACGCTCGCGGATGAGGAGCATCCGATGTGGCGCTCGGAACGGGTGGCGCTCAACTCCGTCGGTATCGATATCGGCTCCTCTACCTCGCATCTAATCTTTTCCCGGTTAACCCTGCGCCGCCAGGGACTGGCGCTTTCCAGCCGGTTCGTGGTGGTCAGGCGGGAGATCCTCTTTGAATCCGCGATCCTTTTGACCCCCTATCTCGACCGGACAACGATCGATACCAACAAGCTCAACGCGTTTATCTTGGAAGCGTACCGGCAGGCCGGGTTGACGCCCAAGGATATCGATACCGGCGCGGTCATTGTCACTGGCGAAGCGGCAAAGAAAAAGAACGCCGAGGCGATCGTGGCGCTTTTTTCAGCTCAGGCCGGAAGATTCGTTTGTGCTACTGCCGGTCACAATCTGGAGGCGATATTGGCTGCTTATGGCTCCGGGGCGGTGGCGATGACGCTGGATCACGGCGGGGACTATACCGTGATGAACGTGGATGTCGGCGGGGGCACGAGCAAGCTGGCTATCGTGCAGCGGGGAAAGGTGGTCGATACCGCGGCATTGGAAGTCGGGGCGCGTCTGGTTGCGATGGACGAGAATGGCAGGATCGATCGCATCGAAGACGCCGGGTCGAAGATCGCCGAGGCTGCCGGCGTTCGGCTCAGTCTCGGCGGAACCCTCGGAGAGAGCGACAAAGACCGGATGGCCCGCGTGCTCTGTGATTGCCTGTTCGAAGTTTTGCAGCGCGGCTCGCTCTCGCCGCTGACGCAAGGCTTGATGCTGACCCCGCAGATCGCTTTCAAAGACCGCATCGACGCCGTGCTCTTCTCCGGCGGGGTCTCGGAGTATGTCTACGGCTTCGAGTCGAGGGATCTCGGCGATATCGGAATCCATCTGGGAAAGCGGGTGCACGAGCGGGCGCGCGGTTTGCAGGCCAGCATCGCGCTCAAGAACCCTGAGGTGCGCATCCGGGCGACGGTCATCGGGGCATCCCAGTACACGGTTCAAGTCAGCGGCAATACCATTTATGTTTCCGATCAGGATTTGCTGCCGCTTCGTAACCTGCAGGTGGTAACGCCGCAGATCCGGCAGCAGGAGCCGTTGGCGGTTGAGGATGTCAAGAACGCCGTCAAAAATGCCTTAACGCGCTTCGACATCCTGGACGGGGAAAGGGCGGTGGCGCTGGCCATTCACTGGGAGCTGGGACCTGCCTATCCCCTCATCCGAACTTTGGCCGAGGGGCTCGCTCGGGCGATGAAGGAGCACATCGACAAGGGGCAGCCACTGGTGCTGGTCTTTGATGCCGACATCGCCAGACTCATGGGCAACATCATCGAGAAGGAGCTCCTGCCGGGGCGCGGGATTATTTCTATCGATGGCATCGATCTGAAGGATTTTGATTTTGTCGATATCGGCGCGGAGCTGCCCGACGCCAAAGCGGTTCCCGTCGTGATCAAGTCCTTGATCTTCCGCCATAGGGAATGGGGCCGAGGCCACGCGCACCATCACTAGGAAGGGGACTGGCTCCGCGAAGCGGTGCCTGTCCCCGTCATGGCAGGCGATTGCCGCTAAAGCGGCGCTGCTAGAGAGGAGATGAGTTTATGAGAGAGATCCTGAGCGGTATCTTTACCTGGCCGTGGTTCTCCGAGCCCCACGGCTACAATTTCAACGGCTATTTGATTCGCCACGCCGCGGGCAACCTCTGCATCGATCCCGTGGAGCCTACCGCAGAGGATCTTGAAGAGATCGCCCGGACCGGGGTCGGCCGGATCCTGCTTACCAATCGCAACCACTCGCGAGCGGCAAACCGAGTGCGCAGCCTGACCGGCGCGCGCACGGCCATCCATCCCGACGATGCCCCTCATGCGCGCAACCAGGGAACCGATCTCGACGATGAGCTTAAGCTCGGCGAGAAGGTTGGACCGCTGGTGGTGGTCGGTGTGCCCGGAAAGTCGACAGGGGAAGTCGCCTTCCACTGGCCCGAGCGGAAGATCCTGATTGTGGGAGACGCCGTGATCGGTAAGCCGCCGGGCGGGTGCGGTCTTTTGCCCGACCGGGTGGTCGATGATCCGCCGCGGCTACGCGCCAGCGTCAAGGGACTGCTGGCGCTCGATTTCGATGTGCTTCTTCCCGGGGATGGAGCGCCGATCCTTCAGGGCGCGAAATCGCGACTCAAGGAGCTGGTGGACACCTTTGCGCCGTGAGGCGCGGTCGCAGCCGGCGCGGCTTTTCTGAATTCTCCGCCTGCGTTGACATTGCCAAAGAATTCTAATACGTTTCCAAGATATTGATCTTACAGGGACTTTACTCCTATGGAAGAACTCAGTGGATGGCAAAACTTTCTTGGGATCTTAACCAAGCCCGACAATATCCCCATTGCGGGGATGCTTCTGTTGGTCCTCTTTTTCACTTGGATTGGCCTGAGGCAGGCCTTCAAAAACGACCGGCATATAGAAGAGGGGAAGAAGGACAAGATCCTCGATGAGATGTGGAGGTAGAGATTGAGGATCTTGGCCTTGGCCCTTGTGGGGCTTCTCTGCGTTGAGTTTTCTTTCGCGCAGGGGCAAGAAGAAATTGCCGGGCGGTCCGAGGCGTGGGAGCGGGCAAGGCGCTACTTGGCGGAAGGCAACGCAGCCGAGGCGAGGCGGGTTGGCGACGAGCTGCTGGAGCGTAGTCCAAGGGATCCGGATGCTCACGTTTTGGTGGGCATCGCCGCGCTCAGATTACGCAACGTGCAGATGGCAGAAATGCATCTCCGCAAGGCGTTAAATCTCGATCCGCGCCATGTCGAAGCCAGGACGCTCCTCGGCTGGATTCAAATGGAGATTCACGGCGACTACGCGTCCGCGGCAGCAGAATATCGCAAGGTGATCGAGGTCAGGCCTGAGTCTGCCGAGGCGCACAACAATCTCGGTGTGGCGCTCGAGAAGATGGGGGACCTGGAAGGGGCCGTCGGCGCTTTCACGCAGGCCATCGCCCTGCGCGGGGATTACAGCGAGGCGTGGAGCAACCGGGGCTGGGCGTACGCCGGGCTCAAGCGATGGCCCGAGGCCCGGCGGGATTTCGAGCACGGGTTAAAGATCAATCCCGGCGACGATGGAGCGCTGTACGGGCTCTCCCGCACGCTCAAAGAGGCGCGCGATTATGCCGGAGCAGGGCAGGCGCTCAGGACTCTCACCGCCCGAACGCCGAACTTCGTTTACTGGCTCGAGTGGGGCCAGCTCCAGTTGATTCGTTACTACTGGGTGTTTCTCGTGGTTGCGGGCGGAGTTTTCCTGCACTCACGCTATCTAAAAGGAAGGACAAGGAGGCAATCGGATGGCTGACGAGGGCGCAAAAAAGCGCAAAGGCACTGCCCTTTTAGCGGTGATGGACGAGAACTGCTCGAGTTGTGCCGGTTCGCCGCTGTGCGAGCTTCATTGTCCGGTGGACGGCTGCATTAATCTGCTTTACGAGGAGCTTCCCGAGGGCGGGCTCAAGCCTTACCGGGTATGGGTAGATAACGAGAAGTGCATCGGCTGTCAGATGTGCTACAGCGACGATCTGACCAAAATCCACCGGCACAAAGAAACCGGCGAGATCTATTACGAATACGCCAACCGGTTCTACGACAGCTCGAGAAAGCCGCTGGAGCCGGAGCGGATGCCGAAGAAGTTCCAGCTCCAGCTGATCGGCACGGAGTCCGAGGATCGCCTGGACAAGAAAATCTGCCCGTGGGATGCCATCAAGATGTATGAATACGAAGAGGGCCTCGAAGTCTCGAAGTACTTTTACGATCCGTCAAAGCTCAAAATGGTCGGCGGCCTCTATGTCGTCGATCCACAGGAAAAGAGAGACCTAGAGGAGCAGCAAAGGGAGCTCTACGGCGGGTAGCGCCGAAGCGATAGGACTATGGGAAAAAAAATCGAGCTTACCGAAACCGTTCTCCGCGACGCTCATCAGTCTCTTCTCGCCACCCGGATGCGGACCGAAGATATGCTGCCCGCAGCCGCGAAGATCGACCAGGTTGGATACTGGTCCGTCGAGATGTGGGGTGGGGCTACCTTCGATGCCGCTCTGCGTTATCTGAAGGAGTGCCCTTGGGAGCGGCTGAAGAATTTGCGCAAGGCGATGCCGAATACGCGCCTGCAGATGCTCCTCCGGGGTCAGAATGTCGTCGGCTATCACAACTATCCGGACGATGTGGTGGAACGCTTCGTCGAGAAGGCTGCCGAGGATGGCATCGATGTCTTTAGGGTTTTCGACGCGATGAACGATGTGCGGAATATGAAGACAGCGATCGAAGCCGTCAAGAAGACCGGGAAGATCCTCGAAGCGGCGCTTTGCTACACGATAAGCCCGGTTCACACGGTGGACTACTTTGTGCGTTTGGGAGAGCGCTTGGTGGAGATGGGAACGGATGTGCTTTGTGTGAAAGACATGGCAGGGTTGCTCTCGCCCTACGTGGGCTACGAGCTTATTCGCCGGCTAAAGGGGCGGATTAAGCTTCCGATTCACCTCCATTCTCACTGCACCACAGGCATGGCCCCCATGACCTACATCATGGCGGTAGAGGCAGGAGTGGATATCATTGACACAACTATCTCTTCTATGTCTCAGGGGACCTCGCAGCCGGCCACCGAGGCCACGGTAGTGGCGTTGCGCGGGACTCCTTATGATACGGGCCTGAGTCTAAGGCTTCTGGGAGAGATTGCGGAACATTTTCGCACGGTGCGTGCCAGGTATGCGGATTTCGATAGCCCGGTGAGCAGCCAGATCCATGCCGATATCATGGAATCCCAGATTCCGGGCGGCATGTTCTCCAATCTGGTCAGTCAACTGCGGCAGCAGAAGGCGGAGGGCAAACTGGAGGCGGTATTGACTGAGGTGCAGGCGGTGAGAAAGGATCTTGGTTATCCTCCGCTGGTGACTCCCACAAGCCAGATCGTGGGATCCCAGGCTACGGTCAACGTCATGACTGGCAAGCGTTATTCAGTCATTCCCATGGAAACTAGGAATTATGTCATGGGGCTGTACGGTGAACCGCAAGGCCCGATTGATGAGGAAGTAAGGAAAAAGGTTCTGGGGAAAAAACAGCCCATCACCTGCCGGCCCGCGGATCTGCTCGAGCCCGGGCTTGAGAAGGCGCGAAATGAGGTCGGTTCTCTAGCCCACAGCGAGGAGGATGTGCTGTCCTACGTTCTCTTTCCTGAGGTAGCCAAAGAATACTTTGCCTGGCGCGACGGTCGGCAGAAATGAAATGATAGGAATGAAAGGACGAGAATTATTTTGAAGATTACGCCAAATCGCAAGAGAAAAGATGGAAGCGCAGAAAGATTTCAAAATTCAAATTCAGTGGCCGCAAAACTGCTCGTCTCTCTTCACGTTCGGTAAGTGCTCGGCGAGCTTACCTCGCAAAGATTGTTCGGCATTAACCGAAAGATTATTTTCCAACGTTTCCACATCTACCTTTCCCCTGCTTTCGATGCGAAAACTATTCCCGGCGCTGATCTTGAATCCCCCTAGATAACGACCACTCTGAATTTCGAATAGCAATACATCGGCATCATATTCCCCCGATTCGAATGTTCCTGGCCTTGTAATCACAGGCGGCTTATACTGGGTTTGTCGTATTACCAGAAGAAACCGCAACTGCTCCAGCGAATCGAGCACCTCTCTCACTCTGACGCTGCTGTCAAACCAAGTGAACGAGTCTCTATTCGGCCATTTTCCTTTTCTCACGAAGGAAGCGGCCGCGACGGTGTCGTAGGGATTGCAAAGGACAACGGGCATCGCTCTCGGATACATGAGGTTGCGCGTGAGGTCAGCGAGGTTTTCTCTGTGCATGACGGCGAGGTTTTTTACGGTCGGCATGACTCCGGTAGCCTTTGTAATTGAAGCCACATTCCACTTTTCACTTCTGATCGCCGCCCCACTCAGTTTCCCTTCGATCGCCTCGATGCGCCCTAGTTGCGCTTCCGCCCGGCTTCGAGACTCTTCAATCGCCCTGGTGATAAAAACATTCGGGATGAATCCATACATGCCAGCTGCGATGATCAATCCAGCGATCACGACGACCAGCCAGCCGGCAAGCGCGGGCGAAACGAACTCTCTCACCGGAGTCCCCGCAAAACGCTTGCAGGAGCGGCGCACTTGAATGATGCGATAAATCCAATAGGGCGAAAGGAAGACAGGCAGGAGGACAACCAAGCCCACGACCGTGACTAGAGCGAAGCGGGCCGCCTCCTTCCCCCCTTGAGTCATCCACGAAATGAAAGGCAGCAAGAGTGCGAGAATCAAAAACGGCCAGGAGACCCGCGGGATGAAGAGCGCGAACCGCTCGAAAATGGACATCTCAGGCCATTCTTTGGATCCGTCGTCGAACGACCGGTGGCAGTTTTTGCACGTGTGATAGCCCGGACCCAGGCGCACGCCTAGACCGCGCCAGTATGCGGTCGTCGCGAATGGGTAACCGCAGTGCGGGCACTTGTGAGTCCAGTAAAGCAACACGGACATGCTTGATCTCCTTGAGAACGGCCTATTTCAAACGCCTCATAGCCGAGACAACGTCCTGAATGGCCGCACTCGACTGCGCATTCATTTCGAGCCTCCCTGTCCTGCGGGTTTACATTTTTTCCTTTCCTCCGGGTTCGGGCTCGTACAGGCGAGGTAATTCAAGAGAGCGTCCACCCAATCGCCATCGTCGGTTTTATCGGTGTCAGTAATCTGAGCAGCAGGCGATGCGGGACGCACACTGCGCACGGCCGCTAGGAATGCCTCCAGGATGCCGGATGAATTCTTTGCCTTGTCTTCCGCATTGACAAAAAAGAACTTTCCGCCGCGCGAGACCGCGCCGAGATACGGCCTCTCGGTTCCGGGAGCCTCGGTCCACAGCGCCTCGCCATCCGGGAAAGTCAGCCGCTGCTTCGGACCGGTCGTAATCCCTTCCTTCTTCCAATGCTGAATGATGTCCTCCATGACGGCATCGAGAGTGGTCAGCTTAGCCCACGCGGGATATACATGAATGGTCACTTGACCCAATTTAAGGTCGATATCATCTTTTCTGGATTCAACTGTCCAGTTTTTTGGTACCTCGACGGAGTAGCGCTTATCTGTATCTGTGGCGATTTCTTGGGCTGTAGTGATCCTTGCGGACGGGACGGGTTCAGTGAAGTAAGTTATGTCAGGCTTTGAAATAGATTCGACATCGCCGTCATTATTGACTAAGACTTCCATCTGAAGTTTAAGGACCGGAGCGTTGCATGGACATGCATCACGGCCCACTGTCCCGGAGTCATATTTGTGATTCCCGGCGCTTAGCTGGAAACGGTACTTCCACCCGCCGTATTTACCGTTGTCCAGATGGAACGATATTGTGTTCCTACCTGGCTTCATCTTTTTCGTAACGTCAATCCAGCCTGTATCGTTTGTGCATGTATTTTCCGAGCAGATAATCTTGGAAACTTGTTGACCATTGACAAAAGCGCGGCCAATGTCATCCACATTAGCGAGGCGAAGTTGCACAAGTTGTCGAGGTTTAGCAAGCGTTGTTGAGGGAGGCTGTCCGGTGACGCCCTGGGACGGCAGCGGCTGCTTTGAGCCGTATTTCTCGCACGCGTATCTATAACCCAGAGCCATGGTGCTATTGGTGGGAAGTTCCGTGGTGCGGAACGGCGTGTGCCATTTCCTCCCGACCTCGTCGTAACTATAGACCAGACTCTTTGAACAGTCGGCCGCATAAGGCTTGCCCGGCGTCTCGTGGACAGTCATCCGCACCCGGTAATAGATGAGGCCCTGATCGTCGCGGCGATCGAACGCCACCAGGGTCCCGAATGGACTCGCCACTTCCCAGTTCTGCGCGGTAGCTGAATTCTTACCGACTGGCATGGCGACCGAGGCTAATAGCGCTACCACCATGGCCGCGGGCACGCGCACTCTAAGCTTCCCCATAAAGCCTCCCTGACTATAGGAACTTTCTTTTCAGATGCAGCCAGCGAGAACTCAAAATTGTCCCCCGAACGACCCCGACCAACTCCTCTTTCAGAACATCAAGCAGCCACCATAGGGGAGGAGAGACCCGCTATCTCTTTTTTTGGGCCCGAGAGTATCCGATAAGTTAGCGTTATGTCAAATTGCGGGCGGCTTATAAGCAGGGCTGGACATGCGCCCTTGACCGGGGTAGTAGGCTTTTAAATTAGCTGGCTGTAGGAAGGATCGAAGGTCAACTCTTTTTTTTCTGTTTTTTCTCCGGTGGCGCGTGAGATTCTTCCCAGAGGCCTAAATGTTGAAGCGTAGCTCAGGGTCACAGCCAGACATTTCTCTGCCCGGTCCGTATCGAGCAAAGCGACGCCGCTGGGTTGGCGAGCCGTCCACGCTGCGTCAATACCTAAAGACGATGACCATGGTCCTTATCTTCGTGTCGCAGGAGTTAAGTTGGAGAGCGCAGGCTTTCAATTCTTGCGAAAGAATGTCCAGATATCAAGCCTGAGCCCAAATCCCACGTGTGATTGCAGGACCCCTTGATGACCTTAGCCTGACCCCTTGACGCTTGATCAGCCGGACGAACCAGATCTCTTCGTTGAGAGAAGTCGCATCAGGAAACAAGTCAAACTCAATCTTTCGTGGTGACGCGAAGCAATAGATCCTGACGGTAAACCACGCGGTCTCCCTCCCGCCGGCGGTTCTCTCGACTTTCCACTTGGACAACCTTCACGCCCTGCCTAGGGCCGGCGTAGAATTCAAAACGTCTGTTAGCGCTAAAATGGGCGTTTGGTGGAAAGGCTGCGCGAATCTCTCCGGTAATCTGATCAAATCGAGCACCTGCATCTGTTTGGCTGAGATCTCTCCCTAGGATGCAGTCGTAGTACAAGTAAGTTTCGCTCCTGCCGGTTTTCTCTCCGGGCTTTCTCACCGTGATTCTATGCGACTGGACCTCGCAGCTTTCCGCGCCACTCACCAGTAGTCTACCCTTCCAACGTGTTACAACTGTAGTTAAAATATCTCCTAGCACCTCTTCTGGTCCTTCGGTTGTCTCGCCCAGTTTGTCGCCCCGAACCAAGTAGAAGTCATCTCGTCGGAGTACGAGCAAACTTTGCAGATCGATACAGACCTGAGTGCTGCAATTCCGTTCCAGATCGGCCATGATTTTGCGGGCTGTCTCGTCACCACCATTAGCGGCCAATTGGAACCTGCGCCGAGCTTCGAAATAATCCCTTTCAACGCCCTGCCCGTTTAGATAAAGGTATCCGATCATTCGGCTGTGGTATCCGTTATTGCTGGCACGCGTGTACCAACGCAGTGCTTCGGCGTAGTCCACGGGTATCCCGATTCCGGCGTAATAGAAATCACCCACCCAGGCCTCGGGCAGCCAGATTCCCTGCTCGGCCGCGCGCTTGAACCAACGGAGAGCTTCCCGCAGATCCTGCGGGATGCCGGCATGACCGAACTCGTAGACTAGGCCTAGCAAAAACTGCGACCGCGCGTCACCCCCCGATGCCCTTGTTCCAAGAGCTGGAATATCCGAAGCGGAGAGCGCCTTCGCTTGTTCTTGGAGATCGTTCAAATTCCACGGGCCTGACCGGGCGCTGGCCAGGGGGCCGGTAGTAGCCTTCGGTGAGGCCGAAGAGGAGGATTGGGGCGTCTGAGCCGGTTTCTGGCCGGCTTGCTCTCCGCTGCCCGGCATCGCGACTCGCCCGTATTTCTTGCACACATACCCGTAAATCTTGTCGAGGGCGCTGCTGACGTGAGGCACGTCCTGTCCGGTTGTGGGCCATTCCTTACGCAATTGATCATAGTGGTAGATCTGTCCCTTGGCGCAGTCTGCCGCATAGTAATCGACGAGCTGCGACGGGCTGCCACCGGGACCTTGACTAGGACTCCCCTTATCCGTCAACAGCCAGCGCTGCCGATAATAAACCAGGCCTTTATCGTCGCGCCGATCGTACGCGATCTGTATTGACCACGTCACCGTTTCCCAATTCTGCGCGGCCAGAGAATTTGGCCAAACCGGTATCGCAAAGACAG